>NZ_CP044427.1:3000000-3300000 GCF_008843165.1 Ornithinimicrobium pratense | reverse complement strand
GCGCCGAAGGAGAGGCCACCTTGACTCTGCGGGACTGCCCCTTCCTGGAGCTGGCTCGCGTCCGCCCGGCCGTGGTCTGCGGGGTGCACCGCGGTCTGCTCCGCGGGGCCCTGGAGGTGGCGGGGGAGGAGCAGGCCGAGGTCAGCCTGCGCCCCTTCGTCGGGCCCCGGACCTGTCACGCGGTGGTCTTCCGCGACGGTGGCCCCGTCGACGTCGAGGGGCTGCTCATGCCCGAGCAGCCCGCCACCGACCCGCCCACTACCGACCCGCAGCCCCCGGACCCGCCCGCCACCGACCCGCCGGCAACCGGCACGTCACCCACCGATCAGGAGAGCACCTCATGAGCCAGGGCACCACCACGCCTGCCGGGCTGGACGGCCCGCTGAGCCAGGCACTGGTCAGCACCAGCCGCTTCTTCACCCGGGGGGAGGTGTCCGAGGACCAGCGGTCCGTGCACGTCACCGGCGGTCGGTCTGGAGATGCCTTCTACCGGGACCGGTGGAGCCACGACAAGGTGGTCCGCTCCACGCACGGCGTCAACTGCACCGGCTCCTGCAGCTGGAAGGTCTACGTCAAGGACGGGATCATCACCTGGGAGGCGCAGCAGACCGACTATCCCTCCGCCGGTGCCGACCGGCCCGAGTACGAACCCCGCGGCTGCCCCCGCGGTGCCGCCTTCTCCTGGTACACCTACAGCCCGACCCGCGTCCGCTACCCCTACGTCCGCGGCATCCTGCTGGAGATGTTCCGCGAGGCCCGTCAGCAGTACGGCGACCCGGTCATCGCCTGGGCCTCGATCGTCCAGGACGAGGAAAAAGCTCTGGCCTACAAGAGCGCTCGCGGCAAGGGTGGGCTGGTCCGCTCCTCCTGGGAGGAGGTCGTGGAGTTGATCGCGGCCGCGCACGTCTACACGGTCAAGCGCCACGGCCCCGACCGGATTGCCGGCTTCTCCCCGATCCCGGCCATGTCCCCGGTGTCCTACGCCTCCGGCGCCCGCTTCCACGAGCTCATCGGCGCCCCGATGCTCTCCTTCTACGACTGGTACGCCGACCTGCCCAACGCCTCCCCGCAGATGTTCGGCGACCAGACCGACGTCCCCGAGTCCGGCGACTGGTGGGACGCCGGCTACCTCATCATGTGGGGCTCCAACGTCCCCCTGACCCGCACGCCGGACGCGCACTGGATGGTCGAGGCCCGATACCGCGGCCAGAAGGTCATCGCGGTCTCCCCCGACTACGCCGACAACGTCAAGTTCGCGGACGAGTGGGTCGCCTCCGACCCTGGCACCGACGGGGCGCTGGCGATGGGCATGGGCCACGTGGTGCTCAAGGAGTTCTTCGTCGACCAGCAGGTCGACTTCTTCACCGACTACAACAAGCGGTTCACCGACCTGCCCTACCTGGTCACCCTGGTCCAGCAGGAGGACGGCTCCTACCAGCCCAGCAAGTTCCTCACCGCCGGTGACCTCGACGAGCAGTACCCCGAGCAGCAGAGCGAGAACGCGCTGTGGAAGCCCGCGGTCCTGGACCGCGCGGTCAACGACGTCGCGATCCCCAACGGCTCGATCGGCCACCGCTACGGCGACGAGGGAGCCGGCCGATGGAACCTGGAGCTGGACGGCATCGACCCCGCGCTGACCCTCTATGGCGAGAGCGGCGAAGCCGTGGAGGTCACGCTGCCCCGCTTCGACAACGTCGAGGGGCACCTGCGCACCGAGCGACGCGGTGTCCCGGTCCGCCGGGTCGGCCAGCACCTCGTCACCACCGTGCTGGACCTGATGCTCGCGCACTACGGCGTGGCCCGGGACGGTCTGCCGGGCCACTGGCCCACCGGGTATGAGGACCCCTCTGTGCCCGCTACCCCCGCCTGGGCGGCCGAGATCTGCGGGGCTCCGGCCGAGCAGATCATCCGGATCGGCCGGGAGTGGGCGCAGAACGCCATCGACACCACCGGGCGCGGCATGATCCTGATGGGGGCCGGCACCAACCACTGGTACCACTCCGACCAGGTCTACCGGGCCATGCTGGTGCTCACCACGATCACCGGCTGCCAGGGCCGTAACGGCGGCGGCTGGGCGCACTACGTCGGGCAGGAGAAGATCCGCCCGATCATGGGCTTCCAGCACCTGGCTTTCGCGCTGGACTGGGCCCGCCCGCCGCGGCACATGAACCAGACCGCGTACTGGTACGTCCACACCTCCCAGTACCGCTACGACACCTTCGACGCCGACGCCATCAACGGCAGCACCGGTGTCTTCGCTGGCCAGACCACGATGGACCTGCTCGCCCAGTCGGTGCGGCTGGGCTGGACCCCGTCCTACCCGCAGTTCGACCGCTCCTCGCTGGACCTCGCCGACGACGCGGCCGCGGCCGGGATGGGCGCCGGGGAGTATGTGGCCTCCCAGCTAAAGGAGGGCAGGCTGCAGTTCGCGGTCGAGGACCCGGAGAACCCGGAGAACTACCCGCGGATCCTGTCCCTGTGGCGGGCCAACCTGTTCGGCTCCAGCGCCAAGGGCAACGAGTACTTCCTCAAGCACCTGCTCGGCGCCGACAACGCGGTCAGGGCCACCGAGGCGCCGCCGGAGCTGCGGCCCAAGGGTGTGGCCTGGCCGGAGCGGGCGGTCGAGGGCAAGCTGGACCTGCTGCTCACCCTCGACTTCCGGATGACCAGCTCCACCCTGTTCTCCGACGTGGTGCTGCCGGCGGCGACCTGGTATGAGAAGCACGACCTCAACACCACCGACATGCACCCGTTCATCCACTCCTTCAACCCGGCGATCTCACCGCCGTGGCAGTCCAAGACCGACTGGGAGGCGTGGAAGGCGATCGCCAAGCGGTTCTCCGAGCTGGCGGTGGACCACCTCGGCACCCGCAAGGACGTGGTGACCAAGCCGCTGTGGCACGACACCCCCGAGGCGATGGCGACCGTCCACGGCCGGGTCCGGGACTGGAAGACCGGGGAGGTGGACGCCATACCGGGCAAGACTCTCCCGGTGATCGCGGAGATCGAGCGGGACTACACCGCCATCTACGACAAGATGACCGCGATCGGTCCGCTGCTGAAGAACGTCGGCATGCTGACCAAGGGCGTGAAGTATGAGGTGAGCCGGGAGATCGACATCCTGGCCCGCCGCAACGGTGTGGTCCGGGGCGGTGCCGCCGACGGCCAGCCCAAGCTGGAGACCGACATCCAGTTCGCCGACGCGATCATGCACCTGTCGGCGGTGAGCAACGGGCACCTGGCCACCCAGGGTTTCAAGTACCTGGAGGAGCGCACCGGCACCCAGCTGCACGACCTGTCCTCCGAGCACGAGGGCAAGCAGATCACCTTCGCCGACACCCAGGCCGCTCCCGTGCCGGTCATCACCTCCCCGGAGTGGTCCGGCAGCGAGTCCGGCGGACGGCGGTACAGCCCGTTCACCATCAACATCGAGCGCTCCAAACCCTTCCACACCCTGACCGGGCGCCAGCAGTTCTACCTGGACCACGACTGGATGCTCGGGATGGGCGAGGCGCTGCCGACCTACCGGCCGCCGCTGAACATGAAGACCCTGTTCGGGGAGAGCTCACCGGGTGAGCAGAACGAGCTGGGCGTCTCGGTCCGTTACCTGACCCCGCACAACAAGTGGTCGATCCACAGCGAGTACCAGGACAACCTGTTCATGCTCTCGCTCTCCCGCGGTGGCCAGGTGATCTGGATGTCGGACCAGGACGCCGCCAAGATCGGGGTCAGGGACAACGACTGGATCGAGGCGGTCAACCGCAACGGGGTGGTCGCCTGCCGGGCGATCGTCAGCCACCGGATGCCGGAGGGCACCGTCTACATGCACCATGCCCAGGACCGGCTGATCGACGTGCCGCTGACCGAGACGGACCGCAAGCGCGGAGGCATCCACAACAGCCTGACCCGGATCCTGATGAAACCCAGCCACATCATCGGTGGCTACGCGCAGCATGCGTACTTCTTCAACTACATCGGCCCGACCGGCAACAACCGGGACGAAGTGACGATGATCCGCAAGCGCACGGCGAAGGTGGAGTACTGATGCCCCGCGACGAAGGACGAGTGAGGACGGCGCACGTGCAGACCATGGTGAGGTTCGGAGTACGAGGAGCGGGGCGGTAGATATGCGAGTCATGGCCCAGATGGCGATGGTGATGAACCTCGACAAGTGCATCGGGTGCCACACCTGCTCGGTGACCTGCAAGCAGGCGTGGACGAACCGGCAGGGCACGGAGTATGTCTGGTTCAACAACGTCGAGACCAAGCCCGGCATGGGTTACCCGCGCGGGTATGAGGACCAGGAGGTCTGGAAGGGCGGCTGGGAGGTGACGCCGGGCGGCCGGCTGAAGCTCAAGGCCGGGGGCCGGCTGAACAAGCTGCTCAACATCTTCTCCAGCCCCAAGATGCCCAGCATCAACGACTACTACGAGCCGTGGACCTACGACTACGAGACGTTGCTGAACGCTCCGGCGCAGGAGAACTTCCCGGTGGCCAAGCCCCACTCGTTGATCTCCGGCAAGCAGATCAACATCGAGTGGTCGGCCAACTGGGACGACGACCTCGGCGGCTCACAGGAGCACGCGGCCAAGGACCCGATGCTCAAGGGCATCGAGGACAAGGTCAAGTTCGAGTTCGAAGAGACCTTCATGTTCTACCTGCCGCGCATCTGCGAGCACTGCCTCAACCCCAGCTGCGCTGCCTCCTGCCCCTCCGGCGCGATCTACAAGCGGGCCGAGGACGGCATCGTGCTGGTCGACCAGGACCAGTGCCGCGGCTGGCGGATGTGCGTCACCGGCTGCCCGTACAAGAAGGTCTACTTCAACCACAAGACCGGCAAGGCTGAGAAGTGCACCTTCTGCTATCCCCGGGTCGAGGTCGGCATCCCCACCGTGTGCGCCGAGACCTGCGTAGGCCGACTGCGCTACATCGGGCTGATGCTCTACGACGCGGACAAGGTGCTCGAGGCCGCCTCGGTGCAGGACGAGCACGGCCTCTACGAGGCGCAGCGTTCGGTCTTCCTGGACCCGCGCGACCCGGCCGTGGCGAGAGAGGCCGAGCGGGCCGGCATCCCCGGTGACTGGATCGAGGCAGCGAAGAAGTCGCCGGTGCTCAAGCTCATCCAGGACTACAAGGTGGCCCTGCCGCTGCACCCGGAGTACCGCACCATGCCGATGGTCTGGTACATCCCGCCGCTGAGCCCGGTCGTCGACGTCATCAAGGACACCGGCTACGACGCGGAGGACAAGGACAACCTGTTCGCCGCAATCGATGCGCTGCGGATCCCGGTGGAGTATCTCGCCAACCTGTTCACCGCTGGCGACGTGGGCCCGGTCAACGACGTGCTGCGCAAGCTGGCGGCGATGCGCTCCTACATGCGCGACATCAACCTTGGGCGCGACCCCCGGGCGGAGATCCCCGAGGCAGTGGGCATGAGTGAGGAGGCGATGTATGAGATGTTCCGCCTCCTGGCGATCGCCAAGTACGAGGACCGCTACGTCATCCCCTCGGCCCACGGCGAGCAGGCGCACGCCCTGGAGGAGATCGCCACCGACTGCCCGGTCAGCAACTACGACGACGAGCTGATGGAGACCTCCGGTCCGTTCGGCGAGGGCTCCGGGCGAGGCGGGGTGACCCCGGTCGCGGTGGAGAACTTCAAGATGCTCCAGGAGCGGGCGACCGCGGACAACCTGGTCTCCGGCGGGTCCAAGCGGGGCAGGGTCAACCTGCTCAACTGGGACGGCCGGGGCGTGCCCGAGGGCCTCTTCCCGACCCCGGACCCGAAGGTCACCTCCCCGCAGGAGGCGGCCGCAGGGGTCGACGACAGTGCCACCCTGGCCGGTGGCCGGGCCCGGCCGGACAACGTCGCGGGCTCTGAGGAAGGGCTGCGCTGATGCTGCCCTGGAAGCGGCACCGCCGCACCCAGCCGCGGCTGGACGCCCAGGCCCAGGCGGACACGTGGCAGCTGTGCTCGCTGCTGCTGGACTACCCCGACGACCAGCTGGTCGCTCGGCTGCCCCTGCTGCGAGAGGTGGTGGCCGGGCTGCCCGGGCAGGCCGGCGGACCGTTGAGCCGGTTCCTGGACCACGTGGACACGACGCTGGCGCAGGAAGGTCTGGGCGCGCTGCAGGTCGCCTACGTCGACACCTTCGACGTGACCCGCAAGTGCGCACTGCACCTGACCTACTTCCTGCACGGCGACACCCGCAACCGGGGCGTGGCCCTGGTCCGCTTCAAGCAGCTCTACCGCCAGCACGGCATGGAGCTGCGCGAGGGGGAGGACAGCCCCGCCGAGCTGCCCGACTTCCTCCCGGTCGTCCTGGAGTTCGGGGCGACCACCGCACCGGAGACGGCCTGGAAGCTGCTCAACGACCACCGGGTCGGGATCGAGTTGCTGCGGCGGGCGCTGGACAAGCGCTCCTCACCCTGGCTGGACGTGCTGGCCGCGGTCCGCGCCACCCTGCCGGCGCTGGACAGCGACGACGAGGTGGCGCTAGCCAAGCTCATTGCCCAGGGCCCGCCGCAAGAGACCGTCGGCCTGGACGACGCCGCCCTCAACGCCCCCTATGCCATCGACCCCGCCCTGGACCAGCTGCGCGAGCCGCCGGCCGGCGGCTGCGGCGACGGTGCACCGCATACCTCCCCTGCCCAGCTCGGATCCACCATTCCCGTAGGAGCCCCCCGATGAGTACCTTCCTCTGGGTGATCGTCCCGTACGTCTGCCTCGCGATCTTCGTGGTGGGCCACGTGTGGCGCTACCGCTACGACAAGTTCGGGTGGACCACCCGCAGCTCCCAGCTCTACGAACGCAAGCTGCTGCGGATCGGCAGCCCGCTGTTCCACTTCGGGATCCTCGGCGTGGCGCTCGGTCACTTCATGGGCCTGGTCATCCCCAAGTCGTGGACCGACCGGGTGGTGCCCGAGGAGGTCTACCACCAGTTCGCCGTGATCGGCGGGGTCATCTTCGGGATCATGACGGTGGCGGGCCTGGCGATCCTGGTCTACCGGCGCCGGACCGTCGGGCCGGTCTTCTCCGCCACCACGGTCAACGACAAGGTGATGTATGCCGCGATGATGCTGGTCATCGTCCTGGGTGCGCTCAACACCCTGCAGACCGCTGGTGTGGGGGTCAGCCCGGAGCAGACCGGGGCGCACGGCTACTTCAACTACCGGGAGAACGTCTCCGTCTGGTTCCGGCAGATCTTCTGGTTCCAGCCGGACCCCACCCTGATGGAAGGCATCCCGTGGAGCTTCCGGGCGCATGCCTTCTGGGCGTTCATCCTCTTCGCGATGTGGCCGTTCACCCGGCTGGTGCACGTCTTCTCCGCCCCCCTGGGCTACTTCGTGCGGCCCTACATCGTCTACCGTTCCCGGGACGTCCGGCAGGGCCGGGCCACCGGCACCCGCGCCCAGAAGCGCGGCTGGGAGCGGGTCGGCTGAGCCACTCACGTAGCCTGCTGGACGTGACCACCCTCGCGCCCCTCGTTGAGCTCGGCCCCGAGCTCACCCCGGCCCAGGTCTCCCGCTACTCGCGGCACCTGCTGGTCCCCGGGATGGGCATCGAGGCCCAGCGGCGGCTGCTCAACGCCCGGGTGGCGGTCGTGGGCGCCGGCGGGCTGGGGAGCCCGATCGTGGCCTACCTGGCGGCCGCCGGCGTCGGACACCTGACGATCATCGACGACGACATCGTCGACACCACCAACCTGCAGCGGCAGGTCATGCACCGCGCCGACTCGATCGGCACCCCGAAGGCCGACTCGGCCTCCGGCTTCGCCCGGGCGCTGAACCCCGACGTCACCGTCGTGACCCGGCAGCAGCGGATCACCCCGGAGAACGCCCAAGACCTGCTGCGGGGTCACGACGTGGTGCTGGACGGGGCCGACAACTTCCCCACCCGCTATGCCGTGAGCGACGCCTGCGCGGCCCTCGGCGTGCCGGTGGTGTGGGCCGCGGTGCTGCGCTTCGACGCCCAGCTCTCCACCTTCGTCCCGGGCGTGACCGACGCGGTCACCCTCCGTGACCTTTACCCGGTGCCGCCCCGGCCCGAAGACGTGCCCTCCTGCGCGGAGGCCGGCGTGCTGGGGGCACTCGTCGGCCAGGTCGGCTCGATCATGGCCGCCGAGGCGGTCAAGCTGATCTGCGGCTTCGGCGAGCCCCTGATCGGCCGGGTGCTGCTCGTGGACGCCCTCACCCAGCGCACGCGGGAGATCCCGCTGCGGCCCGCGGGTGCGGTGCTGGCCGCGGTCGCGCGGGAGCCGGTGCGGGAGATGATCGCGCTCCGCGAGCACTCCGCGCGAGAGGTCTGCGCCATGCTCACCGACGAGCCGCCCGTCCTGCTGGACGTGCGCGAGCCGGCCGAGCACCAGCTGGGCACGGTCCCCGGGGCGCTGTGCGTCCCGGTCGGCGAGGTGCTCACCTGGGACGACTTTGACCACCACCTGCCCGACGGCCCGGTCGTCGTCTACTGCAAGGCCGGCCCCCGCGCCCGTCGCGCCGCGGCCCACCTGGTGCGCATTGGCCGCGAGGACGTCAGCGTGATGACGGGCGGGATGCTGGCCTGGATCGAGCACGTCGACCCCTCTCTGCCCAGCTACTGACCCTTCCCCGAGCGCCCGTGTGCGGAAACGGTGCGTCACATGCGTAGCCGAAACAACGGATGTGACGCACCGCTTTTGCACATGCGTGGCAGGAGGGGCCCGGTCGGGGATGCGGCACCCTGGTGGGCGGGGTCGGGACGGTGCCATGCTGAGGTATGCCGACGCACCACCCCGTCCCGACCGACGCCCCCGTCCCTGTCGACGCCCCTGTCCCGGCCGACGTCCCCGTCCCGACCGACGTCCCCGTCCCTGTCGACGCCCCCGTCCCTGTCGACGCCCCCGTCCCTGTCGACCTGCTGATCCTTGCTGGGGGACGGGGGGCCCGGCTCGGCGGCCGCGACAAGGCAGCTCTCGTCGTCGGCGGGCGGTCTCTGCTGGAGCGACTGGTGCAGGACGTGGACCTGGGTGGGGCGGTCGTCGTGGTCGGACGCACCACGCTCCCCCCGTCCGGGACCGGCCGAACCCTGCTGCAGACCCTGGAGGACCCACCGGACGGGGGTCCGGTGGCGGGTATCGCCGCCGGCCTGGACGCGCTGGCCGAGGGGGGTCGAGGAGCTGAGCAGAGCAGCGACTGGGTCGCGGTGGCGGCCGTCGACCAGCCAGAGGCAGCTCGTGCGCTCGCATCTTTGGCCGCCGAGCTGGCCCACGTCGACGATGATGTCGAGGCGGTCAGCCCCCTGGACGCGACCGGCCACCGACAGTGGCTGTTGGCGCTCTACCGTCGGACCGCGCTGGAGCGGGCCCTGGTCGCGCTCCCCGACGTCCGGGACACCTCCGTCCGGCGCCTGGTCACCGACCTGCGCTGGCACGAGGTCGACGTCGAGGCGCAGCACCTGGGCGACGTCGACACGTGGGAGGACATGGAGGACTGGGCGCAGCGGGTGGCGCACGACGAACGTCACCGGGTCCTGCTGACCGGCGGCGGGTGTGACCCGGGTCCTGCTGACCGGCGGGTGTGACCCGGCTGCGGCTGGCGGGGTGGGACCCCGCCTGCGCATCTGGGAGACTGGCCCCATGGCCACGGTGAGGTATTTCGCGGCGGCCGCCGAGGCGGCCGGGACCCAGAGCGAGCGGGTGGACGCCGACGACCTCGGCACCCTGCTCGCCGACCTTCGCACCAGGCACGGGGCCGAGCTGGCCCGGGTGCTGGAGCGCAGCTCGGTGCTGCACGAGGGACAGTACGTCTCCGACCCCAGCCTGCCGCTGGCTCATGATGCCGAGCTCGACGTGCTCCCGCCCTTCGCTGGCGGCTGACCCGCCCTTCGCTGGCGGCTGACCCGCCTTTCGCTGGCGGCTGACCCGCCTTTCGCTGGCGGCTGACCCGCCTTTCGCTGGCGGCTGACCCGCCGTTCGCTTCGGCCCAGGGCCCGCTCGGTCAGCCGCCGATCGCGCTCATCGGGCGAGGAGGCTGGAGGAAGTGCGGCTCGTTGATGCCGTGACCGGGCAGCTTGGCTCCGATTGAGTCGCGGAAGATCTGCGCCAGCTCGTCGTCGGAGGCCCCGTCGCGCAGCGGCGTGCGCAGGTCGGTCTCGCCGGCGGCGAACAGGCAGTTGCGCACCTGGCCGTCGGCGGTGAGCCGAACCCGGTCACAGGTCCCGCAGAAGGGCATCGTCACCGAGGCGATCACCCCGACCGTCGCGGGCCCGCCGTTGACCAGGAACAGCTCGGCCGGCGCGGAACCGCGGCTCTCGTCCGGCATCGGCTCCAGGTCGAAACGCGGACGCAGGTGGGCCAGGATCTCTTCGCCCGTGATCATCTGGCTGCGGTCCCACCGGTGCTGTGCGTCCAGCGGCATCTGCTCGATGAAGCGCAGCTCATAGCCGTGCTCCAGGGCGAAGGCCAGCAGGTCGGGGGCGTCGATGTCGTTGATCCCGCGCATCAGCACGGTGTTGAGCTTGACCGGGGTCAACCCGGCCTCTGCCGCCGCCCGGACCCCGGACAAGGTGTCGTGCAGCCGGTCCCGCTTGGCCAGCTGGATGAAGGTCTCCCGGCGCAGCGTGTCCAGGCTGACGTTGACCCGCGTCATGCCCGCCTCGCGCAGGGCCGACGCGGTCTTGTCCAGCCCGATCCCGTTGGTGGTCATCGAGATCTCGGGGGCCGGGTCCAGGGCCGCGAGGCCGGCGACCACGTCGACCAGGTCGCGGCGCAGCAGCGGCTCGCCCCCGGTCAGCCGGATCTCCTCGATGCCGAGGGACACCGCGATCCCGCCCAGTCGGATGACCTCGGGGGTGGTCAGCATCGTCAGGCGAGGCAGCCACGGCACGCCGTCCTCGGGCATGCAGTAGGTGCAGCGCAGCGAGCAGCGGTCGGTCACCGAGATGCGCAGGTCCCGGTGCACCCGGCCGTAGCGGTCGATCAGGGGCCCGCGTTGAGGCTGGGGAGCGGTGGCGGTCATCGGTGGTCACCTCCGCCGATCTGGTCCAGGACGTGCCCGAGCAACGGCCCGATCACCTCAAGGCCTTCGGTGACGGCTGCGGGCCGCCCGGGCAGGTTGACCACCAGGGTGCCGCCGGCGCCGCGCTCCGCCGGCCAGTCCACGACGCCCACCACCCCGCGGGAGACCGCCGCGAACGGGGTATGCCGTGCGCCCTCGTGCCGCAGCAGCTCGGCCAGCCCGGGGTTCTCCCGGGTGATCACCGCACGCGTGCCCTCGGGGGTCAGGTCTCGTGGACCCATGCCCGTGCCGCCGGTGCTCACCACCAGCCCGGCCCGCTGCTCGACCGCGTCCCGGAGCGCTCCGGCGACATTGTCCGCCCCGTCGGGCACGATCTCGGTGCGCACCTCGAAGCCCATCTTCTCCAGGCCCTCGGCCAGCAGCCGACCGGAGGTGTCCTCACGGGTGCCGTCGGAGCTGCGGTCGGACACCGTGAGGGCGACGGCGAGTCGGGCCGGGCGGGGGTGGGTGGCGCTCATCCACCTAGTCTACGAGGCCCAGCGCTCGGGCGGCCCGCCCCACCAGGTGCGCACGCGGTCTAGAGCAGACGCCCGACGGCGCGGTCGGCGGCGGTGAGGAAGCGGTGGATCACGGCCAGCTCGCCGTCGGTGAAGTCCGCGTCCAGCCGGGCCAGCTCGACAAACATCGGCATCAGGTGCTGGATCAGCTCCTCGCGCCCGCTGCTGGTGCAGACGACCGCGGTGCGCCGCCGGTCGGTCGGGTGCGGCTGCCGCTCGGCGTGACCCCGGGCGACGAGGCGATCGACGATCCCGCTGGCTGCGGCGCTGGTCACGCCGATGCGCTGAGCCAGCTCGCTGGGGCCCAGGGGCTCCTCCATGACGTGCTCGAGCACGCTGAGCTCGGTGTGGGACAGGCCGGTCCGGCGCGCCAGTGCAGGGGTCACCCGTCCGCTGGTGTTGAGCAGCCGGCGCAGGGCGTCGAGGGTCTGACTGCGCTGCCAGTCCTGCACCCAGCGGGAGGCGTGACCCGGCGCCGGCGCCGGCGCCGGTGTGCCCTCTTCTCGCCTGTCCATCAGATGCCTCCTGCGTCTGTCGAGGGTTGTCCTCGGTTGAGACAGAACCCTATAGACACCCCGTGGTAGTTTGACCGAAGTACTTCATCAACTTAGGTACTTACTGAGGCACTTCACCCCACACACTCCGAAAGGCCCCTCGTGTCGCGCATCATCGAGGCCATCACTGGCCGCCGCTCCTGGATCGTGGCGGTCGTGGGCCTCCTGCTGGGGTTGCTCGTCATCCTCGGAGTCGGTCCGGCGGAGCGCTCGCCCAGCCCCCTGGACAGCCTGCCTGCCGGGTTCGAGAGCGCCCAGGGTCAAGAACTGCTGGAGAGGCTGCCCGAGGAGGGCAACCAGACAGCGATCGTGCTCTTCACCGTCGAGGACCAGGGGATCGCCGAGCTGCTGCCCGACCTCGCCTCGGTGATGGAGGATGTGGCCCCTGAGGGGGTGGAGCCCCCCGAGGCTACTGGCGAGGGTGAGGGTCAGTCCGGCCCGCCGGAGGGCGTCACCGACGCCACCTTCCCGGTCATCCCGGCGCAGGACGGCACCGCCGCCTTCAGCGTGATCGAGATCGACGCGCCGACCTCCTCGGTCGCCCGCGACACCGTCGCCGAGCTGCGCGCCGGCCTGACCGACGCCGTGCCGGACGGGGTCACGGCCCAGGTGACCGGGCCCGCCGCGATCTCCGCGGACCTGGCCTCGGTCTTCGACGGCGCCAACTTCACCCTGCTGGCCGCCACCGCCTCGGTCGTGGCCATCCTGCTGATCCTCACCTACCGCAGCCCGATCCTGTGGATCCTGCCGCTGGGGGTCGTCGGCATCGGCGACCAGCTCGCGACCACGGCGGCGACCCATGCGCTGAAGACCTTCGGGGTGCCGTGGGATGACTCGACCGTCGGCATCCTGTCGGTGCTGGTCTTCGGCGCCGGGACCAACTATGCCCTGCTGCTCATCAGTCGCTACCGCGATGAGCTGCGGCAACGGGAGTCTCGGCACGAGGCGATGGCCGTCGCGCTGCGCCGGGCCGCCGAGGCCATCACCGCCAGCGCGAGCACCGTCGCGGTGGGTGTGCTGACCCTGTTGCTGTCGGTCTTCCCCTCCACCCGCGGGTTGGGTTTGGCCTCCGCCGTCGGCATCCTGGTCGCGATGCTGATGGGGCTGATCATCCTGCCGTCCGTGCTGGTCAACTTCGGTCGCTGGATCTTCTGGCCGAAGGTGCCGCGGCAAGGAGAGCAGGGTCTGGCCGAGTCCCGCTCGGTCTGGCGGCGCATCGGTGACACCGTGGCCCGCCGCCCGGTGGCCTGGATCCTGGCCACTTTCGTGCTGCTGGGCGCGATGACCGCCGGCCTGTTCCAGTACCAGACCGGGCTCGCTCCCGAGGACCAGTTCATCGACACCCCGGAGGCGATCACGGCGAGCCAGCGGCTGGGGGAGTCCTTCCCCGCCGGTGCTTCCGACCCGGTGATCCTGGTGACGAAGACCGAGGACGAGGCCGGCCTCGAGGAGCTGTCCGAGACCGTCTCCGACGTCGCCGGCGTGGAGCAGGCCACCGTGATCGCCCCCGAGTCCGGGATCGGCCAGGTCCAGGTGGTCCTGGACGCGGAACCGGGCAGCGACGAGTCGAAGGAGGCCGTGCTGGCGATCCGCGACGCGGTGCCGGACGACGTCTACGTCACCGGCGGCGACGCCTCGGCGCTGGACGAGGGCGAGGGCAATGTGCAGGACCGCTGGCTGATCATGCCGCTCATCCTGGTCCTGATCTTCGTCGTCCTGGTCGGTCTGCTCCGGTCCGTCCTGGCCCCGCTGGTGCTGGTGCTGACCACCGTGGCGACCTCGGCTGCGGCCCTGGGTGTGTCCTGGTGGCTGTTCACCGGCGTGCTGGGCTTCAACGCCATCGACGCCAGCATGCCGCTGCTCGCCTTCCTCTTCCTGGTGGCCCTGGGCGTGGACTACAACATCTTCCTCATCACCCGAACCCTGGAGGAGGCCGTCGAGCACGGCACGAGGGACGGCGTGCTGCGCGCCCTGGGCGCGACCGGTGGCGTCATCACCAGCGCCGGCATCCTGCTCGCGGCGGTCTTCGCGGTGCTGGGCGTGCTGCCCCTGGTCGTGCTGGCCCAGATCGGTGTGGTGATCTGCATCGGCGTGCTGCTCGACACCCTCGTCGTGCGCACCGTGCTGACCCCCGCCATCGTGCGGGTCCTGGGCGAGCACTTCTGGTGGCCCCGGCGGGTCGACTCCGCCGGTCGCCACCGCGAGGACGACGACGCCGAGGGCCGGTCGTTGGAGCCGGTCTCGGGCTGAGGACCGCTCAGGCCGGGCAGGCCGGCCGGGCGCAGTGGTGCCGCCCGATCGGCAGCACCATCGGGCGACCGGAGACCGGGTCGGGAACGACCTCGCTGGGCATCCCGAAGACGGCCTCGATCACCGCGGGGGAGAGCACTTCCCCCGGGTCGCCGGTGGCCAGGATCCGGCCACCGGCCATGGCGACCAGGCGGTCGGCATACCGGGCGGCCAGGTTGAGGTCGTGCAGCACCATCACGATCGTGGTGCCGCGCTCCCGGTTGAGGTCGGTGAGCAGGTCCAGGACCTCCACCTGGTGGCAGATGTCGAGGAAGGTGGTCGGCTCGTCCAGCAGCAGGATGTCGGTCCGCTGGGCCAGCGCCATCGCGATCCACACTCGCTGACGCTGGCCGCCGGAGAGCTCGTCCACGGCCCGCCCGGCCAGGTGCGTGGTGCCGGTGAGGTCCATCGCCTCGGCGACCGCGAGGTCGTCCGCCGGCGACCACCGGCTGAGCAGCCGCTGGTGCGGGCTGCGGCCGCGGGCGATGAGGTCGGCCACGACGATGCCCTCCGGGGCGATCGGCGCCTGCGGCAGCAGGCCCAGAGTGCGGGCGACCTCCTTGGTGGGCAGCCGGTGCAGCTCCTTGCCGTCCAGCAGCACCCGCCCGCGGGACGGGGGCAGCAGCCTGGCCAGCGCGCGCAGCAGCGTCGACTTGCCGCAGGCGTTGGCGCCGACGATGACCGTGATCCGGCCGTCCTGGACGGACAGGTCCAGCCCGTCGACGACGGTGCGTTCGCCGTAGCCGAGCGTGACGTCCTCGGCGAGCAGGGTGTGGACCGTGGTCATAGCGAGCCTCCAGCGCGGTTGGTGCGGATGAGCAGGTAGACGAGGTACGGCGCGCCGAGCACGCCGGTGATGACACCGACCGGGTAGCGGTTGCCCACGGCGTGCTGCCCGACCAGGTCGGCGCCGAGCACGAGGGCGGCACCGACCAGCGCGGCCGGCACCATGAGCGAGGTGCCCGGCCCGACGATGCGGGCGGCGATCGGCCCGGCGAGGAAGGCCACGAAGGCGATCGGCCCGGCGGCGGCGGTCGCGAAGGCGATGAGGCCCACCGCGGCCAGGATCGCGATCACCCGGGTGCGCTCCACCGGCACGCCCAGCGCGGCGGCCGCGTCGTCGCCGTGCTGCATGAGCCGCAGCGGGCGGGCCTGCGTGAGCAGGACCGGGGCGAGGACCGCCACGGCCAGGCACAGGGGAGCCACGGTCGACCAGACGGCCCCGTTGACGCTGCCGGTCAGCCAACGCATGGCGGCCTGCAGGTCCCAGGTCGCGGCCCGGACGATGATGTAGGCGACGACCGAGTCGAGCATGGCCGAGATGCCGATGCCGATAAGGATCAGCCGGGTGCCGGCCACGCCGTCGCGGTAGGCCAGCAGGTAGATGACCAGGGCCGTGAGCAGTGCGGCCACGATCGCCACCACGGAGACCCAGGTCTGCGACAGCTGCAGCACGACGATCGCCACGACGGCGGCGGCGCTGGCGCCGGAGCTGATCCCGATGATGTCGGGGGAGGCCAGCGGGTTGTGCAGCATCGTCTGGAAGGTCACGCCGGCCAGCCCGAAGGCCAGCCCGGCCAGGAGAGCGAGGGTGGTGCGTGGCAGACGCAGCTCGCCGACGGTGAACGAGGCGCCAGGAACGTCCTGGCCCAGGATGACGCGGGCGACCTCGCCGGGGCCGTAGAACGTCTGGCCCACCATGAGGCTGGTGGCGACCAGGGCCAGGACGAGCGCGGCCAGGATGACGGTGAGCACGGACCGGGACCGGGCCCGGCGGATCCGCCCGGCGCGGACGAGCTCGAGGGTGCCGCTCACAGCGCCCTCCCGCGCATCCTGCGGACGATGATGATGAAGACCGGAGCGCCGACGAGGGCCGTGATGATGCCGACATCGACTTCGGCGGGACGGGCGATGAGGCGGCCGACCAGGTCAGCGGCGGTGAGCAGGGCCGCCCCGACGACCATCGACAGGGGCAGCAGCCAGCGGTGGTCGCTGCCGGCGACCAGCCGGCAGGCGTGCGGGACGACCAGGCCGACGAAGCCGATCGGCCCCGCCACCGCCGTCGCCGCCCCGCACAGCAGCACGGCCCCGGTGGCCGCCGCAGCCCGGGTCAGCGCCACCCGCTCGCCCAGGCCGGCGGCCAGGTCGTCACCCAGGGCCAGCGCGTTGAGCCCCCGGGCCACGACCAGGCAGACCAGGGCGCCGACCACGAGGAAGGGCAGCACGGCGAGGATTCGGGACGTGCTGGCCCCGCCCACGCCGCCGATCTGCCAGAACCGGAAGGAGTCCATGACTGCGATCCGGGGCAGCAGGATGGCGCTGATCAGCGAGCTGAAGGCCGCCGTGGTCGCCGCTCCCGCCAGCGCCAGCTTCAGGGGGGTGGCGCCGCCGCGCCCGAGCGAGCCCACCACATACACGAAGACGGCGGAGACGGCGGCACCGGCGATCGCCACCGAGATAAACCCGGTGGGGGTGCTGAGCCCGAAGAAGGCGATGCCCGACACGACCGCCAGCGAGGCGCCCGAGGTGACCCCGAGGATGCCGGGGTCGGCGAGCGGGTTGCGGGTGACGCCCTGCATCACCGCGCCGGCCAGGCCCAGCGCCGCCCCCACGAGCATGGCGAGCAGGGTGCGGGGGATGCGCTTGTGCACCGCGGCCTGGGAGACGTTCTCGTCCAGGCCGCCCAGGGCTGCCCGCAGGTCCGCCCAGCTGACGTCGCGCACGCCCAGGGTGACCGACAGCGCGGCCAACGCGGCCAGGACGCCCAGGGCGAGGGCCAGACCGGCCAGGCGAGGACCGGCCGCCCCGGCCCGCCCCGGTGGGGTGGTCCTTGGCGGTGAGTCCAGGGTGACGGTCATCGAGCCTGGTCGACAGCCTGCGCCAGCAGGGCCAGGTAGTCCTCCAGGCCCCAGGCGATGGCCAGCGGGGAGGGGTTGGCCGAAGCGGCTAGCGGGGTGTTGTCCTGCAGCACCACGATCGCTCCGTTCGCAACCGCCGGGATCTTCGAGAGCAGCGGGTCGCTCTGGACCAGCTCGACCACCGAGCCGTCCGTGGCACCGTAGGTGACGAACAGATCGACGTCGGCAAAGGAGTCGCTGCTCTCGGCGCTGACTGTCTCGTAGAAGGAGTCGCTGGCCGCCGAGGCCTCGGCGACGACCGCCGGGGCCTGCAGGCCGAGAGTCTCCAGGTAGCCGGCCCGGGGGTCGGACGTGGTGTAGAAGTCGATCTGGCTGAGGTCGTTGGGGTCGAGGTAGGTGAAGACGGCGACCTGGCCCTCCAGCTGCGGGTACTGCGCGACGGCATCGGCGATGGTGGCGTCCAGGTCGGCGATGAGCTGCTCACCCTCCTGGGCCAGACCCAGTGCCTGGCTGTTGAGCTCGATCATCTCGGTCATCGTCGTGCCCCAGGCCAGGTCCGGGTAGGCGACGACCGGAGCGATCTTGCTCAGCGTGTCGTACTGCTCCTGGGTCAGGCCCGAGTAGGCGGCCAGGATGACGTCCGGGCTGGTGTCCGCGACCGCCTCGAAGTCGATCCCGTCGGTCTCGTCGAAGAGCACGGGTGGCTCGGCGCCCAGCTCGGCCAGCTTGTCCTCGACCCAGGGCAGGATCCCGTCACCGTCGTCGTCGCCCCAGGTCGCCTTGCCCATGCCCACCGGGACGATTCCCAGGGCCAGCGGCACCTCGTGGTTGGCCCAGGCGACGGTGGCGACCCGCTCGGGCGCCTGCTCGATGGTGGTCTCGCCGAAGGCGTGCTGGACGGTGACTGGGAAGGCGTCCGCGTCGGCCGAGCGGGCTCCGCCGCCGCTCGGCCCACTCCCGGTGTCGTCCGCCGGGCCAGTGTCAGTGCCGCTGTTGGTGCCTTCGCCGCAGGCCGCGAGCAGGAGGGCGGCTGCCAGCGCGGTCGCGGTGAGCGCAGCCCGATGGGTTTTGAACACAGTTTCTCCTCGTATGTAGGTAAGGCTGGCCTAACCTAGCGTATGTTCTCCTTGTCCAGTTCCCCACGAGAAGGGTTCACCGTGACCACCCTCACCACCACCCTGCGGGAGGCGGCCTCGCGGCTGCTGCATACCCCGGCCCTGTCCCGGGTCGCCACCGCGGCCTACGCCCGCACGACCGCCGTGCCCGTCGAGCGGGAGAGTCACCGATGCGTCCCGGGCTCGGTGACCGCGGTCGCCCATGTCGCGCCCTGGCTGCGCCGGCTCACCCTGCACGTGCCCGGTCTGCTGGGGTATGCCGTGCTGGGCCCGGACGAGTACGTCGGCCTGGTCATGCCCCGGCCGGGCACCGAGCTGCCGGACCTGTCCTCGATCACCGGCCCCAACCCACGGCCGGTCATCGGTGCCATGCCGGAGGAGGTGCGCCCCGACGTGCGCTGGTACACGGTGCGCGAGTGGCGCGCGGACACCTGCGAGCTGGATGTCGAGGTGGTCCTCCACCCTGCGGGTGACGTCGACGAGGGCCCCGGCGCGACCTGGGTGCGCAGGGCCCAGGTGGGGGACCCGCTGGCGGTGCAGACCGGCTCGGCCAGCTTCCCCGCCCGCACCGGCGACGAGGTGCGCCTGGTGGCCGGCGACGAGACGGCATACCCGGCGATCGCGGGGATCCTGGAGGCAGCCCGGGACAGCGGCACGGTCCTGCACGTCTTCCTCGAGGTGGGCCGCGACGGCGTCCTGCCGGCCCTGGCCGAGCCGGAGCGGGGCAGCCTGACGGTCCTCGTGCGTGGGGAGCGGCGACCCGGGGAGGCGCTGCTGGAGGCGGTCCGGGCAGCCGACCTGCCCACCCTCGACCACGGCTGGGTCTCCGGGGAGCAGGAGCTGGCCGCGACGCTCCGGCGCCACCTGGTCGGCGACCGCGGCCTGGCCAAGACCTCGGTCTACTTCTGCGCCTACTGGATCCTGGGCCGCCCGCGGGGGTAGCCGCGAGTCGCGCGGGTCGGCGGGTTAGAGGATGAACCGGAAGAGCGGACTGTCCGGCTGGATCGGCTCCACGTCCATGCTCGAGCGGTCCAGCCGCTCCAGCAGGGGCGCCAGGTCCTCCCGCGAGCCGAGCTCGATGCCCACCAGCGCGGGCCCGGTCTCCCGGTTGTTGCGCTTGACGTATTCGAACAGCGCGATGTCGTCGTCCGGGCCCAGCACCTCGTCCAGGAAGCGCCGCAGCATCCCCGGCTCCTGCGGGAAGTCGACGAGGAAGTAGTGCTTGAGCCCCTCGTGCACGAGCGAGCGCTCCATCACCTCCGCGTACCGGAGCACGTCGTTGTTGCCCCCGGAGACCACGACCACGACGGTCTGCCCCGGCTCGACGGGCACTCGGTCCAGCGCGGCCGCTGCGAGCGCTCCCGCGGGCTCGGTGATGATTCCCTCGGTCTGGTAGAGGGCCAGCATCTCGGTGCACACGCGCCCTTCGGGCACGGCGACCAGCTCGGGGGTATGCCGTGCCACAGCCTCATAGGTCCACTCGCCGGCCCGGGCCACAGCCGCCCCGTCGATGAACCGGTCGATCTGGGGCAGGGTCACCGGCTCACCTGCTCGCGTGGCCGCGATCATGCTGGCGGCCCCGGCCGGCTCCACCCCGACGACACGCACGCCAGGATGCCGCTCGCGCAGCCAGGTCAGGCAACCGGCGAGCAGCCCCCCGCCACCCACGGGCACGACGACGACGTCACACGTCCGGTCCAGCTCCGCCAGATCGTCCATGATCTCCAGGGCGACGGTGCCCTGGCCGGCGATGATCGCCGGGTGGTCGAAGGCGGGGACGAGCGTGGCGCCGGTGGCCTCGGCGTCCGCGCGGGCGGCCGCGGCCGCGTCGTCGTAGGTCGCTCCCCCGACCACGACCTCCACCCAGTCACCGCCGATCTCGGCCACCCGGTCGCGCTTCTGCCGCGGGGTGCGGGCTGGCAGGTAGATGCGGGCGGTCACGCCGAGGGAGGCGCAGGCGTGCGCCACGCCCTGGGCGTGGTTGCCGGCGCTGGCGCACACCACGCCGGCCCAGACCTGCTCGCTGTCCAGCTGGGCAATGAGGTTGGCCGAGCCGCGGCCCTTGTAGGAGCGCACCGGCTGCAGGTCCTCGCGCTTGAGCCAGACCTGCGCGCCGGTCCGCTCGCAGAGCCGGGGGCTGAGCTGCAACGGGGTGCGCGTCACCCGGCCCGCGATGCGTGCGGCCGCGGCCTCGACGTCGGTCGCGGTGGGCAGGGCGGGGGAGGACGGCATACCTGGCATCCTAGGGAGCAGCCGACCGGCAGCTGACCGCGGTTGACGCTGCGTCCGGCGCGGTCCCCCGGGCCGGCCTCCAGGCTCGCGGCCTCGTCGCACCGCGGGCGGCCCGACCTCAGCCGAAGAGGATCGCGGCCTCGTCCCACAGCGCACGGGTGACGCTCTTGAGCGTCCTGGTGGCGTCCTGCAGGTTGACGTTGACGATGTCGACGCCGCGCAGGGCGACCATGGTGCCCCACATCCGGTTGCTCACGGCGTCGACGGCCGCGGTGCCGAAGCGCGTGGCGAGCACCCGGTCGTCGGCGCTCGGGACCCCGCCACGCTGCAGGTGGCCCAGCGTGGTGTTGCGGGCCTCGATGCCGGTGCGCCCCTCGATGATGCGGGTGACCTGCTCACCGATGCCGCCGAGGAGAGGCCGCCCGAAGCCGTCCGTGCGGCCCTTGTCGACCTGGTCCGCACCTTCGAAGCGGAAGCCCTCGGCCACCACCACCATCGGCGCCCGGCCGCGGTCCATCGCGTGCTGCACCCACTCGCAGACCTGCTCCTGGCTCACCGGGACCTCGGGGATGAGGATCGCGTGCGCGCCGCTGGCGATCCCCGAGTGCAGCGCGATCCAGCCCGCGTGCCGGCCCATGACCTCCACGACCATGCAGCGGCTGTGGGCCTCGCCAGTGGTGCGCAGCCGGTCGATCGATTCGGTCGCCACGGACACCGCCGTGTCGAAGCCGAAGGTCCGGTCGGTGGCGGACAGGTCGTTGTCGATGGTCTTGGGCACGCCCACGATGTTGATGCCGTCCTCGTGGAACATCCGGGCCACGGTCAACGTCCCCTCGCCCCCAATGGCGATGAGGGCGTCGATCTGGTGCTTGTCCATGACCTCCTTGACCCGGGCGGTGCCGCCGTGGTCGAAGGGGCTGACGCGGGAGGTGCCCAGGATGGTGCCCCCGACCTTGGACAAGCCGCGCACCCGCTGGCGGGGCAGCGGGACGATGTCGTCCTCCACCAGGCCGCGGAAGCCGTCCCGGACCCCGACGAACTCGTGGTCGTAGATCCGGTCGCCCTTGAGCACCACACCGCGGATCACCGCGTTGAGGCCCGGGCAGTCGCCGCCGGCGGTGAACAGTGCGATCTTCATAGGTCCATCCTCGAAGGTCCGAACAAGGACGACGCCGGACCCGGAGGGGGACCGGCGCCGGCGTGTCCCCAGCGTATGCGGTTCTCCGCCCGGTCGGCCACCCGCCCGGCCCGGGCGCGTTGTCGGCCGCTCGCCTGGGCCGGGTCGCGTTGTGGCACTCTTGCGTCCATGTCAGGTGCATCCCTTGCCGTACGCCCGTCGGCGGGCGTCCTCGCCGACCGTCTCCTGCCGCGTCGCACCGCCCTGGTGGACGTCGCCGTCGTCGTGACCGGCGCGGCCGTGGTGGCGCTGCTCGCCCAGGCCAGTTGGCGCATCGGCCCGGTCCCGATCACCGGGCAGACCCTGGGCGTCATGCTGGTCGGCGGCGCCCTCGGGATGCGCCGCGGGGCCGCGGCCCTGAGCGCTTACCTGCTGGCCGGCCTCGCGGGGGCCCCGATCTTCGCCGGGGGGATGGGTGGTCCCGCCTATGTGCTTGCCCCGTCCTTCGGCTTCATCATCGGCTTCGTCGCTGCTGCCGCGATCGCTGGCTGGGCCGCCGAGCGTGCCTGGGACCGCAACGTGTTGCTGGCCATGGCCGGTTTCACGCTGGCCACCGTGGCCCCGTTCGTCGTGGGCGTGCCCTACCTCGCGGCTGTGCTCGGCCTGACTGACCTGGCGGCGATCGCCGCGGTCGGGATCACCCCGTTCGTCGTGCCAGGGCTGATCAAGGCCGCGATCGCCGCGGCGATCTTCCCGCTGGCCTGGCAGGCCATCCGGGCGCTCGACGCCCGGCGCTGACCCACCACCCCCCGACAGAACCTGCATGAGGCCCGACTGAAGCACGCCGCGAGGCGCGACAGGGCGGGGGATCCTGCGGGTCAGTCGGCGTCTTCGGCTTCCTCTAGCGCCGTGCGGGCCTGGGCGCGACGCTCCCGCGCGGCTGTCAGAGCCTCGTCGGCGAGCTCTAATGCCGCACGGGCCTGCTCGTCCTCCGCCTCCGCGTGCTTGGCCTCCTTCTCGGCCCGGGCCAGGAGCTGCCTGGCCTGCGCCAGCCCGTCCGCGGCCTCTTCCACCCGGGCGGCCGCAACGCTCGCAGCCTCAAGGAGCGACCGCCGCTCCCGCCTAGCCGCGGTCACCTGCTCCTCGGCCTCTGCCAGTGTCTCCTCCAGCTGGGCCAGGCCTTTCTCGGCCGAGAGGTCGTCCTCCTCGTCGAGATCGTCCTCGTCGTCCTCTGGGTCGTCCTCCTCGTCCCCCGCAGCGCTGAAGTCGGCCTCGTCCTCCTCGTCAAGATCGGCCTCGTCCTCTGGGTCGTCCTCGCCGAGGTCGGCCTCGTCCTCCTCGCCGAGGTCGTCCTTTTCGCCCCCCGCCTCGTCCGTGGCGCTGTCTCCACCGCCGCCCTCGATCCGGGTCAGGACGACGCCGGTGCTGGTGCGGGCGACGGCGTCGCTGACATCCACCTCCCCAAAGCCGCTGTAGGAGAGGCCGCGGGTCAACGTGCCGCTGAGCACCACCTCCGTCGCGGCGCCGTCCGCGAGGGCCGCCACAGCGGTGTCCCGCACCTCGGCCTCCACCGCGGCCGTCAATGGCCCGGTCGCGTGTGCGCGCGCGGCCTCCACCCAGTCGTGCAGCACCGCGTCGCGCTCACCCCGCAACGCGGCCAGGCCCGCGGTGTCCAGCGCGGACTGAGCGTGCCGCATGCGCGTCCCGACGTCGCGCAGCCGATCGGCCGCCGGATCCTGGGCCCGCACGAGCGCATTGATGGCTGCTGCGGAGACCGACGGCTTGCGGAGGGCAGCGACAGACTTCGCCGCGTCGCGCTGTTTGCGCGACCGCAGCTCCTTGACCCACCGGGTCCGGGTGGCCACGAAGTCGGCGGGCGCGACGCCATACACCTCCCACGCCGCCTGTTGCAGCGCGTCGCTCTCGGCGCCGTCCTCCTCCATGGGCCGCAAGGTTAGCGCCAGGGGCTCGCACCGGCCGGGCCGGCGGCCCCTGCAGTCTCGTGCACCTCGAGCCCATCCACCACACGCGGGACACGAGCCCCGTCCCACCCCTGAAGTCTCGGGAATGAGGTGGGTCAGTGTCGCCGTGGCGGCACCGATCTACCTCAGTAGCCCTCCCGACTCCGCGGGTGGTAGTGACGGGTGGCTCTCGATCCGTCCGACCGACACGCCGTGTCGGGCGGTGACCCACCGTGCGCCCTCGGCTATGGTGCTTATGCGCTCAGAGTTACATGAGTGACATCTGTGCTTGAAGTGATTATTGTGACTCGCGCACGATGGACGCAGGACCGCGGAGGAACCGCGCGTTCGCCATGAAAGGAACCGTGACAATGCGCCGCACCACCTTCAGGCTCGCGCTCGCTGCCGGCACCAGTGCCGTCCTGCTCTCCGCCGGGCCGGCCCTGGCCACCACACCACCCGACGACTGGGCGGACCGCTTCACCGAGCTGTCCGGCTACTCCGACGTCAGCTGCCTCGTCTCCACGATTCCCGGCGGAGAGAGCAGCGTCTTCATCAGCGAGCAGCAGTGGTCGCCCTTGCTGCAGGGCGACAACGAGTTCATGGGTGTCGCGCTGGAGCTCACCAACGGGACCGCCGAGCACTCCCCGTTCCTGGGCTTCGGCGAGGACCACATCTACTCCTCCAGCAGCGGCGAGAGCATCGAGCGGGCCGTCGTCTGCCAGGGGGTTCCGGCGGGCGAGGCCGCGCCGGCTGATCCCGGGGACGACGCCGACGAGAGCACCGAGGACGACGCGACTGACGATGACGCGACTGACGATGACGCGACCGACGATGACGCGACCGACGATGACGCGACCGACGATGACGCGACCGACGCTGACGACGAGGACGCCGACCAGGCCAGCGGCCCGCCGGTAGAGACCGACGGCCCGAGCAGCATGTCCGGTGCCAACCTCGGCCTGATCGGTGGCGCCGCACTCGCACTCGCTGGCGTCGGCATCACCGGCTTCGCCCTGCGTCGCCGCGCCTGAGGGTGCGCGGCCGGACAGACACCCCGGGCCGACCCGGGCCGACACCCAGGACACCATGAGCCGAGGACACCGCCTTCTCGTCCCGACCGGCCTGCTGATCGCCACCTTCGGCGTGAGCACGCTGGCCGTGCAGGCCGTCGGCGCGATCGAGGGGACCTCCGCGCGCCCCATCACGGCCGAGGGACCGGATGCCCCGGCCTGGGTGAGCGTGGAGTCGGCGGGCCTGGACCAGGAGCCGATCAAACCCGAGGGGCTGACCCCGCAGGGCACGATCAACCCGGACCAGGGTGATGTGATCTGGCACGTCGGTTCCGGCCGGGTCGTCCCGGGACGGGTCGGGACCGCGGTGATCGCCGGCCACGTGACCTACTACGACGAGCCCGACGTCTTCTACGACCTCGGCGAGGTGACCGTCGGCGACATCGTCTCCATCGGCTACGGCAACGGTGACACCCGCGAGTTCGTGGTCAGACGCACCCAGCAGGTCTCCAAGGAAGGCCTGCAGCGGATGCCCCAGGTCTGGGACAACCAGGACGAGGTCGCCCGGGTCGCCCTCATCACCTGCGATGAGTCCCTCGGCCAGCGCGCCGACGGTCACACCCGGGCGAACTTCGTGGCGATCGCCGAGGAGACCGGCAAGTAGCACCGGCGCCCTGCGTGGCTCGGGGTGGTCAGGCGGGCGGGGCGCTCAGGCGGGGACGTCGGCGGCGCGCGAGAAGCACGGCCACGGTCGCCACCGCGAGGAGCAGCACGACCCAGACCGGGTTGCCCCGCACTGCGGCGAAGAACGCGCCCCAGAAGGCGAAGCCCACCGTGGTGTAGATCAGCGCCCACGCGATCGCCCCCGGCACCTGCGCCAGGGTGAAGACCTTCCAGGACATGCGGACCATTCCGGCCGCCGCCATCACCATCGACTGGAAGCCCACGGTGAGGTAGGCGAACGGCACCAGCGGCCAGCCCCACTTCGCCAGCGCGGCGCGGGCGTGGGCGACGCGGTCGCTGTGCAGCCACCGATAGATGCGCCGACGCCAGCCCTCCTCGGGCTCGCCGAAGGCCAGCGCGCGGTCGGTGCTGACACGGGCGAGCCAGTAGATGGCCTGGCCGCGCGCCATCGAACCGAAGAAGAAGGCCACGAAGACGCCGAGGGCGATGTCTTCCAGACGCCATGAGGAGGGGCTGCTCACGATGGCTCCAGGGTACGTCGAGGACCCGGCCGGACCCGCACCCGCATACCCTGCCGGTATGACGGACCAACCCACCACGCTGCTCATCCTCGGCGCCTCCGGCGACCTCACCCGCCGCCTGCTCCTGCCGGGCCTGGGCTCCCTGCTCAAGGTCGAGCCGGACCGGCAGGTGCGGGTGGTCGGTGCCGACCGGGCCGAGCTGTCCCAACACGAGTGGGCGCAGAGGGTGCGGGAGTCGTTCGTCGAGGCCGAGGCGCCGCAGGGGGCGGTCGACCGGGTGGTTGGACAGACTGCATACCAGCGGACCGACGCACTGGACGAGGACCAGCTGCGCGAGCTGATCGGCTCGGTGCCCGGGTCCCTGGTGATCTACTTCGCGCTGCCGCCGCAGGTCACGGTGGGCGTCTGCGCGCTGCTGGAGCGGATCGGCGTGCCCGAGGGGACCCGCCTGGCGATGGAGAAGCCGTTCGGCCACGACCTGGCCTCGGCCCGCGAGCTCAACGCGCAGGCCACGCAGGTGGTGGCGGAGGAGCAGATCCATCGGATCGACCACTTCCTCGGCGTCAACACCGTGCTGAACCTGCTCGGGCTGCGCTTCGCCAACCGGATCTTCCAGCCGCTGTGGAGCGCGGACCACATCGCCAAGGTCGAGATCGAGTATGACGAGGACCTCGCCCTGGAGGGGCGGGCCGGCTACTACGACAAGGCCGGGGCGCTGATCGACATGACCCAGTCGCACCTGCTGCAGGTGCTGGCCATGTTCGCCATGGAGAGCCCGGCCTCGCTGGACGCCGAGGAGATGCGCTCGCTGAAGTCGCAGGTGCTGCGGGCCACCCGGCTGTGGGGCGGCGACCCGCGGACCGCTTCACGGCGGGCCCGGTACACCGCAGGCCGGATCGGGGACCGGGATGTTCCCGACTACGTGGACGAGGAGGGGGTGGATCCTGAGCGGGGCACCGAGACCCTCGCCGAGCTGGTGGTGGAGATCCGCAACCAGCGCTGGGCCGGCGTGCCCTTCCTGCTGCGCAGCGGCAAGGCGCTGGGGGTGCCGCACAAGGAGATCACCGTCACCTTCCGCGAGCCGGCGCACATCCCGGACGGGCTGCGGGACTGCGGTGCCCCGGACCGGCTGGTCCTCCAGCTGCGCCCAGGGGCGGTCACCCTCGATGTGTCGGTGAACGCCGAGGGCGACCCCTTCGACCTGGAGCAGGCCCAGCTGCACACCACGCTCGGCCAGCCCCGTATGCGGCCCTACGGAGAGGTGCTCGCCGGGATCCTGGACAGCAACCCGCTGCTGTCGATCCGCGGCGACGCCGCCGAGCTGATGTGGGAGCTCGTCGAGCCGGTCCTTACCGCCTGGCGCAACGACGAGGTCCCGCTCGAGGTGTACCCGGCCGGCTCCCAAGGCCCCGAGGGCTGGGGCACGATCCCGCCGCGTTAAGGGGCGACGTCGCCGCGTCCCGGACGGGACGCCGCGACATGGCACACCGGCAGTCAGCTCCGCGAGAAGCGCGTGACCCCCCGCTCCACGAGCTCGTAGAGCACGGGCACCAGGATCAGCGTCAGCAGGGTGGAGCTGAGCAGCCCACCGATGACCACGATCGCCAACGGCTGGGAGATGAACGCGCTGCCGCCGGTGAGCGCGATGGCCATCGGCACCAGCGCGAGGATGGTGGCGAAGGCGGTCATCAGGATCGGTCGAAGCCGGTGCCGGGCGCCCTCGATGACGGCGGTGGTGCGGTCCATGCCCTGGGCGCGGTACTGGTTGACCAGGTCGATGAGCACGATCGCGTTGGTGACCACGATGCCGATGAGCATGAGGAAGCCGATGAGCGCGGTTACGTCCAACGCCTGTCGCGTGACCAGCAGCGCGCCGATCGAGCCGGTCGCGGCGAACGGCACAGACACCAGCAGGATGAGCGGCTGCAGCAGGGAGTTGAAGGTCGCCACCATGACCAGGTAGACGATCGCCACCGCGGCCAGCAGCGCCAGCCCCAGCGCCGAGAACGCCTCCTGCTGGTCGGCGCTGACGCCACCAATCTCCACCTGCACGCCCTCCGGCACCTCGAGCGCCTCGACCCGCTCCTCCAGGTCGCTGGTCACGGCGCTGAGGTCATCGCCGGTGGAGGTGCCGGTCACCGTGGCGGCCCGCAGGCCGTCGACCCGGGTGATGCTCGCTGCCTCCTCGACGATGGCCAGCTCGGCCACCTCGCCCAGCAGCACCGCCTCGCCGTCGGTGTCCCGGGCCACCTCCACCTCCTCCAGGGCCTGCACGTCCGAGGCTGAGTTGTGCAGCACGACGACGTCCAGCTGTTGCGTGCCGAACTCGACCTCCCCCACGGTGGCGCCGTCGGTGGCCGCCTGGACGACCTGACCGAGCTGGGCCTCGGCCACCCCGACCTCGGCAGCGGCGGCCCGGTCGACCTGCACCTGCAGGGTGGGCACCGTCTCGGCGAGGTCGTTGACCACGTCCGCCGCGCCGACGTCACGCATGAGCTGGGTGACGGCTTCGGCGGTCTCCTGCAGGTCCTCGGGGTCCTGGGCCTGCACGCGGATCGACAGACTGCTGCCGACCGGGCCGGCCTGCCCCGCGCTCGCGGTGAGGGTGGCCCCTTCCGGCAGCAGCGGCTCGAAGTGGCTGGTCAGCGACTGGCCGAAGGTGAGCCCGCTGACCTCCTCGTCGACGGTCACGGCGAAGGCCGCCGTGCCCGAACCGGCCCCGGTGAAGACCGCCTCGATGCCGCCGGTGGAGCCGACGGTGGCCTGGTAGCTCTGCACCTCGGCGCGCTCCGTGAGCCAGTCCTCCACCTCACGGGCCTGCTCGTCGGTCTCCTCAAGGGTGGTCCCGACCGGCATCTGCAGGGTGGCCTGCACGGTGTTCTCGCCGGTGTCGCCGATGAAGTCGGTGCGCAGCAGGCCGGCACTGAGCACCGTGCCCGCCAGCAGTGCGGCCGCCAGGGCCAGGGTCACCCACGGCCGCCCGAGCGCGACCCGGAGCGCGGGCAGGTAGGCGCGCTGCAGCCGGTCCGGCGCGTCCTCGGCGGGGCGCGCCTCCGCGTGCTCCTCGGGCTTGGTGTCGGCGGCTTCCGGCGCGTGCTCGGCGCGCCGCGCCGTGCCCAGCAGCCAGTAGCCCACGACCGGGATGATCGTCAGCGCGACCAGCAGCGAGGCCAGCATGGCCAGCGACACCGTCACTGCGAACGGGCGGAAGAGCTCCCCGACGGCCCCGCCGACGAAGCCGAGCGGCAGGAAGACGGCCACGGTCGCCACGGTCGCCGAGGTGATCGCCCCCGCGACCTCCCGGGTCCCGTTGAGGACCGCGTCCCTGCGGTCCTCTCCTAGGGTCGTGTGCCGCTTGATGTTCTCGATGACCACGATGGAGTCATCCACCACGCGCCCGACCGCGATGGTCAGGGCGCCCAGGGTCAGGATGTTGAGGCTGTAGCCCAGCGCGGTCAGGCCGATCAGGGTCACCAGCAGCGACAGCGGGATCGACAGCGCGGTGACCAGCGTCAGCCGGACCGAGAGCAGGAAGACCAGCACCACCAGCACCGCGAACCCGAGCCCGAGCAGGCCCTCGGTGGCCAGGTCCTCGATCGAGTTCTCGATGAACGGCGCCTGGTCGAAGATCGTCACCAGCTCACCGCCGTCCAGCGACTGCTCCAACTCGGGCAGCGCCTCCTCCAGCGCGTGCGAGACCTCCACGGCGTTGCCGTCCGGGGTCTTGGTGATCGCCAGGCCGACGGAGGCCACCCCGTTGGTGCGGGTGTATGCCGTGGCCGGCCGCTCCTGCAGGCTCACCTCGGCGACGTCTCCCAGGGTGGGGATCTCGGGGACCTCGACAGCCCCGGCGGCGGCCTGCTCGGCCGCGGCCTGGGCGGCGGCCGCCTGGCCGGCCAGCTCGGGGTTCGTGGGGTCGGCAGCGGCGGCCTCGCCCGCCTCCTGGGCGGCCTGCTCGGTCTCTCCGATCGCGGCCTGCTGCTGCTGGGCGGCGGTCCGCGCCCCGATCGTGGTCTGGGTGAGCAGGGGCAGCTCGGCGATGGCCTCCACGCTGGTCAGCCGCGAGCCGACCTGGACCGGCAGCTCGGTCTCACCGTGCAGCACCTGGCCGCCGGGCAGCACCACGCCGTTGGCCTGGAGCACCTGGCCGACCTCGGAGACGGACACACCCGCCTCCTGGGCCGCCTCCTCGTCCAGCTCGACGGTCACCACCCGGTCCGCGACACCGGACAGGGTCGCGGACCGCACGCCCTCCAGGTCCTCGATCTCGGGCAGCACGAAGCGCTCGAGGCGGTCCACCAGCTCCTCGCCGTTGACGTCCTCACCGCCACTGGCCGACATCTGGATGATCGGGAAGTCGTCGAGGTTGCCAGCGATGATCTGCGGGTTGGCCGTGTCGGGCAGCTGCGGCAGGGACAGCACCGCGCGCTGCAGGTCGGTCTGGGCCGCGCCCAGGTCGGTGCCGTAGTCCAGCTCGATGACGACCGAGGAGAACCCGTCGGTCGAGGTGGACTGCACCTCGACCACGCTGTTCAGCCCCTGGGCCGCGGTCTCGATCGGCCGGGTGACCTGCTCCTCGACGACCGAGGAGCTGGAGCCGCTCACGGGCGTGGCGACCACCAGGACCGGGAACTGCAAAGAAGGGAAGAGCTCTCGTGGCAGGGCGGACGCGGACCAGAGGCCGGCGAGGATCCCGAAGACGGTGGCGAGGGCGATGAGGGCGCGGTTGCGCACGCTGAAGACGGTCAGGCGTGACATAGGATGCCTAGCCTAAGGCGAATAGTTCGCCTGAGCCGAATCAATGGCTGCTGCCCTGGCTGCAGGCATCCTCGGCCGACCTGCGAGGCGAGGACCTGGATGACACCGAACCGTGAGGAGCTCACCGCGCGGCTGGGAGCCGCGGAGGCTGAGGTGCACGCCACCGCCATGCGCTGGGTCGGGGGAGTGCAGGAGGTGCCCGACCTGACCCTGCGTCAGTTGCAGGTGCTCGCGCTGCTGCGCACCACCCCGGGCATGTCTGGGCAGGACCTGGCGGACGCGCTCGGGGTCAGCACCTCCACGATGAGCGGCATCGTGGACCGCATCGTGGCCAAGGAGTGGGTCGAACGGGAGCCCGATGCCACGGACCGGCGGCGGGTGCTGCTGCACCCCACCCCGGAAGGGTTGACTGTCCTGGCCGACCTGGAGACCCCGGGTCGGCGGGCCCGGGCGTTGCTCGTCGAGCGGCTGGAGGACAGCGAGCTGACCGAGCTGTGCCACCTGGTCGAACGCCTGCGTGACATCGCCCGTCAGATCGATGAGGCCGGCGGTCCTGGCCCGGCCTAGCGGTGGGCGAAAGGTCTGGTCCTGCAGGTGACCGGCGCCTCCATCAGCGCCAGCACCCGCCGCAGCGCCGCTTCGCCCGCCCCTCCCACGGACGCCCCGCAGGTCCCGCCGCCCGCTCAGCCAGCAAGCCCCAGGCGGTGCAGCAGCGGGGTGACGTCCGGGTCGGCGCCGCGGAACCGGCGGTAGGTCTCCAGCGCCTCCACCGAGCCACCGGGTCCGAGCAGCTCGCGGCGGAAGCGCTCGCCGGCCTCGCGCGTCATCCCTCCCGGCTGGTCCGGCGTGCCCTGCTCACGGAACCAGGCGACGGTGTCGGCGTCCATCACCTCAGACCACAGGTAGGAGTAGTAGCCCGCGGAGTAGCCGCCGCCGAAGATGTGGTGGAAGTAGGCCGAGCGGTAGCGCGGCGGGACGAGCGGGAAGGCGACGCCGGCGCGCTCGAGCACGGCGGCCTCGAAGGCCTCCACCCCGGACCCGTCCGCGGGCAGCTCGGCCAGCGGGGTCTGGTGCCAGGCCTGGTCCAGGATCATCGCCTTGAGCAGCTCCAGGGTCGCGTAGCCGCTCTCCTGGCGGCCGTCGACCAGGGCCTGCACCCACTCCTGGGGCAGCGGCTCGTCGGTCTCGTGGTGCCGGGCGTAGCCCGCGATGAGCTCGGGCTCGAAGGCCCAGATCTCGTTGACCTGGCTGGGGAACTCGACGAAGTCGCGGGGCACGGACGTGCCGGACCGAGAGGGGTAGCGCACGTCGGAGAGCAGCCCGTGCAGGTCGTGCCCGAACTCGTGGAAGAGGGTGATGACGCTGTCCCAGCTCATCAGGCTCGGCAACCCGGGGGCCGGCGCGGGCAGGTTGCAGGTGTTGGTCACCACGGGCAGGTCACCGAGCAGGTGAGACTGGTTGACGACGCTGGTCATCCAGGCTCCGCCCCGCTTGGTGGGTCGGGTGTAGGGGTCGATGACCACCGCGCCGAGGACCGTGCCGTCCTCGTCCCGGACCTCGTAGACGGTGGCGTCGTCGGTGTAGCCGACCAGGTCCGGCCGCTCGCGGAAGGTGAGGCCGTAGAGCGCGGTGGCCGCGGCGAACACCCCATCGTGCAGGACGCGGGAGTACTCCAGGTAGGGCTTGAGCTGCTCCGGGTCGGGCCCGGCCCCCCGGGCGGAGCGGCGCGCGGCCGCCAGGAACTGCCAGTCCCACGGCTCCAGTGTCGCCTCCGGTTCCACGGTATGCAGCTGCTCGCGCAGCTCCTCTGCCTCCCGCTCGGCGATCTGCACCACGCCGGCGGCGAGCCGGGCCAGCAGGTCGTTGACCGCGTCCGTGCTTTTGGCGCAGGCCACCTCGTGCACGTAGGCGGCGTGGTGCGCATAACCGAGCAAGGTGGCCCGCTCGGCCCGCAGGCGGGCAATCCGGACCAGGATCTCCCGGGTGTCGTGCTCGCCGCCCAGGCCCCGCCCCGTCGAGGCCCGGAAGACCTGCTCGCGCAGTGCGCGGTCCTCCAGACTGTCCAGCAGGGGCTGACGCGTGGTGTTGGTGATGGTGAGCAGCCAGCCCTCGTCGGCCTCGTCGCGGGCCCGGGCCGACTCGCGCAGCCCGGCCCGGTCGTCGGCCGGCAGGCCGGCCAGGCGCGCCTCGTCGGTGACGTGCACCGCAGCGGCGTTGCGGCCAGCGACCAGGAGCCGGTCGAACTCGGTGGACAAGGCGGCCAGCTCGGCGTTCAGCTCCCGGAGCCGGGTCTGCCGGTCCTCCGGTAGGTTCACCCCGCCCCGCTCATAGCCGCGCAGCCGCTCGATGAGCACGAACTCGTCCTGCTTGTCGAGCTCCACCTCGCCGGCGTCGGCCCGCTCGCGCAGTGCGCGGAGGCGGGCGTAGAGGTCGGGGTCGAGCATGATCGCGTCGCTGTGCTGGGCCAGCCGGGGGCTGAACTCGGTCATGATCGCGTCGCGCTCGTCGTTGGTGTCGGCGGCCTTGGCGACCCAGAAGGCGGCCAGGGTGCGGTCCAGCGTGGCGCCGCTGGTCTCCCAGGCGTGCAACACGTTCTCGACGGTGGCCGGCTCCTGGCTCTGCGCCAGCGCACGCAGCGCGGCGAGCTGCTCGGCCATCCCGACCTCCAGCGCCTCCCGCACGTGGGCGTCCCTGATCCGCGCGTAGTCGGGGAGGGAGTATTCCAGGGCGGAGGGGGCCAGGAGGGGGTTCGCCATACCAACATCACACCACGAGCCGGGCAGGTCGACGCGTCAGAGCACGTCCCGGTGCGGGCCGGGAGGTCACGGTTTAGTCACGAAATGCCAGGCCACGCGATTCTGTGAGTGTGCTGTGAGAGGGTCGAGGGCGTCTGCGCCTCGTGTCCCGACGAGGCGCGGACCTGTCCTACCGCCGGGCGCCGGCCCAGGGGCCCGTTGCTTCGTTCGACGAAGAACCGGCGGCGGGATGCACACGGAGCCGGTGCGAGCCGGCCCGCAACGTGGTGCACCGTGGGCCCGCCCCTGGCCCGCCCGGTGTGCCTTGGCCCCATCGAACGGAGAAGCACGAATGGCCTTGAACAGGCGCCGGTCGACCCGTGCAGCGAGTGCGCTCGCGGGTCTGGCCCTGGTGGCTGCCGGTCTGACACCGGCAACCGCACTCCCCACCTCACCCGGCTCATCAGCCGATGGTGAGGCTTCACTCACGGACGAGTACGACATCTGGTCGGCCCCTGAGGCCGCACCCTCCAGCGACTGGGAAGGGGTGGCGAGCGACACCGGTCTGTGGATCGTCCGGCTCGCCGGCCCATCCGTCGCCGCCTATACCGCGACCCTCGAGGCGCGCGGCACCGCCTCCGACTCCCAGGTCGCCAGCTTCGACGCCCAGCTCGAGGCCAAGCACACCGAGCTGGTCGACACCATCGACGCGACCCTGGGTCGTGCGGTGAACGTCGAGTTCAGCTACCGCAACGTGCTCAACGGAATGGCGGTGGAGATCACCGAGGCCGAGGCCGAGCAGCTGCGCGAGCTGCCCGGCGTCATCGAGGTCTACCCCGACACCATCCGGGAGATGGACACCGACGTCAGCCACGAGATCCTCCTGTCCGAGGCTGTCTGGAACGGCGAGACCGGCACCGACGAGGGCACCCGGGGTGAGGGCGTCGTCATCGGCTTCATCGACTCCGGCGTGAACCCCTTCCACCCCTCGTTCGCCGAGACCGACATGGACGGCTACACCCACACCAACCCGTATGGCGAAGGCGTCTACCGCGGTGTGTGCGCCGACCCGTCCGCGAACAACTACGAAGACATCTGCAACGACAAGCTCATCGGTGCCTACAACCTGAATGCCGCGTCGTCGAGCGCAATTGACACGGATGGGCACGGCAGCCACGTCGGCTCCACCATCGCCGGCAACAAGCATGAGGCCGAGTTCGAGATCGGTGCCGACACCTTCGAGCGGTTGGTGCAGGGTGTCGCCCCGCGCGCCAACGCCGTCTCCTACCTGGTCTGCTCGCCCGGTTGCCCCGGCGCCGCGAGCATCGCCGCCGTCAACAACGCCATCACTGACGGGGTTGACGTCCTGAACTACTCCATCTCCGGCAGCGACTTCCCCTGGAACGACCCGGTAGACCTGGCCTTCCGCGACGCTGCGGCGGCCGGTATCAACGTCGTCGCCTCCGCCGGCAACGCCGGCCCGGGCGCCAGCACCGTCGCCAAGACCGGCCCCTGGATGGCCTCCACGGCAGCGACGACGCACCAGCGCGTCTTCGCCCAGTCCGTGTCGGTCGCCGGTCCGACCCCCGTCCCCGAGATGCTCACGGATATGCCGGGCTTCCCCGGTGCGGGTCCGGTCATGACCGAGGACATCACGGCCGAGGTCCGCTCCGCTGCGGACCTGGGCAACTTCCGCGCCTGCACCCCGCTGCCCGCGGGCTCGATGAGCGGTGCCATCGCCTTCATCGAGCGCGGTGACTGCCCCTTCCCCGACAAGGTGAACAACGCTGCGGCCGCCGGTGCGGTCGCGGTGCTCATGGGCAACAACTTCGGCGGTCCGCCGATCGCCCCGGGCGGGCTGGAGGGCACCTCCATCCCCACCGTGCTGATCTCAGGCGCCGAGTCCCAGGCGCTGCTGGACTTCTTCGCCAGCACTGACGCCGCGGTCACCGCGACGATCGACGCCGACGTGGAGCTGTTCCTCAATGAGGACTGGATCGACATCGTCGCCGGCTTCAGCTCCCGCGGGCCGAGCCAGTACGACATGCTGGCGCCGACCTACGCCGCGCCCGGTGTGAACATCCTGGCCGCAGCTGAGCCGCAGGCCGGGAACGACAGCCCGTACGCCATCCTGCAGGGCACCTCGATGTCCTCGCCGCACGCAGCCGGGGCGACCGCCCTGATGCGTGGGTTACACCCGGACTGGACCCCGACCGAGATCCGTTCGGCGCTGGCCGCCTCGGCCGACACCGACCTGGTCAAGGACAACGGCGTCACCCCGGCCGACCCCTTCGACATCGGCTCGGGTCGCATCAACCTCTCCCAGGCTGGCCGCATTGGTCTGGTCCTGGACGAGAGCATCCCCAACATGATTGCCGCCAACCCGGCAGTCGGCGGCGACCCGGCCACGCTGAACCTGCCGGCCATGGTCCGCCAGGACTGCGCCGGCCTGTGCAGCTGGACGCGCACCGTCACCAACGTGGCCGACGTCGAGGCGGAGTACACCGCCGCGACCACGGGTGCGGAGGGTCTGTCGATCCAGGTCACCCCGGCCCAGTTCACCCTGGCCGCCGGTGAGTCGCAGGAGGTCGTCATCACGGCCACCACCGTCGACACCCAGGGCGCCTGGGCGTTCGGCAGCGTGACCTTCTCCACCGACGCCAACCACAGCAGCGGCGCGGACATCGCCGACGCCTCCCTGCCGGTCGCCCTCAAGGGCACCGCAGCGGTGGCGGACATCACCGTCGACCCCTCGCAGATCGACTCCACCCAGGCCCCCGACGAGGTGACCACCCACGAGCTGACCATCGGCAACACCGGTGGTGCCCCGCTCACCTGGGAGTTCGTGGACGAGGCCGGCACCGGTGTCGTCTTCGAGCAGGCCGAGGGCGGGACCAGCGGCATCGTCAGCGACTACGGCAACGGAGCGCAGACCGGTGTCTACTCCGCCGACGACTTCGTGGTCGGGGACGCGACGGAGATCTCCTCGATCTACACCCCGGGCTTCTGGAACACCGGCTCGTTGACCCAGGCCAGCCAGATCAGCTGGCGGATCTACGCCGACGCCGGCGGCGTGCCGGCCTCCCACCCGGAGGCCGGGGACGACGCGGTGTGGGCCTACGACGCCGCGCCGACCGCAGCCGAGGTCGACATCACCGACAACAACATCACGCTGGATGTGTCGGCGGCCGCCTCGACGCTCGACCTGGAGGCCGGGACCTACTGGCTGTCGGTCTACCCCTCGATCCCGGGCAGCCCGACCAGCACCTCGCGCTGGAACTGGTACCAGGGCACTCCGCAGAACGGCGCGCCGGCCAAGCTGGTGGACCCCAGCAACTTGTTCGGTGGTGGCTTCACCAGCTGGACCACGCTGCCGGTCGACTGGGCCGTCTCGGCCCTGGCCTTCCGCCTGGAGGGGCCGCTCTCCTGCGGTGCCGACTGGGTGAGCGTCTCGCCGATGAGCGGCACCACCGCTCCCGGTGGCACCACCGGTGTCGAGGTCAGCCTCGACTCCACCGGGGTCGACGAGGGCACCTACACCGCCCAGCTCTGCCTGGAGTCCAACGACCCCGACGAGTCGCCGTTGACCATCCCGGTCACGATGACCGTCGAGGTCCCGGAGCCGGCCCCGGCCATCAACGTGATGCCGGAGTCGCTCTCGAACTCGCAGGAGCCCGACACGCAGAGCGAGCACACGGTGACCATCGCCAACGATGGTGACCAGGCGCTGGAGTGGGATCTGGCCGAGGCTGAGGCCGCACCGCCGGCCGCGGGCTCACCCGTCACCCTGCCGCAGGGCTCGGACCGCGCCTCCGGCGTGGTCGAGGTCGACGGGCAGGCGCCTGCACAGGTGCTGCCGACCTTCAACCCGTTGGCCACCGACTCGTTGATGGAGACCTTCGACGACATCGACACCCTCCCGGGTGAGGGATGGGCGATCGTCAACAACAGCGAGCCGGTGGGCGGCGCCAGCTGGTTCCAGGGCAACCCGGATGTGTTCGACGCCCACGAGGGTGCAGCGGACGCTTACGTCGGGGTCAACTTCAACAGTGCCGGTCTGGCTCCGGGGCACATCAGCAACTGGCTGATGACCCCTGAGCTGGAGCTGACGAACGACAGCACGCTGTCGTTCTGGACCCGCACTGCGGAGAACCCGGCGCTCTTCGCGGACCGGCTGGAGGTGCGGTTGTCGACCAACGGCGCCAGCACCAACGCCGGCACCGGGGCCAACGGTGTGGGTGACTTCACCACCCACCTGCTGTCCGTCAACGAGAACCTCACGGCCACCGGCTACCCCGCTGAGTGGACCAACTACGAGGTGACCATCGAGGGTCTGGACGCTGCCACCACTGGACGGATCGGCTTCCGTTACTGGGTGCCGGACGGTGGCCCGCTGGGTGACAACTCCAGCTACATCGGCATCGACACGGTCTCCTACGAGGCCGCCGACGTGGAGCCCAACGAGTGCGAGATCGGCACCGACATCCCCTGGATGTCTGCCAGCCCGATGAGCGGCACGACCGCTCCGGGCGGCTCCTCCGAGGTGACCGTGACCCTGGACTCCTCGAGCCTGGACTACGGCACCTACGAGGCGCAGCTGTGCGTCTTCAGCAACGACCCGGAGAACCCCCTGGTGCGGGTCCCGGTCACCCTCGAGGTGGCCGACGCACCGGTGGACCCGGTGGAGCCGATCGAGGTCGAGCGCTGGTCCGGGACCAACCGTTACGGCACCGCCGCTGCGGTGTCCGGGACCTACGAGCCCGGCGCGGACGTGGTGTTCCTGGCCACCGGCCTGGACTACCCCGACGCGTTGACCGGTTCGGCCCTGGCCGGATCGATGGACGCTCCGGTGCTGCTGACCCGTAAGGGTGCGCTGCCGAACTCCACGATTGCTGAGCTGGGGCGTCTTGCTCCGGAGCGGGTTGTGGTGCTCGGTGGTCCGGACGCGGTGGCGGATGCTGTCCTGGTCCAGGCTGCTGCCTTGACGGGTGCTTCGGTGGAGCGCCTGTCGGGTACTAACCGGTATGGCACTGCTGCGGCGGTGGCTGCCGAGTTTGGTACTGCGGATCGGGTGTTCGTGGCTACTGGAGTGGACTACCCGGACGCGTTGTCCGCGGCGGCTCGTGCTGGTGCGCTGGACTCCCCGGTGCTGCTGGTCCGTCAGGCCTCGATCCCGTCGGCCACGGCCGCTGCGCTGAGCGCTCTGGCGCCCAGCCAGATCACCGTGCTGGGTGGCGAGGGTGCTGTGGACCAGTCCGTGGTGCGTGAGCTGCGTCAGTGGGCTCCGACCCAGCGTCAGGGTGGCCTGAACCGGTGGATCACCTCAGCTCGGATCTTCGCTGACGTCGTCAGCGCGGAGACGGTCTACGTGGCCTCGGGCCAGGACTGGCCGGACGCGCTGGCCGGTGGCGCCAAGGCTGGCTCGGATCACGAGCCGCTGCTGCTCACCCGTAAGGGTGAGCTGCCCACGGTGATCGCGAACGCGATCCTGCGTCTCGACCCTGAGCGGGCCGTGGTGCTGGGTGGCACGAACGCGGTGTCGAACGACGTGGTCGAGGAGTTGGAGGACCTGCGCGGTCAGGACTGATCTCCTCCCCGTTTCACACGCACTGCCCCGTCGACCTTCCGGTCGGCGGGGCAGTGCCGTCTCATAGAGTCTGGGCTATGAGCGCCAGTGCCACCCCGGACCCGACCCCGCCCAGCGCAGTCCCGCCGACGGTGGGCCCCGACCGCCCCGAGCCCAGGGACCTGCTGGTGGAGACGAGTCATACCCTGCAGAGCGTCGACGGCAAGCTGTCCTACACCGCCCGGACCGGGCGGGTGGTGCTGCGCGAGGAGGAGTTCAAGGACGACGTCTTCGAGGGGTGGAAGCCGCGCGCCGAGCTGGCGGTCACGGCATACACCCTCGACGTCGACGAGGCCGACCGGAAGTCGCGACCGATCACCTTCGTGTTCAACGGCGGGCCGGGATCCAGCTCGGTATGGCTGCACCTGGGCGTCATGGGGCCGCGCATCGTCGACGCGGGGGAGCCCGACGCCCCCACGCCGCCGCCCTACGCGCTGCTGGACAACCCGCACACGCCGCTGCGCGCCACGGACCTCGTCTTCATCGACCCGATGTCCACCGGCCAGTCCCGGGTCGTCGAGGGCGGCAAGGCCAAGGACTACCACGGCTTCGGCAAGGACGTGGAGCAGGTCACCGAGCTGATCAGGCTGTGGTGCACGCGCGAGGACCGGTGGATGAGCCCCAAGTTCCTCGCCGGCGAGTCCTACGGCACCACCCGCGCCGTCGCCGTGGCCGAGCGCCTCTTCGCGAAGTTCGGCATGCAGCTGAACGGCCTGGTGCTCATCTCCAGCGTCCTCGACTTCGGTGCCCAGGACTTCCGCTACCTGCGTCACGACGAGGCCTGCCAGTCCTTCCTGCCCACCTACGCCGCGATCGCGCACTACCACGGCAAGCACCCCGGGCGGTCCTTGCGCGAGGTCCTCGCCGAGGCCGAGGAGTATGCCGGCACCACCTACCGCTGGGCGTTGGGCCGGGGCCACCGGCTGGCCCCGGAGGAGCGCGCCGAGGTGCTGGCCACCCTGGCCCGGCTCACCGGCTTGTCGCAGGACTACCTCGACCGCAGCGACCTGCGGCCCGAGCACTGGCGCTTCTGCACCGAGCTGCTGCGGGTCGAGGGGCGCACCGTCGGCCGGATCGACGGGCGGATCACCGGTGTCCTGCACTCCGGGATCGCCGAGGGGATGGACGCCGACCCCTCCATCGACATGATCATGGGCCCGTATGCCGCGGCCATCCACCACTACCTGCGCGGGGAGCTGAGCTCCGAGCTCGACCTGCCCTACGCGGTCTTCTCCGACGCCATCCAGCACTGGTCCTACAAGGAGTTCGAGGCCAAGCCGATCAACGTCACCGACCTGCTGGAGCGGGTGCTGCGCGCCAACCCCCACCTGCGGGTGCGGATCGAGTACGGCTACTACGACCTCGCCACCCCCTACGGCGCCGCCGAGGACATGGTCGCCCACCTGCGGGTGCCCGAGCAGGCGCTGGACCGAATCGAGCACGCCTACTTCGAGACCGGCCACATGCCCTACGTCGGGGAGGTCACCCGGGTCGAGGAGGCCGAGGGCATCACCGACTTCGTCCGTCGCGCCAGCACGTCCTGAATTTGCGGTAGATCGCTGTCGCCATCGCACCGAGCTACCTCACACTGAGCTACCTCACCCGAGCTACCTCACGGCCTGCGGATCCTCCCGCAAGGGTCTGCCGGCTGGCCTTAGGACTTGTCGGGGATCGGCTCGACCTCGATCGGGCCGGTCTCGGCATGGACTGCCCCGGTCGGCTCGTCGAGCTTGACGCAGACCACCCCGGCCAGGATGAGCAGGCCACCGGCCAGCTGGATCGGGGCGGGCAGCTCGGCGAGCAGGATCCAGGCCCAGAGCACCGCGAACATCACCTCGGTGAGCCCGACGAACGAGCTGACCTTGGCACCCAGCGCCCGCGCGGCGGCGATGCCGGTCGCGTAGGCCAGCCCGGCGGCGACGATGCCCAGCCAGAGCACCGGCACCCACCAGGGCACCGTCGCCCCAGCCAGGACCGCCGGGGCGGTGTCCCAGGTCATCGGCACCAGGCCGGCGAGCCCGGCGAGCAGCAGGGCGAGGCCGCCGAGCGTCATCCCGAAGCAGGCGAACGCCATCGGCGGCAGCCCGGAGGCGTCGTCCGCGCCGACGACGAAGAAGACGGCCAGGCCGACCGCGGCCGCCAGGCCCCACAGCACCCCGGCCGTGCTCAGCTGCACGTCGCCGAGGACGTCGAGGACCAGCAGCAGCCCGACGACGGCGATCGCGAGGCCGCCGATCGTCAGCGGCCGGGGACGTTGGCCTCGGGCCAGCCAGAGCCAGCCCACGACGAGGATGGGGCCAAGGTACTCAAGCATCAGCGCCACCCCGACCGAGAGCCGCTCCACGGCCAGGAAGTAGAAGAGCTGGCAGCCGGCGACGGCCACGAGCCCGAAGAGTCCCAGGTGCGTCCACGCCAGGCGGCTGCGCAGCAGGTGCCACCGCCCACGCATCTCCCACAGCGCGAACGGCGCGAGGAGCAAGGCGCCGACCGCGATCCGCAGGGTCACGGCCGCACCGGGTGACCAGCCCTCGACGAGCAGGCTCTTGGCCACCGCGCCGGAGCTGCCGAAGGTCGCGGCCGAGACCACGGCGATGAGCAGGCCCACCAGGAGCACGCGTCCGGGGCTGCGGCGGGGAGGGGCGTTGGTGGGGGCGGCGGAGCTGCCGGTCTGGGGCGGTGTGGTCGAGGTCGCGCTCATGCGGCCCTCCTCTCGGGGCGGGCACGATCAACGGCCCGACGTGGGATCATGGGTGTCAGCCGTTGACGGGTATGACGATAGGTGAGCCACGGCTCAGGAGTCAAGATGCATTTCACTCATGACACACAACTGGCGCTGCAGGCCGCCGCAGCCCTGGTCAACACGTCCCTGCGCCGTGAGGGGGACGTCGACGAGCTGGCCACGGTGAGCGAGTTGGAGGCGTTCGTCCGCCGGTGGCGCTGGACCGGTCGCCGGACCCGGGACCGGGCCGAGCTCGACGAGGTGCGCCACCTGCGGCCCCGGCTCGAGGCCTTCTGGGAGGAAGGGGAGGAGGGGGTGGCGCAGCTGGCCAACACCCTGCTCGCGGAGGCGCAGGCGCTGCCGCGGCTGGTCAACCACGACGACCTCGGCTGGCACCTGCACGCCACCCCCGACGACGCCCCGCTCGCGACCCGGATGGCGGTCGAGGCGGCCATGGCCTTCGGTGACGTGCTGCGAGCCGACGAGCTGCGGCGGCTGCGGGTCTGCGAGGCTGACGACTGCCGGGACGTCCACGTAGACCTGTCCCGCAACCGGTCCCGGCGCTACTGCAGCACCACCTGCGGCAACCGGATGGCCGCCGCGGCCTACCGGGAGCGACAAGGGGCCCGGCCGACCGAGAACCCGCGGCCCAGCAATGAGACGGAGGATGGCTCATGACCAACGCCGAGGAGTATGACGGGCTGACGGCGGCAACCCGGGCGGTCGCGCTGGGGCGCCCGAAGCGCATCGCCGGCGCTGCTGTCAACGTGCCCGTGTCGTTCACCTCGACCTACGTCGCAGACGGTGACGTCAGCTATGCCCGCACCTCCAACCCGACCTGGGAGGCCCTCGAGGAGGTGCTGGGCTCGCTGGAGGGCGGGTCGGCCCGGGTCTTCGGCTCCGGGCTGGCCGCGGTGTCCGCGGTCATCTCCCTGGTCCCGGTGGGCGGCGTCGTGGTCGCTCCGCGGCACGCCTACAACGGCACCACCGGGATCCTCGGTGAGCGGTCCGCGGCGGGCGCGCTGACCGTGCGGCCGGTGCAGGCGGACGACGTCGAGGGCATCGTCGCCGCTTGCGCGGGGGCGGACCTGCTGCTGCTGGAGAGCCCCACCAACCCGATGATGGAGCTGACCGACGTGCCGGCCGTCCTACGCGGGCTGGCGGACCGGTATGGCGACCAGCGCCCGGTGGTCGTGTGCGACAACACCTTCGCCACCCCGCTCGTCCAGCAGCCGCTGTCCTGGGGCGTGGACGCGGTGATCCACTCGGCGACCAAGTACCTCGCCGGCCACTCCGACGTGCTCCTGGGCGCCGTCGTCGTCAGCCCGCAGCGGGCGGACCTGGCCGAGCGGCTGCATACCCACCGGACCCTGCACGGCGCGATTCCCGGCCCGATGGAGGCCTGGCTGGTGCTGCGCGGGATCCGCACCCTCTCGGTGCGGCTCGAGCGCGCCACCGCCACAGCACGGGTGATCGCGGAGCGGCTGCGCGAGCACCCCGTGGTGGTCCGGGTGCGCTACCCCGGGTTCGGGGCGATGCTGTCCATCGAGGTGGGCAGCGAGGAGGCTGCAGAGACGGTCTGTGCCCGGACCCGGTTGTGGATGCACTCGACCTCGCTGGGTGGGGTCGAGTCCCAGATTGAGCGGCGCCGCCGGCACCCGCTGGAGGTGGACACGGTGCCGGTCGACCTCATCCGGCTCTCGGTAGGCATCGAGGACGTCGAGGACCTGTGGGCCGACCTGGAGCAGGCCTTGGCGCCTGAGGCTCCGGCGCCTTAGCCCGTGGAGAGATCCGTGTAGCCGTAGAGGTCGGTCTGCCGCTCGTTGATCCAGATCCGCTTGCCCCCGTCGGGGTCGGCGACCTGGAGCGTGCGGCTGTAAGTCTCGTCGATGAGCAGGCAGTCGATGCCGGCGGCCGTGAGCAACGCCTGGGCGTCCTCGACGACGCCCGCCCATTCGAAACTCAGCTCGGTCCCGCTCTCGTCGGCGCCGTGCACCGCGGCGAGCCCTCTGCCGTCGAAGGTGAAATCCGCCCAGGTCCCGGCGTCACCGACGATCCGGGGTCGGGCGCCCAAACCCTCCAGGACCGCGCGGGGCATGGCCGTGTCGACGGCATACCAGATCGGCAGCACGCTGAGCTCTGGGCGGGTCGCCTCACCCCCGCCGCGGGTCGCCTCCACCGCGACGGGCGTGGGCGCATCGAGCCAGAGGAAGGTCCCGTCCGCGGCCCGGACGTGACCGGCCGGTCCGTGGTCGCTGTCCTCGAGAGTCACCGGCACCCCATGGGCGGCGGCCTCCGCCACGGCCTGCTCCAGCTCGACCGGGGTCTCGATGGCGATCGTCGTCGTCCCTGCGGGTTGGTCGGGATGGGCGGCATGCAGAGCGACCCGGCCGCCGCCGAGCTGGTAGACGAGCCAGCCCGGGTGCTCGCTGATCAGTGTGCCGCCGAGGGTCTGCAGGATGCGCTGCCAGCCGGGCAGATCGGCGGTAAAGCGGATGGGTCGCGGCGTGGGGCCGGTCAGGGTGCTCATGTCACTGCTCCTTGCTGCTCGGATCGGTCGAGGTCGAGGTCGAGGTCGAGGTCGAGGTCGAGGTCGAGGCCTCGGGCCGGGTCTGCCCGGAGAGGTAGTCCCGCAGGGCTCGTTCGACCAGGGCGGAGAGGCTCACGCCCTCGTCGACCCCGCGGTGCTTGACCGCGGTGATGAGGTCGCGAGGGAGGTAGACGTTGAACTGCGCCTTCTCGACCATGCCTAGGATGCTAGCAATCTAGACTGCAGTGGGCAACGCGGTCGGTTGGGGCGACGCGGCTGGAGCTTGTCGCCGTGGATGACCTTCGCCCGGTGGGCGACCGGTCAGAGCCCTTCGGCCAGGGCTTTGTCGAACCAGTGGCCCAGCACGGGCGTCCACTCGCGGATCGCCACCTGCTCGACAAGCCCCTGCTGCTGGAACGGGTCCTGCCGGAGCAGCTCGACCAGCTCGGCGGCGCTGTCGCCGCGCAGGATCAGCATCGCAGCGTCCGGCGCCTCGTCGACCGCGGCGTAGGGGCCGGAGAGGAGAACGACCCCCTCCTGCGCCAATGAGCCGAGGAACTCCCGGTGGGCCGGGCGGTGCTCGTCGCGCGCCCGGGTGTCGTCGGAGTAGCTGTAGTGGACTGCGAACAGGCTCATGGCGCCAACTTACTGGGTGGTCAGCGCCGCCCGCTCCTACCGGGTGGTCAGCGCCGCCCGCTCGGCCTCGGCCGCGATCACCTGCTCGAAGTGCTGGATCGGGTGGGCGCCCTGCACGACCTGAGTGTTGATGAGGAAGGTCGGGGTGGAGGTGACGCCGATAGCGCGCGCCTCGGCGGTGTCGGCCTGCACCGCGGCCAGGATCTCCGGGTCGTCCAGCGCGGTCTCGAACGCCTCCAGGTCGGGGATGTCGAGCTCCTCGGCGAGCGCGATGATGTCGTCGCGGTCGTACTCCGCACGGCCCTCGGCCGAGAGCGCGAACAGGGCCGTCTGGTAGTCGTGGAGGTGGTCCTGCTCGGCCGCTGCGCGGGCAGCGACGGCCGCCAGCTGCGAGGCCTCCTCGAAGAGGACGAGGTCACGGAACTCGATGCGTAGCGTCCCGTCCTCGACCAGCGGGTCCAGGTCAGGGCGGGTCTGGGTGGCGAACTGGGCGCAGTAGGGGCAGCGGTAGTCGGCGTACTCGATCATCACCACCGGCGCGTCGACGTCGCCGACCGCCATCGGGTCGTCGGCGTCCCGGCGCTGCAGGCCGAGCATGAACTCCTCGATCTCCGGGGGCGGAGTCTGCTCCGCCGCGTCGGGGGCCGGTGCCTGCGAGGGGGGCTGAGCCTGGTCGTCGGTCTGGCCCTCCCCCTGGCCCTGCGCCTGGCCCTGATCCTGGCCCTCGCCCGGGGTCTGCTGCGGCTGCGCCTCCTGCGTCGTCGCGGGGGCGTCGCCGGCGGTGTCCGATCCGTCCCGGTCGCCCATCGCCAGCCAGGCGATGAAGGCGACGACCAGCGCCACGACGATCGCGGCCACGGCCCAGGCGATCGAGGCGGCCTTGGTGTCGTGGGCGGGCTGGTTGGCGGTCGGGGTGCTCACCACTCCAGCGTCGCACACCGGCCTGGGCGATCCCGTCGGTGGAGCCGCCCCTGGGTCGGCATACCGCTATCGGCTCGCCCGTGGGGGTCGGGCGCCGCCCGCCCTGCGGCGCACCTCGCCGCGGGCGGCTCAGCGACTCGGGGCGACACTAGATGTATGCGTGCTTTCGTGGCCCTCCTGCCCCCGCCCGAGGTGATCGACCAGCTGACCAGCTTCCTGGAGCCGCGCCGCGACGCACTCGCGGCCCTCGACACCCATCCGCGGTGGCGCTGGACGCGCCCGGAGCACCTGCACCTCACCCTGGCCTTCCTGCCCGAGCTGGACGAGTGGCGAGAGGAGGAGCTGGAGGAGGAGGGTATGCGGTGGGCCGCTCGCGTGGCCCCGCTGACCCTGCGCCTGGCGGGGGCAGGCGCCTTCCCGGACCCGGGCGCGGCCAGGGTGCTGTGGGCGGCTGTGCGCGAGGAGCCAGAGGTCGAGGAGCCCCGCCTCGGCAGCTGGGCGTCCGCGACGCGCGCCCTGGCCAGCAGGGTCGGCGCCCGCGTGGACGGGACGCGGTTCAGCCCACACGTGACCGTCGCCCGGGCAGCCGGTCGGCCGGGCCTCGCCGGGCACCTGCTGCAGTCGCTGGACACGCTGCATACCGACCCCTGGATCGCTGAGGAGGTGTGTCTCATCCGGTCGTACCTGGGTCAGGGCCCCCGTGGCACCCCTCGTTATGAGGTGCTGCAGACGTGGCCGGTCGGGGACTGACCGCGCAAGCGCCCGGTCAGGGGGTTGGAGCTTCGGTCACCTCGGACTCGTCGATCTCCGGCAGGCGCAGCGGAGGGAGCGTGGTGACCACGGCGTCATCCGGCGGCGTGACCACGAGCGTCGTCGACTCCGGCTCGTCGTCGCCGCTGCTGTCCTCGGCGAACAGCGCCATGTCCTCGATCGGGCCCACCGTCACCCCGAGCTCAGCCGAGCAGACCCGACCCGCCTGCGGAGGCGAGGCCTCGATGGTCTGGCCGTTGACCATGCTGACGTCGTCGAACTGGGGCCGCCCGGAGACCAGGTTGCGGTAGCTGTAGCGCGTCAGCGTCCCGACCGAGCAGTCCTCGCCGAAGGTGAGGATGTCGAAGCCTTGGGGCCCGCCCTGGAGCTCGCCGGCGGTGTCCGGGTCCTCCTCGGCCGCCTCCCGGGCCTGCTCGGTCAGCGGCGGCAGCCGGAACTGGTTGACCAGCCCGCCGCCGGTGAACGAGCCCACCTGGATGTTCCTCCCGCCCAGGCCGGCCACGTGCATGTGTCCGCTGATCGTCACCGCCCTGGGTTGCACCCGGTTGGCGGCGTACGGCTGATGGGTGACGATGATGTCTGTCGGCGGCAGGCCGTCCACCCGGTCCCGGTAGGCGGCGGCGAGGTCGGCCTGGTCGGTGGCGAAGTCCTCGTGGCGCTGGTTGAAGTAGCGGATGTCGTTGAAACCGCTGACCCGCACCCCGCCCACGGTGACCAGTTGCAGCTCGCCGGCGGTCGGCTCCAGCAGCACGACGTTAGGCACCCGCTCCAGGCGTCGCAGCAGCCGCTCGTCCGTCGCAGAGACCGCGTCATGGTTGCCCCGCACGAACAGGTAGGGCACGCCCAGGCTCTCGATGCCTTCGTAGATCCTGGTGAGGTTGCCCTCCTCGGGCGTGCCGAAGTTGACCAGGTCACCGGCGTCGATGACGGCGTCGATCTGCTGCGTCTGCACGATCTCCCGCATCAGCGGGTAGTGGTTCATCCCGTGCTTGTCGCTGACCAGCAGGAAACGGACAGCAGGCTCGCTGACGGAGGAAGGGCTGAACTCCTGCCGCATCGCCGAGGACAGCGCCAGCAGGTTGGTGACATACACGGCACCCTGGTCGGCCTTGCGGTCCAACCCCGCCAGGATGTCGGTGTTGCCCTCCACCAGGGAGAGCAGGCTGGTGGTGCGGAACTCCTGCACGTTGTCGGTGCGGTAGGTCAGGTAGGCCGTTGCACCGGGCACGAGCAGCGCCAACGCGGTCGCCACCGCGGAGGACACCAGGGCCCGGGCCAGGCGGACCGGGCGGGAGACGGCATAGGTGAACAGCACCAGGGCGGTGGTGACCAGCGCGCCGACCGCGAACTTCCAGGCGACCTCCCGCACGGCGGTGTCGATCGCGGCGCGCAGCTCCTGCTGGCTGGGCTCCAGGTCGGCGGTGCGCAGCTGCCCCTGCCGCAGCAGCTCGGTGACGCTCTCCCGGATCTGCACCTGCCCCACGAGGCCGGGGGCGGGCAGCGAGCCGTCGAAGGTGACCTCCATGTTCCCCAGCGCGGTGGGCAGCAGGACGGTGGAGTCCAGGCGCGGCTGGACGGAGATCTGGGCGCTGAAGTAGTCGGTCTGCGTGTGCACCGGGAAGAAGTGCGTCGCGGTGACTCCGCCCAGGAAAGCGACCACGGTGAGGAGGGCCACGACGACGCCGCGTCGCAGCCCGGTGACGACGCTGGCAGGGATGCGCTCACGGGTGCTCATCGCAACGTCAGACTAACCCCTGCGGCTGACGGGCCGGCAGCGAGTCTCGCGCTAGCCTCCCCCTCCTCAGCGCGCAGGCTGGCCCCGCCCCGCCCTCCCCGACCGCCCCGACCGGCGACACGCTTTGTCTCGACCGGCGACGCGGTTTGTCTCGACCGGCGACACGGTTTGTCCCGACTGGCGACGCGCTTTGTCCCGGCGCCGGGCGTCTGAGCCGCCCGGCCTCTGACCCGTGTGATTGGCTGCACCCATGAACATGTCCACCCTGCGTCGCAAGCTGGGCACAGCGGCGTTGGTCGCCTTTCGGGTGACGCCGGGGCCGCTCAAGCGGGCCGCGGTCCGGACGGTGGCCCCGACCTACCGGGTCGGTGCGGTGTGCGTCATCGACCACGACGAGGAGTTCCTGGTGCTCTGGCAGCCACACCGGCGCGGGTGGAGCCTGCCCGGCGGGTTGCTGGGCCGGGGTGAGTCACCGGCGGACGCGGTCCGCCGCGAGGTGCGCGAGGAGGTCGGGCTCGACATCGAACCGGGCGAGCCGGTGACCGTGCGCTTCGACCCGCAGGAGCGGGGGATCGACGTGGTCTTCCGGGTGCGGCTGGAGCGCCGTCCTGACCTGAGTCTGTCGACCGAGGCCCGCAAGGCGCGGTGGACCACCCGCAAAGAGCTGGGCAAGGCGGACCGGGACACGCGGGGGATCCTCGACGTGCTGCTCTCGGCCGACGAGCAGCCGCGGGAGGGTCGGTTGCTCAGCTCCGGCTGACGTCCAGCAGGATCTTGCCGATGTGACCCGAAGCCTCCATCTCGCGGTGCGCCTCGGCAGCATCCTCCAGCCGGTGCCGCGACTGGATGAGCGGCCGGACCCGGCCGTCCTCCACCATCGGCCAGACGTGCTCGCGCACCTGCGCGACGATCCTCGCCTTGTCCTCCCGCGACCGGCTGCGCAGAGAGGTGGCGATCACCCGGCCGCGCTTGGCGAGGAGGGCGCCAAGGTCGAGTTCCCCTGTGCGCCCACCCAGCAGCCCGATGACGACCAGCCGGCCGTCCTTGGCCAGGGCCTTGACGTTGCGGGGCAGGTACTTCGCGCCGACGACGTCGAGGATCACGTCCGCACCGTGGCCGTCGGTGGCCTGCTTGACGATCTCGACGAAATCGTCCTCGCGGTAGTTCACCAGGATCTGCGCCCCCAGCTCCTGGCAGGCCGCCAGCTTGTCCGCCGACCCGGCCGTGACCGCGATCCTCGTCCCGAGCTCCCGGGCCACCTGGATCGCCATCGTGCCGATGCCGCTCGACCCGCCGTGCAGCAGGACGGTCTCACCCTGCTTCAGGCCGGCTTCCATGACCAGGTTGCTCCAGACCGTGCACGCCACCTCTGGGAGCGCTGCGGCGTCGGCGAGCTCGACCCCGGCCGGGACCGGTAGCAACTGCCCGGCCGGGACGGTGACCGACTCGGCGTAGCCGCCACCGGCGAGCAGGGCACACACCTCGTCACCGACCGACCAGCCGGACGACTCGGTGCCCGGTCCGAGCGCGGTGATCCGGCCGCTGACCTCCAGCCCCGGCAGCTCCGACTCGCCGGGCGGCGCCGGGTAGAAGCCCTTGCGCTGCATGACGTCCGCACGGTTCACCCCGGCAGCGACCACCTCGACCAGGACCTCCCCCTGGCCGGGCTCCGGGGTAGGGACGTCGGCGATGACGAGGGCGTCGGCCTCGCCGGGCTCGGGGATGGTGATGGCACGCATGCCTCCAACCTAACTAACGGCGCCGCCAACAGGACACGCCATATGGCGCGACAGGACACGGCATATGGCCCCACAGGACACGCCGGAGGGTCTCTTGAGGTGTTCTTTCGAGACTTCAGCGTGTTCTGTCGGGGGAAGCGTGGGGTGGGTCAGCTGATGAGGATGCCGGCGATGGTGGCGCTCATCAGGTTGGCCAGGGTGGCGGCGGCAATGGCCCGCAGACCAAGCTCGGCGATCTCACCGCGACGGTGCTTGACCAGGCTGCCCAACCCGCCGAGCAGGATGCCGAGCGAGCCTAGGTTGGCGAAGCCGGTCAGGGCGAAGGTGATGATGGCGGCGGTGCGGGGGCTGAACTCCTCGATGATCGGCGCGAAGTTGCTGAACGCGACGAACTCGTTGACCACGACCTTCTGGCCGACGAAGCTTCCGGCGCCGGTCGCCTCGGACCAGGGCACGCCGATCATCGTCATGATCGGCGCGAAGACGTAGCCGAGGATCTGCTCAAAGGTCAGGTCCGGGTTGCCGAACCAACCGCCGACCGTCCCCAGGATCAGGTTGAGGAGGGCGATGAGCGAGATGAAGGCCAGCAGCATCGCCCCGATCGTCAGCGCCAGCCGCAGCCCGTCTGCGGCGCCTGAGGCAGCCGCGTCGATGACGTTGCGGTGTCCCTCCTCGCTCGACTCGTCGCCCTCGAGGAGGTCGTCGTCGTCGGAGGACGAGGTATGCCCTGCCTCGCCCGCGCCCTGCCCGTTCGCACCCGCCGCGTCCGTCGCGTCCGTCGCGTGGGCCGCCCCCACCTTCGCCCGCGCACCGCGCCCCTCGCGCTTCTTCGCCGCTGCGAAGTCCGGGTCGTCGGAGTCCCGGTCCTCGAGCCGCTCCGGCAGGACGATCTTGGCCATGAGCAGCGCCCCAGGGGCGGCCATGAAGGAGGCCGCGATCAGATACTCCAGCGGCGCACCCAGCAGGGAGTAGCCGACCAGGACCGATCCGGCCACGGTGGACAGGCCGCCGACCATCACGGCGAACAGCCCCGAGCGGGTCAGCCCCTTCAGGTAGGGCCGAATCACCAGGGGTGCCTCGGTCTGGCCGACGAAGACATTGGCCGCGGCGTTGACCGACTCGGCCCGCCGGGTGCCCAGGGCCCACCCCAGGGCACCGCCGAGCTTCTCGACGACAAACTGCAGGATCCCGAGGTGATAGAGCACGGCCGTCAGCGAGCCGAAGAAGATGATGACCGGCAGCACCTGGAAGGCGAAGGTGAACTGGACCCCCTCCCCGCCGAGCACCCCGCCGAAGACGAAGTCGATGCCCTCGCCGGAGGAGTCGATGATCGCCTGCACCCCGCGCGAGACGAGCTCCAGTGCGCGTTGCCCAGCCGGCCAGTAGAGCACGATCACCCCGAAGCCGGCCTGGATCGCCAACGCCGCCAGCACCGTGCGCCAGCGGACCGCCTTGCGGTTCTCCGACAACAACCAGGCCAGACCCAGCAGGCCGACCATGCCACCCAGACCCCACAGCACATACATGCGGTGAGGCTAACGGAGCCCGACGGCCCGCGCTGGTCGTGCAAACCCACTAGGCTCCGATCTGGGCAGGATTCTTCGACCTGGGAGGGGTAGTGATGGAGGCGACGGCGCAGCAGGAGCAGGTCCGGGCGATCGCGGAGCGGTTCGTCCAGATCGCTCCGGACGGCTGGGCCCGCCTGGTGGGCAACTGGGAGGCGACGGTGGTCGACGGCGAGGTGAGCCTCAACTGGATCACCCTGGGAGTGGTCGATCTCGGTGACCGCTGGGGCGCGGGCCAGTTCGGTTTCGACGAGCAGCTCTACGACCTTGTCGCCGAGCTCAACGAGGGTATGGCGCAGGCGGGCGAGCGCTGGACGGTCCTGGACCTCGAGGTGGACCGGGACGGGGCGTTCCGGACGCGGTTCGGCTACGGCCCGCCCACGCGCACCCTGGGCCGCCCCGACGAGGAGTCCCTCGGCCGGTTCGAGAAGTACCTCGACACGTGGGTGGCTGAGCACGGCCCGGTGCCGGGCCGCTGACCGGGCACCCACGAGGAGGACAGCAGATGGCGGGCGGGGACGAGGTCACCATGGTGCCGAACAGCTACCGGTCGGCGATCAGCAGCGCTCGGACGGCGGCGGCACCACCGGCCCAGGAGATGAAAGACGCCCTCGACAAGGCGCACCGAGCCTTCGAGGGCGGGTGCTGGCTCAGCACCACCGCCGACGACTTCGGGGTCGCGCTGGCCGAGCACCGCAGGTCGCTGACCCGCGTCCGGGATGATGCGCTGGCCGAGTTCGACGACTCTCTCGCGCAGCAGCCCGAGCTGGTGGAGTCCACCGACTGGCGGGTCAACTGGCACCGGATGGCGCCACGCTGATGGGCGTCTGCTCCATCCACATACCCGGCTTCACCGAGCTGGTCGCCGGCATCGAGCAGGTGCGCCAGGACCTGGCCGGCGACCGTTCCGCGGTGTCCGGGCGGCTGCAGCACGTGCTGCTGCCCACCGGCTCACTCACGCCGGTCGACACCGTGCTCGGCTGGGCTGACGGGCAGATCATGGGGCTGCACCGGCGGCTGGCGATGGCCCTGCAGATCGAGGCCTCGACACCGGGCCAGCAGCTCTACGCGCAGTTCGACGAGAGTGACCTGTCCACCAAGTCACGCGCTCAGGTGGAGGCGGACGCGCAACGGGTGGCGGACTTCGTGAACCAGGGCGGGGGAGAGATCCCCCAGGAGATCCTGGACCTGTTGCAGGAGGGGCGCAACGACCCGTACTTCGCCCAGGCCCTGGCCGGCAGGGTCGACCTGGAGCAGCTGGCGGGCACCGTGCGCAACGCGGGTCTGCGTCCGGACCTGGCCTACAGCACGGATCCGGTCGCGGAGCAGGAGCGCTGGCAGACGGACTACGAGGACCTTCTCGACGGCCTGGGCCAGACCCTGGGGCTGGCCTCCCGCGGCACCGGGGACGTCGCCCCTCCGCACGGCTGGGACCAGCGCTGGATCGAGGCCATCACCGCCATGGAGAACCCCGGCCAGGCGTCGAACCTCGCGGCGGTCGTCTCGCGCGGCACCTGGTCCACGGACTTCACTGTGGGTCTGGTGCAGGCGATCTATGACCTGGAGACCGGGGACCGGGGCATGAGGGGTATGTGGCAGCAGGACGCCTACCCCATGGGCACCTACCTCGGCGCCACGCTGCCCGACGGCACCCAGGCCTACGACCCGCTCGCGCTGGTCCTGCAGGCCGCTGCCCGCAACCCCGAGGCCGGGATGCGGATCTTTGAGGAGTCCGGCACGACGACGGTGACCGTCGGGGGTGAGGACCACTCCGTCAGCGCCTTCATGGACTACCTGATCTCCCAGCGCCGGTGGCCCGTCGATGACGGGCAGGGCGCCGGGGAGATGATCCTCGCCGCGGCCACCCCCTTTGAGGGCGGTTCGGTCTACTCCGCGCAGGTGGCCGACGACGCCTACTGGACGTCTGAGGCCTTCAAGGAGGAGGTCGCCTCCCGACGGGACGACGCTCCCTGGTGGTCCAGCGCAGGGCACATCGTCCTGGACGTGCTGGGGATGGTGCCCGGGATCGGGGAGCTGGCCGACGGGGTCAACGCGATCTGGTACTTCGCCGAGGGCAACGTCATCGACGGCTCGCTGTCCATGGTGGCGTTGGTCCCGCTGGGCGGTCAGGCAGCGACCGCGGGCAAGTGGGGACGTCGCGTGCTCAACGCCGACGAGGCCGCAGCCGTCCTGCGCAACCTCGACAACGTCCCGCTCAACCAGCTGGACGACTCGGTGCAGCTGTTGGCCCGCGGTGACAACATCGGCCCGGGTGTCTTCCGGTTCGACAGCATGGCTGACTTCAACGCGGCGGCGAACCGGGCGCACCCCAACGTCCGCTACGAGTACAACAACATGTTCTGGCGCACCGACGAAGCGGGCAGGACCGCCGAGGTCGGCGGCCAGCTGAGCCTGAGCCCGGCGGGTCGGGACGCGCGGCTCCAGGGCGACATCGGACGGGGACCCGACGCCCGGGACAGCGACGTCGGCTTCCACCTCATCGCCGACTCTCTTGGCGGCCCGACCAACCGGCTCAACGTGCTGCCCGGCAACGGCCGGCCCATCGACGACGGCCTGGCCAACCTCAACCAGGGTGCCTACTCCAGGATGGAGAATGTGCTGCGCAGTGCCCTGCAGGGCGGTAGCGAGGTCAGTTTTCATCTCAGGACGGTTTACCCGTCGGGATTAACGACGCGGCCCGATAGGTTCGTGGTCGAGGCCTGGATCGACGGCCGCCCGAGACAGTGGGTCTTCGACAACAAGTAGGAGTGCAACCGATGGTCGAGATCGACGACGCCGATGTTGACGAGTACGTCACCGAGATCACTAAGGGTCAGTCGAACTGGATCCGCCTCGTGGTCTGGGTCAGCCGACTTGCCGAGCCAGACGGCAGCCCGGCCGGTTCCTCCACGGCGGCACACCGCATCATCGTGCACGACAGCGCGGGCTTGCGGGCCGAGTACGGCAGCACCATGGATGCGTACGACGCCTTCCGTCGCATGGAGGTGACGCTCAAGGATGTGGACTGGAGCGAGCTGCGCATCGTTGCCGACCGCGATGGTCAGCATGACATCGAGGTGCTCACAGACCAGCCGCTGAGGCCGGAGGAGGATTCAGGCAGCGATCCCTACTGGGACCAGGTGCACGACTACCTGGAACTCAACCGGACCGAGATGGACGCCCTCGTCGAGCGCCTGCGCGCCAGCGGCGACCTGCCAGGCGAGGCCGCCCCCACCGAGCAGCGCCGCGGCGTCCTGGGTTACTTCCGACGGGACGGCTGAGCGCAGTGGACGAAAGCGTCGACCAGATCGTGGCTGAGTTCACGCAGGGCCATCCGAACTGGATCAGGATGGTCGTCTGGGTGGGACGACTGGCCGAGCCCGACAGGAGCCCGGCGGAAGCCAACGTCACCGTGCACCGGGTGCTGTCGTGGGACCGCGACCGTCTGATCGCCGGCCATGGGCGCGGCCACGGGGCGCGACAGGCCTTTCGAGACATCGACGAGGCCACGAAGGACGTGCCCTGGACCGAGCTGCGCATCGAGGTCGACCGGGACGGGCAGCGCCGGGTGGACCTCATCACCGACCGTCCGATGCGCTCGGTGGACAATTCGGCAACAGATCCTCACTGGCGACAGGTGCACGACTACCTGGACCACAACCGGGCGGAGCTGGACGCACTGGTGGAGCGGCTGCAGGCCAGCGGTGACCTGCCGGGCGAGGCGACCCCGCAGGAGCGGAGTCGCGGTGCCCTGGGCTATTTCCGCCGCGACGGCTGATCTCAGTCGCGGTAGCCCAGCCGGACGGACAGCTCGGCAGCGGAGGCGCGGACCAGCTCCACCACGGCGTCGCGGGCTGCGTCGTCGACGTCGTCCACCGGGTAGGTCACGGCCACCGCGGCGACCGGGTGCCCGGTGTGGTCGAGCACGGCCGACCCGACCGAGGCAAGGCCGGGCGTGACCTGCCCGTCCTCCACGGCATACCCCCGCTGCCGGGTGGCGGACAGCTCGCGCCGCAGCTGGGACAGGGAGGTGGGCCCGACCCCGTGCCGCTGCACGAAGGCGTCGGGGGAAGGGAAGAGCGCGCGGACCTGCGCGGCCGGCAGCGCCGCCAGCAGCGCCAGCCCGCTCGCGGTGAGCGAGGCCGGCAGCCGCACCCCGACGTCGGTGACCAGCGAGGGCCGACCGGCCACTCGCTCCTCGACGACGTAGAGCACGTCCCGGCCGTGCAGGACAGCCAGGTGTGCGCTGTGGCCGGCCGCGTCCGCCAGCCAGGTCAGCCGCGGCCGGGCGATTCGCTCCAGGGGCGCCTGCCGGGTGTAGGCGAAACCCAGCTCGAAGGCCGCGACCCCGAGCCCGTAGCGGCGTTCCTCCGGCAGGTGGACGGCATACCCCTGCTCGACCAGGACCGCCAGCAGGTGGTAGGTCGAGGAGCGGGGCAGCCCGAGGTCACGGGCGATCGTCACCGCCGACACCGGCGTGGGACGCCGGGCCAGCAGCGTCAGGATGGCCAGGGCGTGGGCGGCGGCAGGTGCGTTGCTGGCGATGCGGGCCTCAGGCGTGCCAGATCTTGTCGAGGTAGTCGCGCATCGAGCGGTCGGAGGAGAAGAACCCGCAGCGGGCGACGTTGAGGATCGCCATCCTGCTCCACGCGTCCTGGTCGGCGTAGGCCTCGTCCACCCGGTCCTGGGCGGCCAGGTAGGCCTGGAAGTCGGCCAGGGCCATGAACGGGTCGTGGTGCAGCAGGTTGTCGACGACCGCCGCCGCCGAGTGCCGGCTGCCGTTGGTGAAGTGCCCGCTGCCGATGAGGTCGAGCGTGGCCCGCAGCACCGGGTCCTGCTCGTAGTAGCTGCTGGGCACGTAGCCCTCCTTGCGCAGCGCCTCGACCTCCGGCTCGGAGAGCCCGAAGAGGAAGAAGTTGTCATCGCCGACCAGCTGGCGGATCTCCACGTTGGCGCCGTCGTCGGTGCCGATCGTCAGTGCCCCGTTGAGCGCGAACTTCATGTTGCCGGTGCCCGAGGCTTCCTTGCCGGCCAGCGAGATCTGCTCGGACAGGTCGGCGGCGGGGATAATCTTCTCGGCCAGGTTCACGTTGTAGTTGGCCGGGAACAGCACCTTGAGCCGGCCCTGCATGATCGGGTCCTCGTTGACGACCGCGGCCACGTGGTTGATCAGCGCGATGGTCTCCTTGGCCAGGTGGTAACCCGGGGCGGCCTTCGCGCCGAAGAGCACGGTGCGCGGGGTGACCCGCTCGATCGGCAGGCGGCCGGAGCGCACGCCCTCGTAGAGCGAGACCACGTGCAGCAGCTTCAGCGACTGCCGCTTGTACTCGTGCAGCCGCTTGACCATGACGTCGATCAGGTGGTCCTGCTCCAGCACCAGGCCGTCGCGGCCCTCCAGCACCAGCGCCAGACGGTTCTTGTTGGCGGCCTTGACCTGGCGGAACTGCTCGCGGAAGGCGGCGTCGTCGGCCAGCGGCTCCAGGCCGCGCAGCAGGTCGAGGTCGGTCACCCACTCCTCGGTGCCCAGCGCCTCGGTGACCAGGCCGGACAGGCGGCGGTTGGCCAGCCGGACGAAGCGCCGCGGGGTGATGCCGTTGGTGACGTTGGTGAACTTCTCCGGCCACAGCTCGGCGAAGTCGGGCAGGACGTTGTCCCGCAGCAGCTGGGAGTGCAAGGCGGCGACGCCGTTGACCTTGACCGCGGCCACGGTCGCCAGGAAGGCCATCCGCACCGAGCGCTGGGGGTGCTCAGCGATGATCGACATGCGGCGCACCCGCCACTCGTCGCCGGGGAAGGCCTCGCGCACCTGCGCCAGGAAATCGTCGTTGATCCGGTAGATGATCTCCAGGTGCCGCGGCAGCAGCCGGCCCAGCAGCTCTACCGGCCACACCTCAAGCGCCTCCGGCAGCAGGGTGTGGCAGGTGTAGGCGAAGCACTGCTGGGTGATCGCCCACGCCTCGTCCCAGTCGAAGCCCTTCTCATCGACGAGGAGCCGCATCAGCTCGGGCACCGCGATGACCGGGTGGGTGTCGTTGAGCTGGAAGATGATCCGCTTGGGCAGGTTCTGCAGGTCGAAGTCGCCCGGCAGGGTGTTCTCGATGAAGTCGTGCAGGGAGCAGGCCACGAAGAAGTACTGCTGCTGCAGGCGCAGCTCCTTGCCCTGCGGGGTGGAGTCGTCGGGGTAGAGGACCTTGGAGATGTTCTCGGCGACGGTCTGCGCCTGGGTGGCCCGGGCGTAGTCACCGGAGTTGAAGACCTGCAGGTCGAAACCCTCGTGGGCCTCGGCGCTCCAGAGTCGCAGGGTGTTGACGACGCCGTTGCGGTAGCCGGGGACCATGTAGTGGTAGGGCACACCCCGGACCTGCCGCTCGGGGGTCCAGCGACAGCGGTTCCGTCCCTCCTCGTCGGCAGACTCCTCGGTCTGTCCGCCGAAGCCGACGGTGACCGCCCGCTCGGGGTGCGGGAACTCCCACGGGGAGCCGAGCCGCAGCCACGGGTCGGGCTGCTCGACCTGGCGGCCGTCCTCGAAGGACTGCCGGAAGATGCCGTACTCGTAGCGGATGCCGTAGCCGATGGTGGGCACGTCCATGGTGGCCAGGGAGTCGACGAAGCACGCCGCCAGCCGGCCCAGGCCGCCGTTGCCGAGGCCGGGCTCGATCTCCTGCGCCCGCAGCTCGGCGATGTCGATGCCGCACTCGTGCATCGCCTGCTCGGCGATCGAGATGAGGTTGGTGGACAGCAGCGCGTTGCCCAGCTGGCGACCCAGCAGGTACTCGGCCGAGAGGTAGGCGACCATCTTGGTCGGGTTCTTGCGGCGCCGGTGGCCGGTCTCCAGCCAGGCGGCCATCAGATAGGAGCGCACGGTGCGCGCCAGCGCGAGGTACTGGTCGTTGATCGTCGACTGCGAGAGCTTGACGCCCTGCCCGTAGTTGAGCTCGGAGAGGAACTCCTGCACGAAGCCGTCGACGGTCACCGGTGGCGACTTCACCGGCCCGGTCGCCAGCTCGTGGCTGGCGGGGAAGGCGGAGCCCCGGCGGTTGGGGTCGGCGGCGGGCCGCTCGTCGGAGAACGGGCGGATGGTCTCAAAGGTGTCGGTCACAGGAGGGCCTCGCTGGGGCGTACGACGGGTGGGGCAATCATGAGCATAGGCACCGTTGCCCACCCTCAAGGGTACGCCGCGTCAAGAGCCGTGTCGGCCAGCGACCCGGTCGGTCGGGACCGGCTGGTCGGGCCAGCCCGGAGCCGCCGCTCAGGCCAGCGCGGTGCCGCCGCTCAGGCCAGCCCGTTGCGCCGGGCGGCGCGCCGAGCCTCGGCCGGCACCAGCACCTCGAACTGCTCCAGGACCACCATCGTGTCCTCATCGACAGGCTCGCCGGTGGTCGAGCTGCGGTGGAAGAACTCCTGGTGGACGCGCCGCCAGTGCGCCAGGGAGCCGTCGCCCTCGCCCTCACGCCGTGCGTGCTCGGCGCTCACGTCGCCGAAGCGCACGATCTGCACGTCCGTGATCCGGATCAACGCCCGAGGCCGCCCCGAGCCGTCGAGCAGGATGGACAGCAGCCCCGGCTCCGGCAGCGCCAGGTCAAGGTCGGTGTCGACCAAGAGGTCGCCCTCCGCGGGGCCGTGCAGGGCGTCCTGCTCCCGGGCCAGCTCGCGCGCCTCGTCCTCGTAGTCGCGCAGCGCGCTCGCGGTCGCGGTCTTCTTGCCGGTGAGCACCAGGTCCAGCAGCCGGTCGGCCTGGTGCGGGTCGTCCCCGAAGGACCAGGCCGGGGGCGGGACCGTGTCGTTGACGCCCGGGCCGGTGTAGGCCTCGATCGGGTTGAGCCGGGCCCGGATGCGCGCATCGGACCAGAAGGCGGCGATGGCGCCGGCCTGCGCCTCATCCTGGCTGGGGCTGGTCCCGTGAGTGTCGGAGGTTCGGTCGGCTGCAGGCACGAGCCCAGCGTAGGCGCTCGCGGGTGAGGGGCCGACGCCCGACGGTGTGCCCAGCCTAGACAACTGTGTCTGAGATCTGAGACGACCACGGTGGGGTGGGGGGTGCTTCTGCACGTGTCCGTGGGGTGGAATGTGGCCATGAGCCGTCTTCCGCTGCCAGGCATGCCCACCGAGGTCGTTGTCGACGTCGGCCCGCTGAGCCCGCTCGAGGTGGTCGCGGTGGCCCGGCACGGTGCGCGGGTGCGCCTGTCCGTGGCCGCGGTGGAGGCGATCGGGCAGACCCGCAAGATCATCGAGGACCTCGCCGACGACGCCGAGGCGCACTATGGGATCTCGACCGGGTTCGGGGCCCTGGCCACGACCAGCATCCCGCTGGAGAAGCGCGCCCAGCTGCAGCGCAGCCTGATCCGCAGCCACGCTGCCGGTTCCGGCCCGGAGGTCGAGCGCGAGGTGGTCAGGGCGCTGATGCTGCTGCGCCTGTCGACCCTGGCGACCGGGCGGACCGGGGTCCGGGTGGAGACAGCGCAGGTCTACGCCGACCTCCTCAACGCCGGGATCACGCCGGTCGTCCGCGAGCACGGCTCGCTCGGCTGCTCCGGCGACCTGGCACCGCTGGCCCACTGCGCGCTCGCGGTGATGGGGGAGGGGACCGTGCGTCTCGGCCCCCCCGCCGGGGCCGACGACTGGGCCGAGCAGGAGCCGGGACTGCTGCCGGCCGCTGAGGCGCTGGCCCGCGCCGGCATCCCCCCAGTCGAACTGGCCGAGAAGGAGGGTCTGGCGCTGATCAACGGCACCGACGGGATGCTCGGGATGCTGCTGCTCGCGCTGCACGACCTGGACACGCTGCTGACCACGGCCGATGTCGCGGCCGCGATGAGCGTGGAGGGCCAGCTGGGCACCGACGACGTCTTCGCCGCCGACCTGCAGGAGCTGCGGCCCCACCCTGGTCAAGGCGCCAGCGCGGCCAACGTGCGCGCGGTCATGGCCCACAGCCCGATCCGCGACAGCCATCGCGACCCGACCGCCTGCACCCGGGTCCAGGACGCCTACTCCCTGCGCTGCTCCCCGCAGGTGCACGGCTCAGCCCGGGACACCTGCGAGCATGCCCGCCTCGTCGCCAGCCGCGAGCTGGCCTCCGCCATCGACAACCCGGTGGTCACCCTCGATGGCCGGGTCGAGTCCAACGGGAACTTTCACGGCGCGCCCGTCGCGCACGTCCTGGACTTCCTCGCGGTCGTCGTCGCGGATGTCGCCAGCATCTCCGAGCGCCGCACCGACCGGTTCCTCGACGTCGCCCGCAACCACGGTCTGCCGCCCTTCCTCGCCGACGACCCCGGCACGGACAGCGGGTTGATGATTGCCCAGTACACCCAGGCCGCCATCGTCTCCGAGCTCAAGCGCCTGGCCAACCCCGCCAGCGTGGACTCCATCCCGTCCTCCGCCATGCAGGAGGACCACGTGAGTATGGGGTGGGGCGCCGCCCGCAAGCTGCGCCGCGCGGTCGACGGGCTGGCCCGGGTGCTGGCCGTCGAGGTCCTCACCGCAGCCCGCGCGCTCGACCTGCGTGCCCCGCTGACCCCGGCACCTGCGAGCGGCGCCGTGGTCGCGCTGCTGCGCGAGTCGGGGATCGAGGGCCCGGGCCCGGACCGTCACCTCTCGCCCGAGATCGAGACGGCCGTGGACCTTGTCCTCGACGGCCGGGTGCGCGCCGCCGCGGAGACCACCGCCGGCCCGCTCCACTGACAGAAACACGCCGCAGGCCCGAGAGAGCGCGCCGCAAGGCCCGACCGAACACGTCGCAAGGCACGAGAGGACACGTCGTCACGTGTTCTGTCGGCCCTATCGCGTGTCCTGTCGGGTCCTTTCGCGTGTCCTGTCAGGTTGGGAAGACCTGGGACGGAGAGGTCAGGGCCTCCAGATCAGCCCGGGGTCTCGCTCCTCGTCCCCTCGCGGCGGTAGCCCGGCCACGGCGAGGGCCTCGAGCGCGCGCGTGACGACGGCCTGGGGCGTGTGCCGGACATCGATCTGCAGGCCGAGCTCGTCCTCCTCGAGCATCTCCAGGGTCTCGAACTGAGACTTCAGCAAGGACGGCGGCATGAAGTGGCCGCGTCGCTGCGACATGCGCTCGTCCAGGACGTCGTAGTCGGTGTGGAGGTGCACGAAGAAGAGCTCCTGGACCCCTAGCCGCAGCCAGTCGCGGTAGAGCCGGCGCAGGCTGGAGCAGGCGATCACCCCGGTCTTGCCCTCGGCGTCCATCCGGGTGATCTTGCGCGCGAGCGACTGCAGCCAGGGCCGGCGGTCGTCGTCGTCCAGGGGCATCCCGGCGGCCATCTTGTCGATGTTTGCCTGGGGGTGGAAGGAGTCACCTTCGACGAGCGTCCCGGCCAGCCGCGCGGCGATCGCGTCGGCGACCGTCGACTTGCCGGTGCCCGAGACACCCATGACGACGACGTGACGTGGCGTGGCCGTGCGTGGCGTGCTCGTCACAGCACCAACCAGAGGACCGCGGACAATCCGAAGATCGCCAGTCCGAGGGTCGTCTCCATGACGGTCCAGGTCTTCAGCGTGGTCTTGACATCCATCCCGAAGAACCGCCCAACCAGCCAGAAACCGGAGTCGTTGACGTGCGAGAGGACGGTGGACCCGGCGGCGATCGCGAAGACCAGCAGGGCGATCTGCGCGTCGCCCAGTCCTTCGGCGATGACCGAGGACGAGATCAAACCGGCCGTCGTGGTGATCGCCACCGTGGCCGAGCCCTGGGCCACCCGCAGCGCGGTAGCGATGAGGAAAGCCTGCACGATCAGCGGCAGACCCAGGTCACCCAGTGACTCGGTGAGGGCCTGCCCGATGCCGCTGGCCCGCAGCACCCCGCCGAACATGCCGCCGGCGCCGGTGATGAGGATGATGGCGGCGATCGAGCCGAGGGCGTCGTCGAACAGGCTGCCCGCCTTGGACATGCTGAAGCGGCCGGGGGCCAGCAGGATCAGCGCCACGATGACGGTGATGAGCAGCGCCACGGAGGTCTGGCCGATGAGCATCAAGAAGTCGGCCCACACGGCGTCCTGCGGGATCACGCCGTCCGTCCGCAGGGTGTTGACGCCGGTGTTGAGGGCGATGAGCAGGAAAGGCAGCAGCAGGATCAGCAGGACCGTCCCGAACGGCGGCGCCTCCTTGCGGACCCCGCGGCGCTCCGCCTCGTCGTCGGCGTCCGGGTCCACGCCGCCGTTCTGCTTGCCGAAGAGCAGGTCCGGCACGGAGACGTGGAAGCGGTTGCCCAGCCATTGGGACACGAGGTGGGCGCCGAGGAACCACCCGATGATCGCGACCGGGACGCCCATCAGGAGCGTCAGACCGATGTCACCCTCCATAAGGTCGGCCGCCGCGACCGGCCCGGGGTGGGGCGGCACGATGGCGTGCATCGCCGCGAACGCACCGGCGGTGGGCAGGCCGTACTTGAGGACGGAGCCGCCGAAGCGCCGAGCGACGGTGAAGATGATCGGCAGGAAGACGACCAGACCGGCGTCGAAGAAGATGGGGAAGCCGAAGATCAGGGCCGCCACGCCCAGGGCGAGCGGAGCCCGCTTCTCCCCGAACCGGCCGATCAGGGTGTCGGCGAGCACCTGTGCTCCACCGGTGTGCTCCAACAGTCGGCCGAGCATCACGCCGAAGGCGACGAGCAGCGCCACCGACCCCAGGGTGGTGCTGAAGCCGCTCATCAGGGCCGTAGGCACGTCGGCCAGGGGGATCCCGGCCGCGACGGCGGTCAGCACGCTGACGAGGACCAGCGCGATGAAGGCGTGCAGCTTGATCTTCATGATGAGGAAGAGCAGCAGAGCCACCGCTGCGGCCGCGATCAGCAGCAGCACCCCGGCTCCATAGGCTGGTTCGATCGCTTCCATGCTCGCTCCTTTGCGTGAGGGGATCGCCCGACCAGGTCCGCGGTGCGACCATGCGTCACCGTAGCCTGACCTCGCGACCTCGCGCAGCAAGACGGAAGGCGGGCCCACGACGTGCTGTTGGACCCAAGGTGCAGACCTACGACAGCATCGTGATCGGCGCCGGCCAGGCCGGCCTGTCCACGGCATACCACCTGAAGCGGCTGGGGGTGAGCCCGTTCGTGGTGCTGGACGCCAACGAGGCGGCCGGTGGGGCCTGGCAGCACCGGTGGGACACGCTGACGATGGTCGACGTGCACGGCGTCTCCGACCTGCCGGGGGAGGCGCTGCCCGGGCACGACGGGCAGACACGGGCGAACGAGGTGGTGCCCGGCTATTTCGCCGACTATGAGCGGCGTCACCAGCTGCCCGTCGATCGGCCGGTCGCGGTGACCGCGGTCGAGTCCGTGGACGACGACCCAGCCGGCCTGCTGCGGGTCCGGGCCCGCGGCGCCGCCGGGGACCGGCTGACCCGCACCGTCGTCAACGCGACCGGCACCTGGGACAGCCCGTTCGTGCCCTCCTACCCGGGGATGAGCCAGTTCGAGGGGCGGCAGCTGCATACCGTGCAGTGGGCCGGCCCGGACGAGTTCGCCGGCCGGCGCGTGGTGGTCGTGGGCGGGGGTGCCTCAGCCGTGCAGATCCTGGGTGAGCTGGCCCCGGTCGCCCAGACGATCTGGGTGACGCGACGGGAGCCGGTATGGCGTGCCTCGGAGTTCACCCTCGACGCCGGCCGGAAGGCGGTCGCCCTGGTCGAGGAGCGGGTGGCTCGGGGGCTGCCGCCGCGCAGCGTCGTCGATGTGACCGGGCTCATCCTGCGGCCGCAGGAGGAGCGGGCGCGCCAGCTGGGTGCCTACGAGCGCCGGCCGATGTTCGAGCGGGTCGAGCCGGATGGCGTGCGCTGGGCGGACGGCACGGTGGAGCCGGTCGATGCGATCGTCTGGGCCACCGGCTTTCGGCAGAGCGTGGAGCACCTGGGTCCACTCCAGCTGCGCAGCCCGCACGGCGGGATCCGGCTGCTTGCGCCCTTCGACCGGCACACCTACACCACCGCCGCCCTCGACCACCGGGTCAACCTCGTCGGCTACGGGCCGTCCGCCTCCACGATCGGGGGCAACCGGGCCGGCCGCGTCGCGGCGCGGGCGACCCAGCGGTGGCTGGCCGAGCACCGGACGGGGTGAGACGCGTGGGTGGAGCCGACCTGTCGGCTCCCGGCCGGCTGAAGTTGCCGGCGCTCCCCGTCATCCCGCGGGCTCGGTGACGTCCGCCACCTGCGCCTGCAGGTGCTCCAGGGCGGCGGCGGCGTCGACGGTGACCGCCGCCCCGTGGGCACCGGCCCCCATCGAGATCAGACGTCCGGGTTCCGCGGTCAGCGAGGCGTCGGCCACGACCGGCCACGCGGTCGCGGACCCGAACGGCGTGATCGTCCCGCGCTCGTAACCGGTGGCCACCTGCGCTGTCGCTGCGTCCGGCATCGAGAGCCGATTGACGCCGAGCAGCGCCCGCAGCTTGGGCCAGGAGATCTCCCGGTCGCCGGGGACCAGCACGAAGAGGTAGTCACCCTCTGCCCGCCGCACGACCAGGGTCTTGACGATGTCCCGCGGCTGCACGCCACGCACCCGCGCGGCCTCCTCCAGGCTGCCGACCCGGCCGTGCCTCGTCACCTCATGTGCCAGCCCGGCCCGCTCCAGCGCCGCCAACGCCCGCTCCTCGCCGCTCTGCTCGCTCGACGTGCCCGCCCCCTCCGACCCAGCCGCGTTCATGCTGCCGACTCTACGACCAGGAGTCCTCCGCCCGAGCGCTGAACGGTGAGGCCAACGCCGCAACCAGCCCGGCGGGCGTCATACCCCGGTATGACGCCCGCCCGCCCGCTCCCGCCCGTGGCCGGACGCCCGGTGCCGGGGGACGGGCCTAGGGTCGAGGGCGTGGATCACAATGCGAGACCGAGCCGCCCCCGGGCGTGGTGGGACGCCGCGCAAGCGGGGGCCAAGGACGCGCAGGCGTGGGCCGAGGAGCTGGCCGGTGACCGGGCGGTGATGCTGCGCAGCCTCTTCCCGGACTTCCTGCTGGTCGTGGTCCTGATCGTGCTCAACACGCTGATCTCCGCGACTGCGGGCACCGGCTACTGGCTGGTCGGCGTGCTGCTGCTGCTGCCCCTCGTGGTGCGGCGCAGGTCCCCAGTGGTCGCGGCCCTCGGCGTGGCCGCGGTTTGCCTGTTGCAGGTGTGGGCGCTCGACGGCCCGCACTTCGGCAACATCGCCGTGCCGATCGTCGTCTACAGCGCCGCTGTCTTCGGCACCCATGCACAGTCCCGCGGCGTGCTCCTGCTAGGGCTCTTCGGCTCGGGCGTCGCGGCGCTGGACTGGGCCCGCCTCGAGTCGGGGATGAACTGGCGCTCGGAGCTGCTGTACGCCGCCTTCAACGCCTTCTTCATCGCCATGGTGGTGGCGGTGGCCTGGGTCCTGGGCGACGTCGTGCGCCGCCGCAAGGACGTCGTCGCCAAGCTGGAGCAGCAGAACCGGGCGCTGGCCCGCGACCAGGCCCAGCGCACCCTGCTCGCAGCCCAGGGCGAGCGGGCCTCCATCGCGCGGGAGATGCACGACGTGGTCGCGCACAGCCTGGCTGTCGTGGTGGTGCAGGCCGACGGGGGCCTGTATGCCGCGCGGACCGCCCTCGAGCAGCCGCCCGCCAGCGCACCGGACCGGGCTGCGCTGGAGCGGGCGGCGGCGACCCTGGAGACCCTGGCGCACACCGCCCGCGCGTCGCTGGCCGAGACCCGCAAGCTCGTCGGCGTGCTGCGCGATGAGGGGGCGGGCGCGGAGTACACGCCGCTGCAGGGGCTGGAGTACCTCACCGAGCTGGCGCAGCGGGTCCGGGACTCCGGCCGGGAGGTGCATGTTGCCGTGCGCGGGCGCATCGACGACCTGCCGCGCGAGGTCGACCTGGCCGCCTACCGGGTGGTGCAGGAGTCGCTGACCAATGCGCTCAAGCACGCCGGCCCGGACGCCGTCATCGACGTGGACGTGCTGCGGACCCCGGCGGTGCTGCTCGTGCGCGTCACGGATGACGGGTTCGGGCTGGACCCGAACTCCGACGGCGAGGGCAACGGCATCCTGGGCATGGCCGAGCGGGTGGAGGTGCTGGGCGGCAGCGTCCAGGCGGGCCCCCGGCCGCGCGGCGGCTGGGAGGTGGTCGCCACGCTCCCGGCGCAGGCACAGGCGCAGACGCAGACTCCATCCAGGGGCGTGACGCACGGGCGGGGGAACGGCATACCCTCAGCAGACGTGCCCACCCCAGGAGGACCGCAGTGACCACAGCCCCGGGCGAAGGCCCCATCCGGCTCTTCCTCGTCGACGACCAGGAGCTGGTGCGCGCCGGTTTCCGGATGGTCCTCGACGCGCAGGCTGATATGACCGTGGTCGGGGAGGCCGGCGACGGTGCTGCGGCCCTGGACGCCATCGGCGCGACGCGGCCGGACGTGGTGCTCATGGACATCCGGATGCCGCGTCTGGACGGGGTCGAGGCGACCCGCCGGCTGCAGGAGCGTGACGACCCGGCCCGGGTGCTGGTGCTGACGACGTTCGACCTGGACGAGTACGTCTATGCCGCCCTCAAGGCCGGCGCCTCCGGCTTCCTGCTCAAGGACGCCGGCCCCGCGGAGCTGCTCTTCGCCATCCGCGCGGTGCACGCGGGGGACGCCGCGATGGCGCCGTCGACGACGCGGCGGATGCTGGAGCGGTTCGTGCCTGACCTGCCCGACGCGGGCCAGGAGAACGCCGCCGCACGGCAGCGTCGTGCCGCGACGGCCCGGCTGGCGCCGCTGACCGACCGGGAGCGCGAGGTGCTCGAGGCGGTCGGCCGCGGCCTGACCAACAGTGAGATCGCCGCGGAGCTGTTCCTGGCCGAGGCAACCGTCAAGACCCACATCGGCCGGGTGCTGCACAAGCTCGGCCTGCGTGACCGCGTGCACATGGTGATCACCGCCTACGAGACGGGGCTCGTCGGCCGCCCCGAGTAACCACCCCGACCGGCGACACGCTTTGCCCCCGACCGGCGACACGGTTCGCTCCGACCGACGACACGGTTCGCTCCCGACCGGCGACACGCTTTGCCCCCGACCGGCGACACGGTTCGCTCCGACCGGCGACACGGCGCCGCGTTGCTACCCTGACAGTGGCGCTCCAGCGCCCCGGACGACGGTTCAGTACCCGGTGAGGACAAGACTGGCCACCCCTCTCGTCGACCTTCGTCAGGAGTGAACTGCCCATGGACTGGGCCATCCTCATCGGCGCCGGCGTGCTCGAAGCCGTCTGGGCGACTGCACTCGGAGCCTCTCGCGGCTTGCGTCGACCCCTGCCCACCATCGTCTTCGTCGTCGCCGCCGTCCTCAGCATGTGGGGCCTGGCGGTGGCGATGCAGACCATCCCCACCGGCACGGCGTATGCCGTCTGGACCGCCACGGGTGCCAGTCTCACCGTCCTGTGGGCGATGCTGCGCGGCACCGAGCCGGCCACCCTCGTGCGCGTCCTGCTGCTGCTCGGCATCGTCGCCTGCGTCGTGGGACTCAAGGCGGTGGCCTGACATGGCGTGGGGCATCCTGCTGTTCAGCGCCATCCTGGAGGCGGTCTGGGCCACCGCGCTCGGTGCGTCCGAGGGCCTGACCCGGCCCGTCGCGACCATCGTCTTCCTCATCTTCTGCGTGCTCAGCCTCATCGGTCTGGCCCAGGCCATGCGCTCCATCCCGATCGGCACGGCGTATGCGGTCTGGACCGGCCTGGGTGCCGTCCTCACCGTGACCTGGGCGGCCATCACGGGGGCCGAGCCCCTCACCCCGCTCAAGGTGCTCTTCCTCGCCGGCATCATCGGCTGCGCGGCGGGGCTGAAGTTCACCACCGCCGCTCCGGCCGTTCAGGCCGTGCCGGAGGACCCGCCCCAGGCGAGGTCCAGCTAGGGCTACGGTGCTAGCGGACTGAGGCCGGCCGGCCCCGGCCTCCGTCGAGCCGCCGCCGCGCTGACCGCGGGTGGAGATCGACCAGGCGCACGTCATACCCCGGTCGTAGGGAAGACCACCCAGGTCACGACCGGTGAACGACGTCCGGTGCGCACGGGCAGACCTACGGTTTCACCCATGACGACAACGACTGAGCCGCGACCTGCGGCCACCCTGGCGGCCAGCGCCCTGGACCTGACCAAGACCTACGGCCGCGGGGAGACCGCCGTGCGAGCCCTCGACGGGGTGTCCGTAGGCATCGAGGCGCAGCAGTTCACCGCGATCATGGGGCCCAGCGGCTCCGGCAAGTCCACCCTCATGCACCTGCTCGCGGGGCTGGACAGCCCCACCAGCGGCCGGGTCTTCCTGGGTGACACCGAGCTGACCTCGCTCTCCGACGCGCAGTTGACCAAGGTGCGCCGCCGTGCCGTCGGTTTCGTCTTCCAGGCCTTCAACCTGCTGCCCACGCTCACCGCTCGCCAGAACATCCGCCTCCCGCTGGACCTGGCTGGGCGTGGTGTCGACCCCAGCTGGGAGCAGCTGGTCGTCGACGGCCTGGGCCTGACCGACCGCCTGGGGCACCGCCCCGGCGAGCTGTCCGGAGGGCAGCAGCAGCGGGTGGCGCTGGCGCGTGCGCTGTTGACCCGCCCGGAGGTGATCTTTGCCGACGAGCCGACCGGCGCGCTCGACTCCGCCACCGGCGCCGAGGTGCTCGCCCTGCTGCGTCGCTCGGTCGACCAGTGGGACCAGACGGTGGTCATGGTCACCCACGACCCGAACGCGGCCGCGGTCGCCGACCGGGTCCTGCTGCTTGCTGACGGCCAGATCGCCGGCGAGCTCACGAACCCTGACGTCGACGCCGTCATCGAGGCCGTGCGCGGGCTGGGGCGCGCGTGATGCAGACCTCTGCCATGCCCACGGGCGCCCCGACCGGCAGCGGGCCGCAAGGCACCGGGCCGCACGGCTCCTCAGCCGAGAACTCCCGCCCCGGCCGCTCCTCCCGGGCCTCCGCAGCCTGGATGACCGCCGGGCTCGCCGCCCGTGGCCGCCGGCTGATCTCGGCCGCGATCGCCATCATCATCGGCACCGCCTTCCTGGCCACCAGCCTCATCGTGGTCGCCACCGCCCAGCGCGGCCTGGAGGACGCGGTCGCCACCGGTGTCCGTGACGCCGACCTGGTCGTGGAGATGGAAAACTCGTGGCTGACCATCGAGCAGTACGACGCCGTCGCGGCCGTCGACGGTGTCGCCCAGGTCAGTGGTGATGCCTCGACGTATGCCGAGCGCGGCTCCCAGTACTTCCCCGGCGTCTCGGTCCCGGCGGCCGGCGCGCGCCTGCTCGAGGGCGCCAGCCCGACCGCCGCCGGCGAGATCGCGGTCAACCCGATGGCCGCCGACCACGGCGTGGCGATCGGGGACACGCTGACCGTGACCGGGTCGGAGGACGAGGACGGCGTCGCCAACGACATGGAGGCGACCGTGGTCGGCATCATCGACCCGGGCGAGCTGAGCCAGCTCAGCTACGGCGAGGGCTTCATGGCCACCGACGCCACCCTGCGCGAGCTGGACCCGCAGCTGGGCTACAACTACGCCCAGGTCGAGCTCGCTGAAGGTGCTGACCAGGACACGGTGCGGACCGCGCTGGCCTTGGCTGTGCCGGAGGCCCAGGTGCGCACGGGGCCGGAGGCCGCTGAGGCGCGGGTCGCCGGGCTCACCGGAGAGACCGCCGTGCTGGGCGCGATCCTGCTCGGCTTCGGGGCCGTGGCCCTGGCCACCGCCGCCATCGTCATCGCCAACACCTTCACGATCACCCTGGCCCAGCGCACCGGTGAGCTGGCGCTGCTGCGCTGTATCGGGGCGGCCAAGACCCAGGTGCGCCGGATGGTGCTCCTTGAGGCGCTGCTGCTGGGGGTGCTCGCGTCCGCGGTCGGGGTGCTGGTCGGGCTCGGCGCGGCATGGGGCCTGCTCGCCTTTGCCCGCACGCTGGACATGGGGATCCCGCTCGGCTCCGGCCTGGCGGTCACGGCGCTCGCGGTCGTGCTGCCGCTGGCGGTCGGCACGGCGGTCACGGTGCTGGCCAGCTTGCAGCCGGCCACCCGGGCCACCCGTGTCTCGCCACTGGCCGCGCTGCGGCCCACCGACACCGCCGGGAAGGGACGCCGGGCCGGCTGGGTCCGGCTCGCCCTGGCCGCGCTGCTCGCCGGCGTTGGCCTGGCTGCGATGCTGTATGCCGCCACGAACCGCAACATGCTCGCGGGGGTGGGCGGAGGCCTGATCTCCTTCCTCGGGGTGCTCCTCGCAGCGGTCGTCATCGTGCCGCTCGCCGTCCGCGCCCTCGGCGTGGTGGCACGCCGGACCGGTGTGCCCGGCCGGCTGGCGGTCGACAACGCAGTGCGCAACCCGGGCCGGGCGGCCGCGACCTCCGCAGCCCTGCTCGTGGGGGTCACCCTCATCACGATGACCACGATCGGTGCCGCCACCGGTGAGCGCACCGCCCTGGGCGAGATCGACGACGCCTACACCGTGGACCTCGCCCTCGTTGCCTCCCCCGGCACGGACGAGGACGAGCAGCCTGTGCCCGCCCAGATCCCCCAAGGGGTGGAGGGCCGGGTGCGCGCCCTGGAGGGTGTCGCCGACACCTCGCTGGTCCCCACGGCCCAGCTCACCCTGGGACAGGACTGGCCGGTCCAGGCCCTGGGTCTGGACGAGCAGGACGGCGGCGTCTTCCGCAGCGCCAGTCAACTGGCGACCCTGGAGCCGGGGACCGTGGGTCTGAGTGAGGGCCTGCAGTCGATGTACGGGCTCGAGGGCGGGGACCGTCTCGAGGTCAGCGGGACAGGTGGCAGTCAGGAGATGACGGTCGTCGAGGTCGGTCTGGGCTACAACGTGGCGCTGCACAAGCAGGACCTGTTGGTCCTGGGCGGCGACCAGGTCGGCGAGGGCACCCTGCTGATCCGCGCCGGTGACGACGCCGACCTCGGCGCACTGCTCACCGGGATCCAGGACCTGGGTGAGGACACCCTCTACTACGAGGGGTCCGCCGTGGAGCGCGCCGTCATCACCCAGGTGCTCGACGTGCTGGTGCTGGTCACTACCGCCCTGCTGGGCGTGGCCGTGATCATCGCCGTCGTCGGGATCGCCAACACCCTGTCGCTGTCCGTGGTCGAGCGCCAGCGCGAGCACGCGTTGCTGCGCGGCCTGGGCCTGACCCGGGGGCAGATGCGCTCGATGCTGCTCACCGAGGGCGTGCTGCTGGCGGTCGTCAGCGCGGTGCTCGGGCTGGGGCTGGGTCTGCTCTACGCCTGGCTCGGTGTGCAGACGGTCCTGCCGGAGGGCACCAACGTGCGGCTCGGGATTCCCTGGGCCCGCCTGGGCCTGATCCTCGGCGTCGCACTCCTGGCAGGTCTGCTCGCCAGCGTCCTGCCGGCCCGCCGCGCCGCACGCGTCACCCCGGCCGAAGGGCTTGCCACCGCCTGACCATCCCACCCCACTTACCCCATCCTCGACACCACACCAGTCCCGACAGGACACGCGAGAAGCCCCCACAGGACACGCGGAATGCCACGAGAGGACACGCGGAATGCCACGACAGGACACGCGGTTGATCAGAAGCATCACACCGCCCGATCTCGCTCCGGCACAGGCTGACACCTGAGCAGGAGCTGCGACTGGGGCACCGCCACGAAGGGACGCGTGGCGGGTCACAACCCCAGTAGGCCGAACCGGGAAGGGACACCCGAATCGGCCCAGAGCGCCCGGTCACACCTTGCAGGGGCAGGTGCGGCCGGGCGCTCGTTTGTGTGCTCCCGGCCGACCCCGGACGTCGGGGCCCGATTCCCGCTAACGTTGATCACAGCCCCCGCCAGAGGAGTCGGACCGTGAACGCACCCTGTAAGCATCTCGACCTCGCCCAGGACGTGACCCCTTCGGCCAACGGTTGCGAGGACTGCCTGCGCACCGGTGACTCGTGGGTGCACCTGCGCATCTGTATGGCGTGCGGTCACGTCGGGTGCTGCGACAGCTCCCCGAACCAGCACGCCACCGCGCACTGGCGCGAGCGGCGGGACCACCCTCTGGTCCGCTCCTTCGAGCCCGGCGAGGACTGGTGGTGGTGCTACCCCGACGAGCTCACCTTCCGGGTGCCCGGTGCCGAGCCCGCGCCGTCCTACAACGCCTCCTCATGAGTAGCGCGCCCTGGCCGGCCCTGCCGCTCACCAGCTGGGTCGAGACCCGGGACACGCTGACCCTGTGGCTGCAGACTTACCGTCCCTTGTCGTGCTCAACACTGGATACATCCGGGGGGTAGGCACGAAATCAGCCTGTGAGTGGGGGCAGGTCCGCCGCCCCAGACTCAGCCGACGGAGGGTCGGCCAACGCGCGCAGCCGGCCTTGCAAGCCGCTGGCGCGGACCACCCGGCGCTCGACCGCGGCGCGGACCACGGCCTCGGAGCCCACGACCCGCACCCGCTCCTGAGCCCGGGTCACCGCGGTGTAGAACAGCTCGCGGGTCAGCAGCGCACTGTCCGACTCGGGCAGCAGCACGGTGATCTCCCGCGCCTGGCTGCCCTGCGCCTTGTGGATCGTCATCGCGTGCATCGTCTCGACCTCCCCGAGCCGGCTCGGCGCGAACCGCTGCGCCCCCGACGGTCCCTCGATGACCGCCATCCGCACCGGAGTGCCGTCCGGCCGCTGCGAGGCGACCACCACGCCCGTGTCCCCGTTGAGCACGCCCGTCGCGTAGTCGTTGGCGGTCACCAGCAGCGGCCGCCCGAGGTACATCGGCTCGTAGAAGGTCATCCCCGTCTCCTCGCCGAGCCACACCTCGACCAGCTGGTTCCACGTGCGCACGCCGTGCGGCCCGGCGCGGTGCGCGCACAGCAGCCGGTGCTCGCCCAGCGCCGCCAGCGCAGCCTCGCCGTCGCCCCGCCGGGCGGCGTCCAGCACCGCGCGGGCGTGCCGGGTGAGCACCGGACGCAGGTATGCCGTGTGGTCCGGCTCGTCGTCTCCCACCCATTCGACCTCGGGGCTGCCGGAGGACAGGGCGGCAACGACCGCGTCGGCGTCACCCTGCCGCAGAGCCTCGGCCAGGGCGCCGATCGTGGCGCCGAACCGGTGCACCGTGCGCAGACGGGCGACTGCCACCGGGGGGTTGGAGGCGAGGGCGGTCTCCGCCACCGGGTCCGGCCCTGATGCGCCCGCAGCGGGGGAAGCAGCAGAAGACGCCCCCGCCGCGGGGGAGGCCAAAGGGGATGCGCCCGCCACCAGGTCCGCCAGCACCGCGCCGGCGTCGACGGAGACCAGCTGGTCGGCGTCGCCGACGAGGATCAGCCGCGCGGTGGGTCGCAGCGCCTCCAGCAGCCGGGCCATGTGGGTCAGCGAGACCATCGACGCCTCGTCCACGAGCACCACGTCGTGGGGGAGCCGGTAGGCCCGGTGGTGCCGGAAGCGGGTCCGGCTGTCGGGGCGCCAGCCGAGCAGCCGGTGCAGGGTCGAGGCCTCGACCTGGGCCAGCGGCTCAACGACCGCCCGGGTCGCCGGGTCGGAGGTGCGCGCCAGGATGCCGGCCATCGCCCCGTCGAGGGCGGCCTTGACCCGCGCCGCGGCCTTGCCGGTCGGCGCGGCCAGCCCGACCCGCAGCGGCCGACCTCCCGCAGCCGCAGCCTGCTCGGCCAGCAGCGCCAGCACGCCCGCGACGGTGGTCGTCTTGCCGGTGCCGGGCCCGCCGGTGAGCACGCTAGTGCCGGCCCGGATGGCGACGTCCGCGGCGGCGCGCTGCTCGGCATACCCCTGGCCGGGGAAGATCCGCTGCAGCCCGGCCGCCAGCACCGCCTCGTCGACCGCCGGTGGCTCCAGCGCGGCCCGGGCCTGCAGGTCCTGCACCACCTGCACCTCCTGGTGGTGGTAGCGCTGCAGGTAGACCAGTCCCTGGTCGACGACGAGCGCGCCCTGCGCCACGAGCTTGCTGCCGGCGACGGACTCCACCCAGTCCTGCGGGTCCGGCCACGGCAGGTCGGGCAGGGCCGACGCGCCGTCGGCCGCCAGGTCGGTCAGGTCGATCGCCACCGACCCCGACCGCACCCCGCGCGAGGCCATCGCTACGGCGAGCACGGCGGACTCGTCCTGCTCCCGCGTGATCCGGGCCAGGGTGCGCGCGATGTGCACGTCGGCCGCGGTGATCACCCCCGCCGCGTTGAACTGCCCCAACACGCCCTTGGCGGACAGCGCCAGCCGCCGGTCGAAGTCACCGACCTGCTCGAAGGTCTCCACGATGCTCACCGCTCCGCCCTCCTCATGCCGCTCCCGCCGCGCGCCGACCGTCGAGCAGGTCAGAGACGCCCGTGACCAGCTCCACCGGCGGCCGCCAGGAGAAGACCCCGCACGGGTGCCCGTCGACCACCGGCGTCTGCGGTCCGCACATCCCGCGCAGGTAGAGGTAGAGCACCCCGCCCAGGTGCCGCGCCGGGTCGTAGCCGCGCAGCCGCCACCGCAGGAACCGGTGCGCGACGACGGCATACAGCAGCGCCTGCAGGGGGTAGGAGCTGTGCCCCATGGCCTCATCGAGCTTCTCCGGGCGGTAGTCGGCCGCGGTCAACGGCTGCTCCGGACGCCCCAGCCAGTTGGTCTTGTAGTCCACGACCAAGTAGCGCCCGCCCGTGCGCAGCACCACGTCGACCGACCCGGTCAGGTAGCCGCGCAGCTCCTGCCCGCCCAGCTCGGGGTTGCCCTCGAGCACGTCGGCCCAGCCGCGGACGGGGTCTCCCGGGCGCAGGTGGGCACGCAGCAGCGGCACGAGGTCGCCCAGCACGACCGGGGGGTATGCCGTGCCGCCTGGTCCGGCGCCCCTCTCGCCCGAGCCCTTCTCGCCCGAGCCCCGCTCGCCGGCGCCCGGCGCGCCTGAGCCGTGCCCACTTCCCGGTCCGCCCGAGCCACGCCCCTGTTTTGGACCGCCACCGGCCCCCCGCCGCAGGTCACCGCCACCCAGCGGCAGCTCGAAGTCCAGCTCGGTCAGCCGGCCGGCCCGGCCGATGTCGCGCAGCGTTGCGTTGCCGGCGAGCGGTCCCAACGGGGTGTCGCAGACCGCGACCAGAGCCTCGGCGAGCGACTCCTCCCCGCCCTCCCCGAGGTCGACGGGCCACAGCACCTTCTGCTCGCGAATGTGCTCCAGCAACTCCGCGTGCAAGTCGTCGGCCTGAGGGTCGGCGTCTTCGAGGACCCCGTGCACCAGCGAGCCGAACGTCGCCCCGACCGGCAGCTCGGCCATCGGTGAAGGCACCTCCGCACCCGGCACCGCCGCCTCCAGACCCGGCAGCGCCGGCGTCCCCTCGACCACCGGGTCGACAGCGTCCGGCTCGTCTTCGCGCGGCACGACCTCGGGCTCGCTGCCGACCCCCGCGAGCTGCTCGTCCTGCGGGGTGGACAGCGCGGTGTAGGAGGTGCGGCGCCAGCCGGTGTCGACCTGCCGGGTCCAGGTCGCCAGCCGCAGCTCTGGCGCTGGCGGCACGGGCACCTCGGGCACCTCGGCCGCCGGGTCGGCCGGCTCCAGCACGAAGGCGCCTTCGGCGGCCCACTGCCTGAGCCGCTCACCGGCCTGGTCGTCGCGACGCGGCACAGCGACCCGGTCCGGCACCGGTCCCTCCCCGGGAGCGCGGCCGAAGAGCACCCGGTGCAGCGCGGAGTTCGCGGAGTTGCTGCACGGCGCCCACCACGTCACGACCTGCGACTGGGCCCGGGTCAGCGCCACGTAGAGCAGCCGCAGCGACTCCCCGGAGTCCTCGTCCTTGTGCGCGCGCACTGAGGCGTCCCAGCCCGGGTTGCCGGCCGCCCCGCCGACGTCGAGGCAGCGTGTCCGGGCGGGCGGCTCCTCGTGCAGGAGCGGGATGTCCGGCACGTCGCTGACCCACCGGTCGGTCAGGCTGGGCAGGTAGACGACGGGGTACTGCAGCCCCTTGCTCCCGTGGATCGTCACCAGCTGCACCGCCGCGGCGTCGCTGTCCAGCCGCCGGGTCCGCGCTCCTGAGGACTGCGGGGCGTCCTCGGTCATGCCGGCGCGCAGCCACTCCAGCAGGGCGACCAGCCCCAGCTGGTCACGCCGGCCGACCTCGTGCAGCAGCTGCGCCACGTGCCGCAGGTCGGTCAGGACCCGCTCGCCGCCCACCCGGCCCAGCACCCGGGCCGGCAGGCCGGCGACGGTGAGCAGCTCCAGCACGGCAGCGACATCCTGGCGGGCGTAGACGTGCGCCAGCTCGCGGCAGCGCTGCGCCAGCTCGTCGTCGAGGTCGGCGCCGCCGGTGTCGAGCTGTGGCACCGCGTAGCCGAGCAGGTCGGTGAGCGCCGCTGCCCGCGTCAGCAGCGCGCGGTGGGGCGCCACCATCGCCTCCAGCAGCGCCAGCCAGTCGTGCGCCGCCTGGCTGTGCAGGACGGTCGACCCCCCGGTGCTGACGGCCGGTATGCCGAGCGCGTGCAGGGCGCGCTGCGCCTCGGCCAGGTCCTTGCCCTTGTGGGCGATGACCGCGATGTCCCGGGCCTGGACCGGGCGGCCGTCGAAGGTGGCGTCGGAGGCCAGGAGCGCGGCGACGTCCTGGGCTAGGTCCCGGGCGATGAAGGGCCGCACCGCACCCATCCGGCTGTCGCCGCCTAGGTGGTCCTTGAGCAGCACCTGCCGCACCCGGACGGGCGCGGTGTTCGGGGCCCCGGCGAGACGGGTGGCGGGTCGGTGGGCGCTCACCGGGTGGACCGCGATCTGCTTGTCGCCGAGCTGGGCGCCACCCAGCAGCGTGCCGAGGGCGTCGACGACGCCGGCGTCGGAGCGGTAGTTGCGGGGCAGCGTGCGCTGGTCGACCGCCGTGGCCGCCGCCTGCAGGTAGGTGACGACGTCGCCGCCGCGGAAGGCGTAGATCGCCTGCTTGGGGTCGCCGATGAGCACCATCGCGTGCGCGTGGCCGGAGAAGGCGCGATCCAGCACCTGCCACTGGACCGGGTCGGTGTCCTGGAACTCGTCGACGAGCACCACCCGCCAGCGCGCCCGCATCCGGGCCCGGGCGGGAGAGCCCTCGTCCTTGAGTGCCTCGGCCAGCTGGCTGAGCAGGTCGTTGTAGTGCATCACCTGCAGCCGGCGCTTGCGCACGTCCATCTCCTCGCGGACCGCCTTGGCGAAGCGGACCCGCCGGTCAGGGGCGCTGCCCCGCTCAGCGATCGTCGGGCGCAGCTCGGCGTGGGTGTCGTCGATGACGCGGCGGGCGATCTTCAGTGCGTCCCCTCGGGAGAACAGGGGCGCCGCCTCGTCCTTCATGAAGCCGCGCAGGTAGATGTCGTCGACCACCTCGACGAGCAGCTCGTCGAGATCCTCGACGAGGGTGGCGGAGGCGTCGGTCGTGCCGGCGACACCGAGGCTGCGCAGCACCTGCTGGCAGAACTGGTGCGTGGTGGCGATGGTGGCGGCGTCGAGGTTGGACAGCGCCGCGCGCAGCCGGGTGCGGCGGGCCGCCACCTCGTCCGGGTCACCGGCGAGGAGCAGGGTGAGCAGCTCGTCACGCTCCTGCTCCGGGGGCGGGTCCGCCAGGGCTCGCTCGGCGGCGTCCAGCTGCTCCCGGACCCGGGCGCGCAGCTCCTGGGAGGCGGCCCGGCCGAAGGTGACGACCAGCATCTCGGGCAGGGTGGCGACGCCCTCGGCGACGTAGCGGGTGACCAGGGCCGCGATCGTCCACGTCTTGCCGGTGCCGGCACTCGCCTCGAGCAGCACGGTGCCCTGCGGCAACGGGTCGGTGATGGAGAACTGGCGCATCGTCATACCCGCTCCAACCGCTCTGCCCCGCGCAGCACCGGCGCCCACACCCGCAGGGCGAGCTGGCCCAGGCGCGAGTCGACCCCGGGGGTCCAGCGCTCGTCGTCGTCCGGGACGCCCAGGACCGCGGTGAGGGGCACGGAGTCACCGTGGACGTAGCGGACGCTGGGGTCGTCCTGCTCCTTGGGGAAGGCGCTGTCGAAGGTGTCGTTGGTCTTCCACTCCCGCTCCGCGTCCATGGTCGCCGCAGCCTGGTCGCCCGGGCCGGAGAGCCAGGCCTGGGCCCACCGCAGCGAGGTCTTGGGGGACAGCGGCAGCGGCTCGCACAGCCCCCGGTCGCGCAGGTCGACGAGCTGCTCGAGCAGGTCCAGGGCGGCCTGCGGCTCGTGAGGGCCGTGAGTGGCCAGGACGTAGCCCTTGGCGCGGCCCCAGCGGTAGCGGCCGATGACGTGGCTGCTGGCCTCCTGACCCAGCGCGGCGGCCAGGGCGAGGGAGGTGATCCACGAGCGCAGCCGCTGCTTGGCGGCGACGGTGGAGTAGGTGACCTCCAGGGCCCGCTGGCCGACCATCCCCGGCACGGTGCCGACCAGACGCCGGCCGCTGGGCAGGGTGAGGTCGACGTCGAGGGCCTCGCGGGGCAGCGGCTGGCCCAGCCCGCCGAGCCCGGTCGTGCGCCACGTCGCCTCGCAGAGGGCCTGGACGTTGCGGGTGATGTCGTCCAGGACCCGGGTGCCCAGCTCGAACGGCGGCAGCTCGCCCCGCCAGTGCTCGGCGTCGAAGGTGGCGACGGGGTCGCGACCGCCCAGCACCGCGGACAGGATGCGGTCGCCGACCGCCCAGGCGGCCAGCCCGTCCAGCTCGATGGGAATGCCCTCGCCCCGGATCTCCGGCACCTCAGGAAGGATCAGGCCGAGCCGGGAGCGCAGGAACGCGCGGGCGGGGTTGTCGAAGAAGCGGATCAGCTCGCCGAGGTCCACGTCGGCCTCGGTGTCGACCGGGGTCAGGCGGTGGCGGGCGACCGGCTCCGGGCCGGTGCGCTCCTCGACCGCCGCCCTGGCACCGGCCAGCGCCGCCGGGTCGAAGCTGAACGGCGCATCACCCGGCGGCAGCGCCGGCCGCCCCTCGTCCACGGCGCCGAGGTTGCGCACGTCGAACGGCTGCAGCGGGTGCGCGGTGACCACCCGGTCCGCGCCCTCCGGGGAGGCGGTCCGGCGCACGGCGTCGAGCAGCTCGCCGAGCGGCACTGCCGGCGGGCGCTCCTGGCCTGAGTGCTCGTCGAAGCCGGTGTAGGTGATGACCAGCGTCTCCCCGGCCGACATCACCGCGTCCAGCAGCAGCTGCCGGTCCTCCCCCCTCAGGTCGCGCTCGCCGGTGACCGGCCGCCGGGCCAGGGCGTCGTCACCGTCGGGGGTGGTCGAGCGGGGGAAGACACCGTCGTCGAGGCCGACCAGGGCCACGACCCGGTGCGGGACCGAGCGCATCGGCACCATCGTGCAGACGGTGAGCGTGCCGGTGCGGAAGTTGGCCCGGGTGGCGCGGCCCGCGGCCTGCTCGCCCAGCAGGGCGTGCACGTCGGACAGCGACAACGACAACGACATCGCGCTCCCGCGTCCCGCGCTCTGGGAGGCGCCCCCGCGCCCGGCCCCGCCGCCGGCCGCCGCACCCCCGCCGCCGGCCGCCGCACCCCCGCGCGTGGCCGCCGTCTCGAGCCGGTCCAGTTCCCGCTCGAGCTGGGCGAGCTGCCAGGCGTCCCGGTATGCCGTGTCCGCCAGCCCGAACACACCCTCCTTGAGCAGGCGCACCCACTCGACGACGGTGTCGGCGGCACGCAGCCCCCGCACGGTGTGCGCCAGCCGGTCGACGAGCTCGGCCAGCCGGCCGGCCAGGTCGAGGTCGCCGCTGTCGAGGTCGTCGAGGGCCAGGGTCTGGCCCAGGTGGTCGGTGTCCTCGCCGTCGACGGCGGCCCCGACGAGCAACCGGTCCAGCGCGACCTGCCAGGTGTTCTGGGTCAGGTGGGGCAGCTGGTAGCCGGCCCGGTGCTCGGCGTCCAGCCCCCACCGCACGGCGGTCGACTTCACCCAGTCGCCCAGTCGCTCCAGGTCGTCGTCGTCGAGCCCGAAGCGGTGCCGCACCGGCGCCGCCCGGGCCAGGTCGAGCACCTCGCTGGCCGTGACCCGCCCACCCGCCAGCTCCAGCAGCCGGGTGGCCAGGCCGAGCAGCGGGTTGGTCTGCACCGGAGCGCGGTCGGCCAGCCGCACCCGCAGCCCGTGCGCGGGGTGGGCGGGCTCCTCGCGCACCACCTCGCCGAGGCCGAAGCCGGCGTGCACGAGCGGGGCGTAGGCGTCGATGTCGGGGCACATGACCAGGACGTCCCGCGGCTCGAGCGTGGGGTCGTCCTCCAGCAGCTGGGCCAGGACGTCGCGCAGCACCTCCACCTGCCGTGACTGCCCGTGGCATGCATGGACCTGCACGCTGCGGTCGGTCACCGGCACCTGACGCGCCGCGCGCTCGGTCTCGTCGGGGACATGGTCGGCGGCGAGGTCTGACTGCAGCAGGTGCAGGAGGGAATGCGGCCCGCCGTGCCCGGCCCCAGCGCCCGTGCCCGCCACGCCAAGCTCGCCAGCGCCGTCGACCACCCGCTCCTGCCCACCGGCGATGGCCAAGGTCCGCTGCAGCTCGCGCGAATCCCGCCCCAGGCTGGCCAGCAACGGGTGCCGCACCAGCAGCGCGCTATCGTCCGCCTCGCGCGCGACCGGCCCCTGCGCGGCCACCGACGCCAGACGGTCCCACGCCGCGGGGGAGGCCTGCGGCAGCCAGAGGTGGACGTCGAGATGCTCGCCGAGCGCGGCCACCACCTCGACCTCGGACCGGGCGATCCGGGTGTGCCCGAAGAGTGAGAGCCGGCCCGGCAGGACCAGCTCGCCCTGCCGTCCGCCACCCAGCGGGCCCAGCGCGCCGGCGCCCTGCTCGCGCAGCAGCCGCACGACCCGGCCCGCGCGCTCGTCGGGGGTCTGCCCACCCACCTGGTCCACGACCCGGCGCCACAGCTCGGGCTGCCAGGCCAGGTCCTCGTCAAGCTGCCCGCCGTGCCCGTCCCCGGCGCCGCCGGCGCGCCAGTCGGCCAGCATCGTGGGCCGCTGGGCGGCGTAGTCGGCGAAGAGGCCGGCGAGGCGTCGGGCCACGGCATACCTCCGGCCGTTGCGCAGCTCGCGCTCCACCCCGGTGAGGCCGTGGCCGAGGTGGGTGGCGAGCGTGGCCGCCCACGGCTCGCCGAGGCTGGCGTCGACCACCCGCAGCAGCGGCCAGGCCAGCTGGTCGGGATGCCACGGGTCGTCGCGCTCCACGCCGAGCACCATCGCGACTAGGGAGTGCGGCGTGAGGAAGCGCACCCCCGCGCACACGCCGTCGTCACCGTCCCCCGCGCCGAGCCGGTGCGAGAGCCGCTGCGCCAGCCACCGCTCGACCCCGCGCGTCGGCACCGCGACGACCTCCTCGGCGAACGGGTCCTCCAGCGGGTCCGCGAGGAGCTCGGCCAGGCCGTGGGCCAGCACGTCGGTGCTGCGGCCACGGTGCACGAACAGGGTCACGCAGCGACCTTAACCGGGGCCACCGACAGGGCCGGCCCCGCCACGGGGGGCCACCACGGGCCCAGGCCGCCTCACCGCACCCGCGTGGGCGTCCCGCCGGTCAGCCGCACCAGGTCGGGATAGCTCAGCGCCATCACGGTGTCGGGCGTCCCTCCTGCGGCCCATACCTGGTCGTACTGCTCCAGCTCGACGTCGACCACAGCCCGCAGCCGCCCCGGGTGGCCGGTGGGCGCGACGCCGCCGATCGGCATCCCCGTCGCCTCCCGCACAAAGGCCGCGCTGGCCCGCTCCACCCGCCCTGCCCCCAGGGTGGCCGCGATGAGGTCGGTGTCCACCCGGGCGGCACCGCTGGCCATGACCAGCAGCGGCTCGTGGTCGCAGTCGAAGACCAGGCTGTTGGCGATCGCGCCGACCTCGCAGCCGATCTGCGCTGCGGCCAGCGCGGCAGTGCGGGCGTGCTCCTCGAGGAAGACCATGCGGGGCTCGATCCCGGCCGCGGTGACAGCGTCGAGGACGCGTTGGTTGGTCGGGTGCATGGGCCAGATATTCGCAGATGAGGGATCGATATGAAACACTACCTTGCGTAGTAATTCCGACCGTTGAGGACCGCCATGAAGCTCCGCACCGCCGCCCTGCTTGCCGCCATCGCCGTCGCCCTCGCGGCCTGCAGCCCGTCGGACAGCGAGAGCGCCGCGAGCCCGGCACCGGCCACGACCGCAGCCGAGCCCGCCGCCGAGCCGGCCACCGAGCAGGCCGGCGAGCCGGTCTCCCCGGTCGAGCTCGACACCTCCGCCGACGAGGCGTTGCCCGAGGAGGTGGCCGACATGCTGGAGGGGTATGGCGTCTCCGCCGAGGACGGCGTGCGGGCGGCCATCATGACGCTGGACCGGGTGGACCAGCAGCGGCCGCTCACCGTCCAGGGCTCGGTGCGCACCGACGACGTCGTCTTCGGCGACGGCGAGCAGGAGATCACCGTGCCCATCCCGGGCGACCTGGTCTACGTCTCGGTCGCGCCCTACGTCGACCAGACCCACCCCTGCCACTTCCACGCCCTCGGCGGCTGCCAGGGCGAGATGGTGGGCGAGGAGGTGCGGGTGCACATCGTCGACCACATGGGCGAGGTCCTGGTTGACGAGGAGGTCACGACCCGAGCGAACGGCTTCGTCGGCTACTGGCTGCCCAAGGACGCGCACGGCACGGTGACGATCACCCAGGGTGAGCTGACCGGGGTCGCGGCGTTCGAGACCGGCGACGGCGACGCCACCTGCGTGACCACGCTGCAACTGCGCGCCTGAGGTCCGCCCACTCCGGTGAGCCACCATTAGAGGCTCCCGCCACTGTTGCAACGGTGGCGGATGCCTCGACGAGTGGCGCGAGGGCCGCGCGCGGGTCTCCGGGGCCTCAGCCGACCGGCCGCGAACCGTCCGCAGTCTCCAGCACCAGGCGGACCTGCTCCGGGGTCGGCCAGGCCTCCAGCACGTCCAGGATGTCGGTCTCCCAGCGCTCGTCGTCCTCAGCCAGGTCGTCGCCGCGCTGCATGATGCTCAGCCCGGACAGATAACCGTCGCCGATCCACAGCTCGACCTGCAGAGGCAGCCCGCCGGCCTCGAAGTGGGCCCGGACCGGCCAGCCCTGGGCGTGCGGGACCACCCGCGGGGCCTCCGCCGGGACCTCGAAGTGGACGTCGGTGCTCAGCGGCTGGTCGCGCAGGATCGAGGCCTGCGCCTGGTCCAACTGTCCACGCAGGGTCGCGGCGGTCTCGACCAGCCCGGCCGGCACGGGCCCGTCGGCGCCCGGGGACGTCGCCGCGTCGAGCATCGCCTCCAGCAGCGCGCGGGCGTGGTCGGGGACCTCGACCGACTCGTAGAAGTCCCCGGGCTCGAGCAGCTCGTCCTGGTCCCACGACGCGGGGCGGTTCTGGTTCTCCAGCGCCAGCGCCGCACCTACGCCCGCCCCCACGAGCGCCAGGGCCAGGCGGGGGCGCTGCATACCCCAGGAGCGCAGGCGGGCAGCAGCCCACCCGTCGGCCGCCTCGTCGAGGGGAGCGGTGACCAGGGTGGCCGCCGCCCCGGCGACCGCCCCGAAGATCGGCGCCGGGACCTCGGGCAGCAGGGCGCGGCGCCCCGTGTCCCAGGTGTACCAGCCGACGTAGGCCGAGCGGGCCAGCCTCAGCAGGTGCCGCTGCCCTGGGGTCATCCGGGTGTGGTCGGGCAGCGCCAACGCGCCCAGCGCCAGCGCGCTGGCGGCGACAGTGCCCAGCTTGGTACGGCTCGTCGTCGACGGGTCAGTCTCGGTGACGGTGGGCGCAGCGATGTCAGTCATGGTCCGACTCTACGTCCGCACCGCCCGGTCCTTTTCCGCCCGCCGGGCGGCAATGTCCTTCCACACCGGCGCGTTGGTGATGCCCACGTCCTCCGGGTTGAAGACTGGGTCCACCCCGGCCTTGCGCTGCCGGTCGTAGTCGCGGATGACCGCGTTGGCCTGCTTGCTGAGCAGGACCAGCGCCACGAGGTTGATCCAGGTGTAGAGGCCCAGGCCGACGTCGGCGAGGTTCCACGCGAAGGACGCCGAGCGCAGCGAGCCCAGGAAGATCGAGGCGGCCAGCAGCATCCAGGCGACGCGGACGACCAGGCGCTGGCGCCTGCCGGCGCGCAGCAGGTAGGACAGGTTGGTGTCGGCGTAGAAGGCGAACGACAGCAGCGTGGTGAAGGCGAAGAAGAACATCGCGACCGCGAGGAAGGCCGAACCGAAGCCAGGGAAGGCGGCGTCGATCGCCGCCTGGGTGTACTCCGGACCCTCGATGAGCCCGGGCACGTTCTCCACGACGGTCTCGCCGTCCGGACCTTCGACGTTGTAGGACCCGGTGACCAGGATCATCAGCCCGGTGATCGTGCAGATGAGCAGGGTGTCGACGTAGGCCGAGAAGCCCTGCGCCAGCCCCTGCTTGACCGGGTGGGACACCTCGGCCGCGGCCGCGGCCTGCGCGCCGGCACCGGTGCCGACCTCCGAAGAGTAGATCGCCCGCTTGACGCCCCACATGATCGCCGCGCCGACGATGCCGCCGAAGGCCGCGTCGGCCCCGAAGGCGCTGGCCAGGATGAGCCGGAACATCTCCGGCACAGCGCTGGCGTTGACGGCGAGCAGCGCGAGCCCCAGGAGGATGTAGCAGGCGGCCATGACCGGCACGACCAGCCCGACGACCCGACCGATCCGGTGCATGCCGCCGAAGACGACCAGGCAGAACAGCCCGGTGACGACGGCGCCGGTGGCCCACGGCGGGACCGAGAAGGCGGCGTCCATCGACACGGCGATGTTGTAGGACTGGATGGAGGGGCCGGTGATGGTCAGCGCGAAGATCGCCGCCACGGCATACAGGACCGCCAGCCACTTCCAGCCCAGGCCCTTCTCGATGTAGAAGGCGGGGCCGCCGCGGTACTCCCCGCCGACCTCCTCCTTGTAGATCTGGGCCAGCGAGCTCTCGGCGATCGCCACTGCCGCGCCGACGAAGGCGGTCACCCACATCCAGAACAGCGCGCCGGGGCCGCCGAAGTGGATGGCCGTGGCGACACCGGCGATGTTGCCGACCCCGACCCGGCCGCCGAGCGCCATCGCGAACGACTGGAACGACGACAGGCCCTGCGTCGAGTCGTCGCCGCGGACGAGGTAGCGCACCATGTCCGGCAGCCGCCGCACCTGCGGGACGACGGTGCGGATGGTGAACCACAGGCCCGCCGCGAGGACGAGCACGACCATGGGGGTGCTCCAGAGGAGCTCGTTGAGCCAGGCGATGGCGGGCTCCAGCATCGGCGCGGACCTTTCGGAAGGGTGAGCGCAGACTAGTTCGGCCGCACAGTTCTCGCCCGCCAGCAGCGCCCCTGCCCGGGTGCCGCGGGTCCGTCAGCGGGCTACAGGTCCGTCAGCAACCTCCGCGGATCCTCCACGCAGTCGGCCACGAACCGCAGGAACCCGCCTGCCGTCCCGCCGTCGCAGACCCGGTGGTCGAAGGTGAACGACAGCTGGGTCACCTGGCGCACCTTGAGCTTGCCTTTGTGCACCCACGGCTTGTCCACGATCCGGCCCACACCCAGCATCGCCGCCTCGGGGTGGTTGATGATCGGAGTCGAGCCGTCCACGCCGTAGACGCCGTAGTTGTTGAGGGTGAACGTCCCGCCGGTCATGTCCGCCGGTGACAGCTTCCCCTCCCGCGCCTTGGCGGTCAGCTCGCGCAGCCGTTGCGCCAGCTCGGTCGTGGTCAGGGCCTGCGCGTCATGCACCACCGGCACGACCAGGCCGCGTGGGCTTTGCGCCGCGAAGCCCAGGTTGATGCCGCCGTGCTGGACGATCTCGCCCGCCTCGACGTCCACCGAGGAGTTCAGGGCCGGGTATGCCGTCAGCCCCGCCACCACGATCCGCGCCAGCAGGGGGAGCACGCCGATGCCCGCCTCGGGCCGCGCCTCCTTGAGCGCGTCCTTGGCCTTCATCAGCCGGGTCGCGTCCACGTCCACCCAGGTGGTGGCGTCCGGGATCTCCCGCCGCGACGTGGACAGCCGCTCGACCATGATCCGGTGCACGCCCTGGATCGGGATCCGGGTCTCCTCACGGCCGGGGCTCTGCTCTGCCCGCCGACCGGACGAGCCGTCTGCGGCCCCCTGGCCGGCGACACGCTCTGCCCCCTGACCGGCGACACGCTCTGCCCGCTGCTGCGCGAGGTAGGCGTCGAGGTCGAGGCGGCGGATGACACCGGTCGGTCCAGGGCGCACCTGCTGCAGGTCCACGCCGGCGTCCTGGGCCAGCTTGCGCACCAGGGGCGAGATCACCCGGACGGCCTGGCGGCCGTTACGGGACGCGGCGGGGGACACGCTGGCGGACGTGACGGGGGAGGGGGCGGGCGACACGCTGGCGGAGGTGATGGGGGATGCGGCCGCGGACGGCTCGGGCGCCGACCGCGCCGGCCTGCGGCGACGACCGCCGGCCCGGCGGACTGGCTGGTCGCTGGCGCCATACCCGATGAGCGGGCGCTCGGGCTTGTCCTCCTCCTCCTCGTCACCCTCTGGCACGCGGGCGCCGGCGCGCTCCTCGGTGCGGTACTGCTCGCCACCGGCTCCGGTGGGTAGGTCCGCCCCGGCCGGCGCCGATCCGCCGCCGGCCCCTGGGGCGTCCGCTCCGGCGACGACCTTTCCGCCGATGGTGATCAGCGGCTCGCCGACGGGGAGCACCTGCCCCTCCTGGGCGTGCAGGACCGAGACCGTGCCGCCGAAGGGGATGGGCACGTCAACCGCGGCCTTGGCGGTCTCGACGGTGACGACCTCCTGGTCGATGCCCACCTCGTCGCCGACGCGGACGAGCCAGGTGACGATCTCGGCCTCGGTGAGACCCTCGCCCAGGTCGGGGAGACGGAAGACCTGCGTCATACCGTCACCGCCGTCCCGCCAGCACCCGCGTGGGTGAGGTCCGGCTCGTCGTCCCACTGCAGCCGGGCGATGGTGTCCAGCACCCGGTCCACGCCGGGCAGGTAGGTGTGCTCCAGCTTCGGCGGCGGGTAGGGCATGTCCAGCCCGCTAACCCGCAGCACCGGCGCGGCCAGGGAGTGGAAGCAGCGCTCCTGCACCCGGGCGGCGATCTCGGCACCCATGCCACCGAAGCCCTGCGCCTCGGCGAGCACCACGGCCCGGCCGGTCTTGCGCACGGAGGTCTGCACGGTGGCGTCGTCGAAGGGCACCAGGGTGCGCAGGTCGATGACCTCCACGTCCCAGTCCTCCTCCGCGGCAGCGACCTCGGCGGCCTTCAGCGCGGTCGGCACCTGGGGGCCGTAGGTGATCAGGGTGACGTCGGCGCCCTCGCGTCGCACGGCGGCCCGGCCGATCGGCTCGGTGCCAACCGGCAGGTCGAGGTCGGCCTTGGACCAGTAGAGCGGCTTGGGCTCCATGAAGACGACGGGGTCGTCGGAGAAGATCGACTCGCGCAGCAGCGAGTAGGCGTCGGCGGGGGTCGAGGGGGTGACGACGTGCAGACCGGGGGTGTGGATGTAGTAGCCCTCGGAGGAGTCGCAGTGGTGCTCCACACCACCGATGCCGCCGGCGTAGGGCATGCGGATGACGATCGGCATCGCCAGCTTGCCCTGGGTGCGGTTGCGCAGCTTGGCGATGTGCGAGACGACCTGCTCGAAGGCGGGGTAGCCGAAGGCGTCGAACTGCATCTCGATGACCGGCCGGAAGCCTTGCATCGCCATCCCCACCGCGAAGCCGGCGATCCCGGCCTCGGCCAGCGGGGTGTCGATGCAGCGGTCCTCGCCGAAGTCGCGGGTCAGCCCGTCGGTGATCCGGAAGACGCCGCCGAGCGCGCCGACGTCCTCGCCCATGACGATCACGTCCGGGTCCTGGGTCATCGCGTCGCGCATGGCCCGGTTGAGGGCCTGGGCGAAGGTGGTCTGGCTCATCGGGTGCTCTCCTCCATCGCGTCCTGACCGGGGCTGTCGGCGCTCGCGGCCTGCCCGGCCAGCTCGGTCTGCACCATCGCCCGCTGCTCGAGCAGCTGGGGGGTGGGCTCGGCATACACGTGCTCGAACAGCGAGAGCGGCTCAACGACCGGCTCGAGGTTCATCCGGTCGCGCAGGTCGGCCGCCTGCTCCTCGGCCTCGGCCCTGACCTGCTCGATCTGCTCCTCGTCGAGGTGGCCCTCGGCGACCAGCCAGGTCTGCAGACGCACGATCGGGTCCTGCCCGGTCCACTCGTCGACCTCGTCGGGGGTGCGGTAGCGGGTGGCGTCGTCGGCGTTGGTGTGCGCCTCCATCCGGTAGGTGTGCGCCTCGACCAGCACCGGGCCCTTGCCCTCGCGGGCGTGCCGGCAGGCGGCCTGCATCACGGCCAGCACCGCGGCGGGGTCGTTGCCGTCCACCTGCTCGGAGCGCACGCCATACCCGATCCCCTTATAGGCCAGGGTGGGTGCCTTGGTCTGCTTGGCGAGGGGGACGGAGATCGCATATTTGTTGTTCTGCACCAGGTAGACGGTCGGGGTGTTGAAGACGGCCGCGAAGTTGAGACCCTCGTGGAAGTCGCCCTCGGAGGTCGCGCCGTCGCCGATGAGGCAGAGGGCGACCGCGTCGGCGCCGCGACGGTCGAGCGCGTGCGCGCTGCCGGCGGCGTGGACGGCCTGGGTGGCGAGCGGGGTGCACTGCGGGGCGGTGCGGGTCGCCTGCGGGTCGTAGCCGCAGTGCCAGTCACCGCGCAGCAGGGTCAGCACGCCGACCGGGTCGATGCCGCGGGTGACCAGGGCCATCGAGTCGCGGTAGGTCGGGAAGACCCAGTCCTGCTCCTCCAGCGCCAGGATCGGCGCGACCTGGCAGGCGTCCTGCCCTCGCGAGCTGGGGTAGACCGCCAGCCGGCCCTGCTTGGTCAGCGCGGTGGACTGGGCGTCGAAGCGGCGCCCGAGCACCATTGCCCGCCACACGGCGAGGAGCTCCTCGGGCTCGGGGAAGGCGTAGCCGCGCGCGGCAGCCTGCTCGGAGAGCTCCACCCTGGTCCCGTCCGGCGCGAGGAAGCGCACTGGCTCGGGGCAGGGGAGGAGGTCGGCGATGTCGCTGGTCATGCAGACTCCTGTGTCTGGGCGATAGACGTCTGCCCCCTATCGTCGCTCCTGGGTGGGCTTCCGTTCTATCCCTAGGGGCAAGTGTGGACATCTGGCATGCTTGCGGTATGCCCAGGAGCCAGACGTCCAGTCACGGTGCGCCGCGCGCGGGCTCCGGCAGACAGGTGGCTGCCCTGGACGACACGGACCGGCAGATCGTCGCGTTGCTGCGCGCCGACGGACGGCTCTCGGTGCGCGCCCTGGCCGAGCAGGTGCACATCTCCCGGGCCAGCGCCTACACGCGCCTGGAACGGCTGCACCGCGACGGCGTGATCACCGGGTATGCCGCGCAGGTCGACCCCGACCGGCTCGGCCTGGCCACCGCGGCCTATGTCTCGGTGTCGATCCAGCAGGGCTCCTGGCGCGAGGTCCGCGACGCCCTCAGCGAGCTGCCGGGGGTGGAGCGGGTGGCACTGGTGGGCGCCGAGTTCGACATGCTGGTGCAGGTGCGCGCGCACGACAACCACGAGCTGCGCGAGGTGGTGCTGGGGCAGATCCAGGCCATCCCCGGCGTCCGTGGCACCCGGACCTGGCTGATCTTCGAGGAGTGGGTGACGTGAGCCGTGAGTTGGGCGAATACCGGCTGCGGCCGGTGCGCGAGGGTGACGCTGAGGCCGTCCTCGAGGCCTTCTTGTCCGCGCCCGACATGGCGCGGCAGGGGGACGTCACCGACCTCGCGTCGGCACAGGGCTATGTGGCGTGGCTCCAGGGGCCGACGCGGCACTCTTTCGCGGTGTGCACCGGTGACCGGGTGGTCGGGCTGGTGGCGGTCGGCGTCGACGAGGCCAACCGAAACGGCTGGGTCTTCTACTGGATGCACGCGGCGCACCGCGGCCTCGGGGTGACCGGGCGCGCCGTGGCGACGGTCGCGGACTGGGCCCTGCAGCCCGCGCCCACCGGGGCAGGCATGGAGCGGCTGGAGCTGGGCCACCGGGTCAACAACCCAGCCTCGGGGCGGGTGGCGCTGGCGGCCGGCTTCGTGCAGGAGGGCCGGGAGCGGGGGAAGTTCCTCATCAACGGTGAGCGGGTCGACGTGCTGACCTACGGCCGGCTGGTGTCCGACCCGTGGCCGGAGACGACTGTGCTGTCGATCGGGTCCTGACCCTCGGCCTGTGCCCCTCCCCGGCGTCGAGTGGCAGCCGAGGAGTCGCCCCTCTACCGTCGGGGGATCGGGCCGGCCCCCGATCGGCCCGGGAGAGGACACGATCATGGCGATCTGCGAGGTCTGCGGCAACGACTACGACAAGAGCTTCGAGGTGGTGGCGGCCGGCCAAACGCACACCTTCGACAGTTTCGAGTGCGCGATCCACAAGATGGCGCCGATCTGTGAGCACTGCGGCTGCAAAGTCGTCGGTCACGGCATCGAGGTGGAGGGCCGGTTCTACTGTTGCGCCCACTGCGCGAAGCACGCCGAGGGAGATGTGCCGGTGGATGACCGGGTGGGTTGAGGACGGTCTGGCCTCTGTTAGTGCTGCAGCAGCCCGAGTAGGTAGTCGCCGTAGCCGGACTTGCGTAGTGGTTCGGCGCGCTCGGTGAGTTCGTCGTCGGTGAGGAACCCTTGTCGCCAGGCGACTTCTTCGGGGGCGCCGATCTTGTAGCCCTGGCGGGCCTCCAGGGTGCGGACGAAGTTGGAGGCGTCGTTGAGGGAGTCGAAGGTGCCGGTGTCGAGCCAGGCGGTGCCGCGGGGCAGGATCTCGACCTGCAGCTCGCCCTGTTCGAGGTAGCGCCGGTTGAGGTCGGTGATCTCCAGCTCGCCACGGGCCGAAGGACGCAACTCGCGTGCGTAGTCGACGACGCGTTCGTCGTAGAAGTACAGCCCGGGGATGGCGTAGGAGCTCTTGGGCTCGGCGGGCTTCTCCTCCAGCGAGATCGCCCGCCCTTCTTCGTCGAACTCAACGACACCGTAGGCGGTGGGGTCAGCGACGCGGTACCCGAAGACAGCGGCACCGTGCAGGTCCTCAAAACGGCTCAGCTGGGTGCCCAGTCCGGGTCCGTAGAAGATGTTGTCGCCCAGGATGAGGCAGGACGGCTGCCCGGCGACGTGGTCAGCGCCGAGGAGGAAGGCCTGGGCCAGGCCGTCGGGGGAGGCCTGGACGGTGTAGGTGATGTTGATCCCGAACTGTGACCCGTCGCGCAGCAGGCGTTGGAACTGCTCGGCTTCGTGCGGGGTGGTGATGACCAGCACGTCGCGGATGTCGGCGAGCATCAACGTCGAGAGGGGGTAGTAGATCATCGGCTTGTCATAGACCGGGACCAGCTGCTTGCTGATGCCTTGGGTGATCGGGTGCAGCCGGGAACCGGTGCCCCCGGCCAGGATGATGCCCTTCATCGCTGCTCGTCCTCTCGGTGCAGGTATGCGGCCAAGGCGGCGCCCTGGTCGCTCGGCGTGAACCCGGTGGCCTGGATCTTGTCCAGGGACAGGACTGAACGGGCCGGGCGGGGCGCGACCGGGCTGGTGGCCCCTGCGGTGTACTGCGCGGTGGTGGTCTCGCTCACCGCTGCCGGGTCGGCGCCGCGCAGACTAAACACTTCTCGGGCGATGTCTGCCCACGAGGTGGGTTCGCCACTGCTGGTGACGTTGTAGGTGCCGTAGGGGGCGCCGGTGGCCAGCAGGTGGACGGTGGCTTGCGCCAGGTCGGTGGTGAAGGTGAGCCGACCCACCTGGTCAGCCACCACGGACGGGGACACGCCACGGTCGGCGAGGCCGGCCATGGTGGTCACGAAGTTCTTCCCCTCGCCCACGACCCAGGAGGTGCGGATCAGGTAGTGGCGGGGCGCGATGCTGACGGCCAGGTCCCCGGCGGCTTTGGCTTGCCCGTAGACGCCTAACGGGCACAGCGGGTCGCTCTCGCGGTAGGCGTCGGCGGTGCCATCGAAGACGTAGTCGCTGGAGTAGTGCACCAGGGTGAACCGGTGCTCGACCGCGGCCCGGGCCAACGCAGCCACGCTGGAGGCGTTCGCGGCCCAGGCCTCTTGCCGCCCCTGCTGAGTCTCGGCGGCGTCGACGGCCGTGTACGCCGCGGCGTTGACCACGGTGGCCACACCGCCCCAGTCGAAACGGGCGATGGCGTCCGGGTCGGCCAGGTCCAGCTCGTCCCGTCCGATGACCCGCGCCTGCGGCAGTGCCGCGGACAGGGCCCGGCCCAGCTGTCCCGTACGCCCCAGGATGAGGGTCCTCCGGTCCAGGACCGGGATCACGTCAGCCAGCCGCGGGTGGGCCCGATCCTTGTCCGAGATCTCCGCGTCCGCTAGCGGGATCGGCCACGGCACGGACACGGTCTCATCGGCCAGGTTCAGCATCGTGTAGGACGCATCGGGTGACCAGTGGTCGTTGACCAGATAGGAGTAGACCGTGTCCTGGGTCAGGGTCTGGTAGGAGTTGCCGACCCCGCGGGGCACGAACACTGCCGTGTGCTCGTCCAGCTCCTCGGTGTGCAGTGTGCCGAAGGTAGGTCCCTCGCGCAGGTCGACCCAGGCGCCGAAGACGCGGCCGTGGGCGATGGAGACCAGCTTGTCCCACGGCTCGGCGTGGATACCCCGGGTCACCCCGGCCGGCCCGTTGTGCGCCACCGAGTGCTGCACCGGGCCAAAGTCGGGCAGGCCCAGCGCGGTCATCTTCGCCCGCTGCCAGTTCTCCTTGAACCAACCCCGCGCATCGCCATGGACCGCGAGGTCCACCACGAGCAGGCCAGGGATGGCGGTCGACCGGACACTCAGGTCAGCCATCACTGACCCTTGGCGGCGTAGGCAGCCTCGGTGCCCGCCTTCTTCGGCTCCCACCAGTCCCGGTGGGCGGCATACCACTGGATCGTGCGCGCCAGACCCTCCTCGAAAGAGCCATGGGAAGGCGTCCACCCCAGCTCGGTCCGCAACCGGGTGGGGTCGATCGCGTAACGCAGGTCGTGCCCGGCCCGGTCGACCACGTGGTCAAAGTCGCCCGGGTCATGCCCCATCAACTCCAGGATGAGCCGCACCACGTCCAGGTTGGACCGCTCACCGTCAGCACCGATCAGGTACGTTGCCCCGACCTGGCCCTTCTCCAGGATGGTCCACACCGCGCTGGAGTGGTCCTCGGCATGGATCCAGTCCCGCACGTTCTCCCCACTGCCGTACAGCTTGACCCGCCCACCGGCCAGCACGTTGGTGATCTGACGCGGGATGAACTTCTCCACGTGCTGCCACGGGCCGTAGTTGTTCGAGCAGTTCGACAACGTCGCCCGCACCCCGAAAGAACGCACCCAGGCCCGCACCAGATGGTCCGCAGCCGCCTTCGACGCCGAATACGGCGAGGAAGGCCGGTAAGGCGTGTGCTCGGTGAACCGCTGCGGATCGTCCAGCTCCAGGTCGCCATACACCTCATCGGTAGACACATGATGCAACCGCACATCGTGCCGCCGCACCGCCTCCAACAGGGCGAAAGTGCCCACGATGTTGGTCTGGATGAACGGACTGGGGTCATGCAACGAGTTGTCGTTGTGCGACTCCGCCGCAAAATGCACCACCGCGTCACCCGGACCAATAAGCCGGCCGACGAGGTCACCCACCAACTGCTCATCAGCGATGTCACCCACCACCAGATCGAAACGATCCCCCGGCAGAGCATGCAGTGCCTCCGGCGAGGCCGCATACGTCAACCTGTCCAACACCGTCACATGCACATCCGTGTGCTCCAACGCGTGATGCACAAAATTGGACCCTATGAAACCGGCACCACCGGTCACCAACAGACGACGCATAGGACCAACCTATCTGGTCATGGCCCCCGCGCCGGAGGGCTGCGGGGGGCAAGGTGCCCCGGTCGATCTGGGTCCACCCGCCATCACTGAATGGCCTGCAGCCGATAGCCGATCGACCGCACCGAGTCGATGCAATCCGGAGCCCCGGCGGCGCGCAGTTTCATCCGGGTGCGGCTGATATGCGACTCCAGCGCCCGGTTGCTGAGGTTTGCTTTGCCGGTGGCAACCGAGAGTTCGCTGCGGGGCACCACGTCGCCCTGGCTCAGGGCGAGGGCTAGCAGGATCTGGAACTCGGACTTCGTGAGGCTGACCCGCCGAGTCCCTACGTCGACGGTGCGTTGCCGTAGGTGAATGTCGATAGTCCCGGCGACGGAGATGAGGTCTGGCAGGCTGGACCGGACCGGCTCGATGCGCTCAGAGCGGACGAGTGCATCCAGTCGGCTGCGCAACTTGCGAGTGGAGGCGGGGATCCCCACTACATCGCGCGCTCCCCGGTCCAAGAGGCTCGCCTCGTAGTGGTCGGTCAGTGCCTCGACGAGGACGAGGGTGGGCACATGAAACTCGGCTAGCCACCGTTGCACGTCGATGAGCTGGGGGGTGATGGCTCCGCCGTGCACGATCGAGGCCAGTGGCGTGTCCTGGTCCAGTTGCTCACGAACGAGCTCAGGACCCACGATGATGTAGGGGATGGAGCAGTCCTTGAGGGCTCCAAGGGTCGTCTTGAAGGCAGCCGGCGCAGCCTCCAGCGGGATCAGCCAGGCAGGTCGGGTCACGGGATCCTCAGCATGAAGAGACAAGAAGGCAGGCTCAGTCACGGGTGAGCCTTTAGGAAGTCTTTACCTTTGGTCTGCCTTTGTCAATCGCTCATCGGTCCGGACCGGAGGCTCGCTTTTCCGCCTTGCGAGGGAAGCTCAGCCGGGTGCGACCCCCACGACCGTTGGGTCTACCCCTGCTGCGAGTCGAACGCCACCCCCACGGCGATCCCGAGGGGCATGCCGATGGCCAGCCAGAGCACCTGGCCGGTGACGGCGAACAGGACTACCCCGAGCAGCATCCCCCCGATCAACCCGTAGATGAGGCCGTTGTGCTGCGGTTCATCCTGGGGGCCGGCGGAGTCGGGCTCCTCTGCGCTCACGTGCTCACTCCTTGCCCTTCAGAGGCGATGGTGGCTTGCATGGGGAGAACCTACCAACGCCATCTGATCCGGGGCCCAGCTTGACCCCCACCGAGTCGTCACCCGGCGTCGACCCAGACCTGCTCAGGTGCCGGGTGCGAGAGGAAGTGGGTCATCGCCTGGGTGGAGGCGTAGGCGCCGGCCTGGCCGAAGACGACGAGGTCACCGGGCTGCAGGTCGACCGGTAGGTCACCGGTCCCGACCCGGTCCAGCGACGTGCACAGTGGGCCGGCCAGCGTCGTCAGCGCCGTCTCTCGACCGAGCACGCCGACGCCGGGACGCAGCGCCAGCGTGGGGAAGGACTGCCCGGTCAGCAGCGGGCGCAGCAGGTGGTTGATGCCGCCCTCCAGCATGACGAACCGCTCGCCACGGGAGACCTTGGTGCGCACCACGTGGGCGCAGTAGACACCCGTGGGTGCCGACAGCCAACGTCCTGGCTCGAGCAGCAGCTCGCCGGTGAACCACGGGTTCTCCTCCAGCACCCGCCCCAGCCCGGCGCCGAGCGCACGGACGTCCAGGCTCGGCCGGTCCACCTCATACCGGACGCCCAGGCCGCCCCCGAGGTCGAGGAGGTCCAGCTCCCGCCCGAGCAGCTCCTGCAGCCGTCGCCCGATGCCGAGCGTCGTGCGGTGGTTGGCCAGCAGCCGGCCCGCGTCCAGCTCGTTGCTGGCCGCGAAGACCTGCAGCCCGGTGATCTGCACGCGGTCGTGCCGCGCCGCCTGCCTCACGAAGTCCTCGAGCGCCTCCTCGTCCACCCCGAACGCGCTCGGCCCACCGCCACCGATGATGCTCGCCGCCTCCGACACACCTTGGGCCGGGTTCACGCGCACGCTCACCGGCAGCGGACGCTCGCCGGTGTGCAGGGCATGGAGACGAGCGACGTCCTCGATGCCGTCCACCTGCACCCGGGCCCCGGCGAAGAGCGCTGCCTGCAGGTCACGCTCGGACTTGGCCGGGCCAGCAAAGACCATGCTTGTGCCGGTGCCGCCGGCGGCGAGGACCGCCGACACCTCGCCCGCGCTGGCGCAGTCGAACCACGCACCTTCGCCGGCGAAGGTCTCGACCAGCGGCAGCCCGGGGTTGGACTTCACGGCGTAGGCGAGCCGCACCCGGGCCGGGAGCAGCGCGCGCAGTCGGCGGTAGCGCTCCCGCGCTGCCCCCAGGTCGTAGGCGAAGAACGGGCCTGGCTGGGTCGCCGCCAGCTCCTTCAGTGCAGGAGCGTCGAAGGCGAAGAGATCGGTCGTCGCAGCAGTCAGCATCATGTCGTCCACCACGGCGCGAGACGCCGCAGTCCTTCCTCGAGATCGTCGAGCGGGCCGCCGAGGCTGACCCGCAGGTGTCCTGCGCCACGGGGGCCGAAGGCGCTGCCGGGGACGGTGGTCACCCCGCCCTCGTCGCGCAGGCGCAGGGCGAAGGCCAGGGTGGGGTCGTCCCCATCCGTGCCAGCCGCGTCGCGCGCACCGCGCGGCACGGGCACCCAGAGATAGATCCCTGCCCTCGCGGAGGAAGGCGCACTGCGGGCCCTCGTGGTCAGCGCCGGCGCGACCTGCTCGGCGATGCCCCACCGCCGTCGCACGTGGCCCCGAGAGTCCGCGAGCACTTCGTCAGCTGCCTTCAGCAAGGCCAGGGCCGCCGCCTGAGAGGGCTGCGCGGGAGCCGTCGTCATCGCGTTGTGGACGATCCGTGCGGGAGCGAGGGTCTGAGCCCCGCCGACGGCCCACCCGAGCCGCAGGCCCGGCGCGCCGAACGCCTTGCTCATCGACCCGAGGACGACCCCGGTGTCGATTGCGGCGACGTCGTGCAGTGACGGCGGCGGCTCGTCCACCCACAGCTCGCGGTAGACCTCGTCGCTGACCAGCAGCACGCCCCGGGCCGCGCACGTCTCGGCGACGGCCGTGAGGTCGGCGGCGGACGCCATCCCTCCTGTGGGGTTGGCGGGGTGACAGAGCACGACCATCGAGGCCCGCGGATGCGCCAGGAGCGTCTCGACCAGCGCCTCGGCGTCGAGGTGGCCGCCGGGGGCCAGCGGGTAGCCGACTGGCTCGGCGTCGCATAACCGGGCCAGGGAGGGATAGGAGACGAAACCGGGGTCGGGGACCAGCACGGTCGAGCCGGGCTCGACGTGCGCCTGGAAGAGGGCGAAGAGGGCTGCCTGGCTGCCGGAGGTGACCATGATCTGGTCGACAGACACCGTGGCGTGTCCAGTCGAGCCTTGTGGCGTGTTCTGTGCGGTCAGGGTGCGGTGGACGGGGTGGACGGTCTGGCTGGTCCGGGAGTGGTAGTCGGCGATGGCCTCGACCAGATCGGGGCGGCTCGTGTTGGGGCCGTAGGGGAGCGGGCCGTCCCCCTGCCCGACGTCGGCGAGCGCCTGCCGGGCGACGTCGGGCAGCGGCCAGCCGGGCTCGCCCAGGGCGAGGTTGATCGTGCCCGGCGGAGCGCCCACGGCCATGCGGCGGATGGGTGACAGGCGCTGGCCCGTCACCCGGCTTGCGGGGCTCACCGGAGCGCGTCCTCAAGGACGGTGGAGGCGTCGGTGGAGGAGTCGCGATACTTGACGATGACCGGCGCGTAGAGCGACAGCCGGCGTGCCCCCGCGAAGTCCCCACCGGCGGGGCGCGAACCGGGGACGACGACGGCACCCGCTGGCACCTCGCCGCGGATCTCCCGCTCGTGCACCAGGTCGTAGATCGTCGTGCGCCCGGTGAGCACCACGCCAGGAGCGAGGACCGCACGCTCGCGGACCACGGCTCCCTCGTAGAGCCCGCACTGGGCCCCGACGAAGGCGTCATCCTCGACCACGACCGGTCGGGCGCCGACCGGCTCCAGGACACCGCCGAGCTGGACGGCTGCCGAGAGGTGCACGCCACGACCTACCTGGGCGCAGGAGCCGACCAGCACGTGGCTGTCCACCATGGAGCCCGCGTGCACGAAGGCGCCGACGTTGAGATAGCTGGGCGGCATGACCACCACGCCCGGAGCCAGGTGGGCCCCGCGACGCACCGAGGTGCCGCCGGGCACGACCCGGACGCCGTCCTCCGCGACCATCTGGCGAGCGGGCACCAGCGACTTGTCCACTGCCCCGCCCGGCCAGTCCAGCTCGACCGTCTCGCTGTGCCGGAAGGCGGCGAGGATGCCCTGCTTGACCCAGGCGTGCGCCTGCCAGGTCCCGTCGGCAGAGCGGGTGGCAGCCCGCACCGTGCCGTCCTCGAGCGCGGCGAGCAGCTCCCCGACGTGGGCCACGACCTCGGCTGGGTCCGAGGCCGGCGAGGTGCCCGCGGCCTGGCGGTCCGACTCTTGAGCAAGATGGGTGAAGAACTCCTTCAACGACCTCGCGCTCACGACGCCAGCGCCGCGGGGCTCGAAGGGATCGCGGGCATCGCTGCGGCCGCATCAGCCACCCCCGCCCGGACGCGGCGCGCGGCCAGCAAATCGGCGAGCGCCTGCTGCACCTGGGTCCACGTCCCCGGCTCGGCGGGCGCGAGCGGCAGCCTCACCGCCCCGGTGGTCAGGCCCAGGCAGGCGAGCGCCGCCTTGACCGGCACCGGGTTGGTCTCGGCGAAGAGCGCCGCCATGAGCGGAGCAAGCAGGGCGAAGGCGGCCTGGGCGGACCCCAGCTGTCCGGCGCGGGCGGCCCGGACGAGGGCCGCCGTCTCGACGGGGGCGACGTTGGCGCAGACCGAGACCAGCCCCTGCGCCCCGACAGCGATCGAGGGCAGGGCGAGGTCGTCGTCACCGGCCAGCACGAGCCGGCTCGGAGGCGCCTCCTGGCACAGGCGGGCGATCTGCCGCAGGTCACCAGAGCTCTCCTTGAGCGCCACCACCTGGTCGATCTCCCACAGCCGGCGCATCGCCGCCGGGGTGATGTTGCACCCGGTGCGGCCGGGCACGTTGTAGGCGATGATCGGCACCCCCGGCGCGGCGTCGGCCACTGCGCGGTAGTGCGCCACCAGACCGCCGACCTGCGGCTTGTTGTAGAACGGCGTGACCACGAGCAGCCCGTCCGCCCCCGCTGCCGCGGCGTCGGCCGCGAGCTCGCAGGTGCGGCCGGTGTCGTTGTGACCCACCCCGACCACGACGGGGACGCTCCGCGCTTGGGCCCGGGCCAGCTCCACGGCTTGGCGCACCAAGGCCCGGCGCTCGCGGTCATCGACCGTCGCGCCTTCACCCGTGGAGCCGAGCACCACCAGCCAGTCCACACCTCGCCCGTCGGCGAGCACGTGCTCGACCAGCCGCGCAAACGCGCCGTGGTCCACCGCGGGCTTTCGCGCCCCGCCCACGGCGTCGGTGCCGGCGCCGAACGGCGTCGCCAGGGCGACGCCGAGGCCGGTGAAGGGCGCTGCGGTGGGGGTGGTGTTCATGGCTTTCCTTGGGGTATGCGGGGCCCCGCGTCAGGCGGGTGCCCCGGCGTGGGTGGGACGGCCGGCCGATGCGCCGGCCCGGGGGATGTCGGTGGTGGCGGGGGTGGCAGTGGCGTCACCGTCACTGGTAGACGCGACGTTGGTGGGTACCGCGCCGGTGGAGACGTCGAGCAGGTCGCGCAGGTGGTCCTCGGCGAGGTCGTCGAGGGTGTAGACGCCCGGCTCGGTGCGGCCGGCCAGCCAGCGCGCCGCGGTGAGTGCACCGGCGGCAAAGAGGTCCCTGCTGTGCGCGGTGTGGCGCAGGGTGAGTGTCTCCAGCGGGGACGCGGCGATGACCTCGTGGTCACCGATCACCTCACCGAGCCGCAGGCTGGTAACCTGCACGTCCTCTGGCCGTCGCTCGGAGCCGAGAGCCAGCCCCTCGCGCAGGGCCAGGGCGGTGCCGCTGGGCGCGTCGACCTTGTTCCTGTGGTGGGTGTCGGTGACGGCCAGGTCGACCGGGACGTCGGCGCGTGCCGCATAGCCCCCGAGCGCAACGGCGAGCCTGCGCAGCAGGGCGACGCCGAGGGAGAAGTTCGGCGCGGTGAGCACCCGGATGCCGGGGCCGGCGCCGATGCCCGGCCCGCCCCGATCGAGGAGCGCAGGGTCCCAGCCCGTGGTGCCGATGACCAGGTGGGTGCCGGTGGCACGCGCCCAGCGCAGGTGGCCTGGCACAGCGGCGGCGGTGCTGACGTCGATCGCGATGTCGACGGCCTGCTCATCCTCAGGCGGCCCGCCGCGGCCGACGGCCCAGACGACCTGCACGTCGTCCGCGCCGTCAGCCAGGGCCCGGATCGCCGTGCCGAGGCGTCCGGTGCCGAGCAGTCCAAGGGTGAGCACCCATCGAGTATGGGCGCGCTCGAAGGCCTGATCAACCGGTGTCTTCGCAGGTCAGAGCAGGTTTACGGGCAAAGTCATGGCCGGCAGGATGATGTCCTGCGAGGTGGTCTTCGCAGGCTCAACCCCGTCCGGTGCAGCCCACAAAAGTTGAGACGGCCGGGCTGCGGCCGCCCCAGCTCAGGGCTTGACGAGGCCAGAGCGGTAGGCGAGTGCCACGAGCTGAGCGCGGTCGTGGGATCCGGTCTTCATCAGCAACCGCGAGATGTGCGTCTTGACGGTGGACTCGGAGACGAAGAGTCTCTCGGCTAGCTGCGGGTTGGTGGGGGCGTCGCGCATGAGGCGCAGCACCTCCAGCTCGCGCTTGGAGAGCATGTCGAGGTTGGGCCGGCCGGTGGCGTCGATCGGGGTGGTCTGCCGCAGGGTGTTGATCACCTTGCCGGCGACACTGTGGTCGATCCAGGAGCCGCCGTCGGCGATGGTGCGCACGGCCTCGGCCAGGCCGGCGGGGGCGGCGTGCTTGAGCATGTAGCCGGAAGCGCCGGCCCGTAGGGCGCCGTAGAGCAGGTCGTCCTGGTCGAAGGTGGTGAGCACCAGCACGGTGGTGACCGCGTCAGGGTCGTCCTGGTCCGCGGTGATGCGCCGGGTGGCCTCGATGCCGTCCATGCTGGGCATCCGGATGTCCATGACGACCACGTCGGGGTGGTGCTCGTGCGCCATCGCCACCGCCTGCCCACCGTCCTCGGCCTGGGCCACGACATCGATGTCCGGCTCGGCCGAGAGCAGCATGGTCATGCCGTCGAGGACCGCCTTCTGGTCATCGGCGATGACCACTCGAATGCTCACGTCTCATCCTCCCGCGCGCCGCTGCGGGCGCCGGACTGGGGCAGCACCACGGTGGTGACGAACTCGTCGCCGACCCAGCCGGCCTCGAACGAGCCCCCGGTGAGGTCGACCCGCTCCCGCAGCCCCCGCAGCCCGTGCCCGCCACGGGGCGCGTTGAGCCGAAGGCCGTCGTTGCCGCCCCGGCAGCGCACCTGCACCTGCACCTCGTCCTCGCCCCACGACTCATAGATGTCCACGACCGTGCCCCGGCCCAGGTGCTTCAGGGCGTTGGTCAGCGACTCCTGCACGGTGCGGTAGGCCGCGATCCCGACCGAGGGGTCCAGCTCGCCGGGCGTCCCGGTGCGGTGCACCTCCACGATGAGCCCACTGTGCCGGCCGGTGCGGACCAGGTCTTCCAGGTCGGCCAGGCTGGGTGGCTCGCTGGGTCCAGAGGCCTCCGGGCCGAGGCTGGATGAGACGGAGGTGCCCAGCAGGCGGTGCAGCTCGCGCATGCTCTGCGAGCCGGTGTTCTCGATGCTGCTCAGGGCGTCCAGGATGGACTGCTGCACCCGCTCGTCCTGGGCCTGGCCCAGGGTCACGGTCTGGGCCATCGCTCGGGCGCCCGCAGCCTGCATCATCATCGCGCTGACCGAGTGGGCCAGGATGTCGTGCAGCTCGCGGGCGATCCGTTCCCGCTCGACCCGGGTGGCCAGCTCGGCGCGCGCGTTCATCTGGCTGGACAGCTCGGCGGCGCGGCCCGCCGCGAGCTGTTCACGGCGGGCGGAGAACCACACCCCCAGCACGACGCTGGTGAGCACCCCTGCGGGGAAGGCGACCTGCCAGAACTTCACGTCCTGGTAGCCGTCGTACCCCACCACCACCGCCGTGGTGATGGCCATGCCGATCAGCCCGAGGGCCAGCACGAGTCGGGCGGTTCGTCGGGTGGCGTGCCGGGCGGCGGCATACAGGGCGACCAGCACACAGATGGTCGGCTGCGCCTCGCGCAGCCAGAGGGCCAGGCCGGCCGTGATCACCAGCACGTAGATAAGGACGGGCAGCCCGGCCCGCCAGCGCCAGAACAGCGCCAAGGCCATGATCGCCACGATGGCGATGACCAGCACGGGGGAAGCCGGTGTGCCACTCAGCCGGGTGTAGAGGCCGTCGGTGAAGTAGCCGGCGAACATCAGGTCGGCGCCGAAGGCGAGCGGCACGACCACCAGGTCGCGCCATCGGATGCCCAGAGGCCAGCCTCCCGAGGGCGTGGCCGGCGGAGAGGTCGCAGCATCTGGACCGACCGCGGCGAGCTCGGTGTCACGGGTCACGCGAGTCTCCCTTCGGTGCGTCCTGCCCGGAAGGTCAACCTAGCGGCAGGACGGTGGCCAGATCTTGCAATACCAGGGATCGGAGGCCCGATCCTTCTCACCTACCCGCGACTCGACCACCGAAGCCAGACCCAGGTCGGCGAGCACCTGCCCATCGAGCTCGAGGACGCAGTGGTCGGACCCGTCCGCCGCCGGGTGCACTTTCAGCACCTCGACGGCGGACGTGCCGTCACGGTTCGTCCTGTGCTCGCCCCTGTCGCCCCCTGCGGCGACAGGGACGAGCACACGCAACGGAAGGGATGGGGTGGTGTCCCTATGACCCACCGCCATGATCGCGATGTTGAGGCCAACGAGAGTTGCAGGTCCCACGGGCCGACCGTCGCTCTCGCTGTCCCTGGCCTCCACGGTGAGGACCAGTCCCTTCTGTTGCACCCGAACATTGTGGCGGGGGAGATCGCGAGGTTTCGTCATCCTGCAGGATGATTTTTGCGAGGTATGTAGCGGGAAGCCCTTCGACACCCGGTGCAGGCCTTTACCTTGCGCCAGGAGCACCGATGCACGCTCTTTACCTGCCCGTTACTGATTCGTGACCTACAGCCCCAGGCGGACGCGATAGCACCCTCACCTGGGGCCAGGACCCGTCAGCAGAAGCGCGGCAGGTGGTGCGCCAGCTGCTTGCGCCACCAGGGCCAGTCGTGGGCACTGTCGAAGCCCCAGACGTCCAGTTCGTGGGGGATGCCCTTCTCGGCCAGGATGTGCGCCATCCGGTGTGCGCCGGGCAGCGACTGGGTCGGCTGCACCTCGAACGGGCCCTGGCCCACGACGAGCAGGATGTTGGCGTGGGCGCGCACCCAGGCCAGGTGCTCCCCGTCCATCCCGGCCACGTAGGCCGTGGGGTTGGCGAAGTAGGTCGCCTCACCGAACTCGCCCCACCCGTGCCAGCTGGTCGGGTCGAAGTTGGCCGAGAGGCTGATCGCCACCGGGAACACGTCGGGACGCTTCAGGCCCAGGTGGACGGCGTGATAGCCGCCCATGCTGGCGCCGACCGTGACGATCCCGCGATGACCCGGCGAGTCCGCGTCGATGCGCGGCACGACCGTCTGCAGGAGCCAGCGCTCGTAGGTCTGGTGCCGGCGGGCCCTCTCCTCGGTTGGCAGGGCGTTGCAGCTCCAGGTGAGGTGGTCGATTGCGTCAACGCAGTAGACCTTGACCTGACCACCGTCGATGAGGGATCGGATCGGCTCGATCATGCCGTTGTTCTCAAAGTCCCAGGCGCGGCCTGCCTCAGAGGGGAAGACCAGCACCGGACGTCCCCAGTGCCCGTACTGGATCACGGTGCCCCGGCCTGTGCCCTCGATGTCCAGGTCGACCTGCACGCGCTCCATACCGTCCTCCTTGATCGGGTGGGCTCCGGTCAGTGGGGGCTAGCCTGCCATAGGCAGGGTTCAGCCCGCGCGCGTTCCGCTCTCGTCGTCGTCCTCGTCGTCCTGCTCTTCCTCGGCCCCGTCGAGCACCAGCGGTATTCCTCTTAGGACGTCCCGACTTGAGGACATCGATATGGCCAGCCCCACGCCCGCGAGGACGACGAGGAGGCCGAGGATGATCCACAGCAAAGCTGTCTGGTCAAGACCGGAGAACACGTAACAGCACACTCGCTACAGGTAAGGGGACACAGCCGCGCCGGTGTGACGAGGGGGACTGTATACACGGTAACAGTCCGATCCTTGTGGTGCCCGACTGCGTCACCCGCTAACGTTCCGACATGGCCAACGACGTGAGGACTCACCTGATCGGTCTGCTGCTGGGTGCAGAGGAGGACTGGCCACGGGCGTTCGAGTCGATTCTGTCGCTTGTGGGGCCGCTGGACGTCAAGGGCACGACCCACACTTTCACCTCCGAGCGGGTGCGGATCCACCCCTTCGACCTGACCGACCCGGTGCGCTACCGACTGGTCATCGACCGGCTGGCGTACTGGTACTACCACCCGCGCGAGTGGCTGAAGAAGGCGTCGCTGATGAACGACACCTACCTGCTCAACAGCCCCTTCACCTTCCAGGCGATGGAGAAGCACAGCGCGTATGTGGCGATGCTGCGGCTGGGCATGAAGATCCCCAAGACCGTCCTGGTGCCCTACAAGAACCCGGTCGACAACACCCGCTGGGCCTACACCGCGGCCCGCTACAACGACCCCTTCGACCTTGAGGCGATCGCCGAGCAGGTGGGCTACCCACTCTTCATGAAGCCCTTCGACGGCGGCGGCTGGCGTGGGGTGTCCCGCGTGCCCGACGTGGAGACGCTGCACCGTGCCTACGACGAGTCCGGCAACATGCTCATGCACCTGCAGGCGACCGTCGACTACGAGCACTTCGCCCGGGCGTTGACGATCGGCCCGGAGACGATGGTGATGGACTTCCGCCCCGAGCAGCCCATGCACAACCGGTATGCCGTCACCCACGACTTCCTCTCCCCGCAGGCCGGCTGGGAGGCCGAGACGGTGAGCAAGGTGGTCAATTCCTTCTTCGGCTGGGAGTTCAACTCCGCCGAGATGCTGGTCGCCGGCGACGAGGTGCACCCGATCGACTACGCCAACGCCTGCCCCGACGTGGCGGTCACCTCGCTGCACTACTACTTCCCCTGGGCGATCACCGCGCTGGTGCGCTGGTCGGCCTACTGCCTGGTGACCGGTCGCCGCCCCAAGATCGGCGTGCGCGACCCCCGCGCCTACTTCGACATCGCCGACGACCCCGACCGCACCTACCTGGAGAAGATGCAGGCCTACCGCCAGCTGGCAGACCAGGAGTTCGAGACCGACCGCTACTGGGAGTGGTGTGAGACCCACCTGCCGCACCTGCCGGAGCGGGTGCTGGAGTGGGTCGACTCCCCGGCCTTCACCCAGCTGCTCGAGGACACGGTCCGGGCGACCTACCCCCAGCACGAGCAGGAGAAGTTCATGGCCCACTTCGGCGGCCTGCTCGACCTGTGGGTGAGCGACCAGCGGAGCCTGTCGGCGTCTCAGCGCTAGGCGGTGCGCAACATCGCTGCGCCGCCGCCGGAGATGAAGGCGCCCGATCGGGCGCGCACCAAGTGGACCGTTCTGGTCGTCTCGATGGCCTTCATCCTGGTGGTCGCGGTCTGGGCGCTGGTCGCGCCCGAGCAGTCCGCGACCGTCCTGGGCGAGATTGTCGGCTGGACGTCGACCTGGTTCGGGTGGTTCTACATCGCGCTGGCCACCGCGATCCTGCTCTTCGTCCTCATCATCGGGGTGCGCTACCGCGGGGTGCGGATGGGCAAGGACACCGACCGGCCGCAGTTTTCCACCTTCGCCTGGTCGGCGATGCTCTTCGCGGCCGGCATCGGGACCGACCTGATGTTCTTCGCCGTCGCCGAGCCGGCCAGCCAGTACCTTTTCCCGCCCCAGGGCGAGGCGGAGACGGTCGAGGCGGCTCGGCAGTCCTCGGTGTGGGCGCTCTTCCACTACGGGATCACCGGGTGGGGCATGTATGCCCTCATGGGCCTGGCGCTCGGCTTCTACGTGCACCGGCTGGGGCTGCCCCTGGCGGTCCGCTCCCTGCTCTACCCACTCCTCGGCAGGCGCATCAACGGCCCGGTCGGTGACGCCGTCGACATCGCCACCGTGCTCGGCACCATCTTCGGAGTCGCCACCACCCTGGGCATCGGGGTGGTCATGCTCAACGTCGGTCTCGACATCATGTTCGGCGTCCCGCAGGGCCTGACCGCCCAAACCCTGCTCATCCTGCTCGCGGTGGCCGCCGCCACCGTCTCGGCCATCACCGGCATCGACCGCGGCATCCGGATCCTGTCCCAGCTCAACGTGTTGCTTGCGGTCTTCCTGGCCGTATGGGTGCTGGTCACCGGCGAGACGGCGTTCCTGCTGCGGGCGATCGTCATGAACGTCGGCGACTTCGTCTCGATGTTTCCCGGGATGACGATGGACACGATGGCCTACGACTACCCGGGTGAGTGGATGGCGAGCTGGACGCTCTTCTTCTGGGCCTGGTGGATCGCCTGGGCCAGCTTCGTGGGCCTCTTCCTGGCCCGCATCTCCAAGGGCCGCACCATCGGGCAGTTCGTCCTGGGGACGCTCACTATCCCGTTCAGCTACATCGTGATGTGGATCAGCATCTTCGGCAACAGCGCGGTGGCGCGGATCCGCCAGGGCGACGCGGCGTTCGGCGAGCTGGCCGTCGAGCTGCCCGAGCAGGGCTTCTACACCCTGCTGCAGCAGCATCCCGCCGCGTTCTTCCTCGTCGGGCTGGCCACCGTGGTCGGGCTGCTCTTCTACGTCACCTCGGCCGACTCCGGCGCGCTGGTCATGGCCAACCTGTCCTCCGACCTGCCCGGTGGCGACGTCGACGCGCGGCCGTGGCTACGCGTGGTCTGGGCTGGCGCCACCGGCCTGCTCACCGCAGGCATGCTCGTCATCGACGGCATCCCGGCCCTGCAGAACGCCACGATCATCATGGGTCTGCCCTTCGCCTTCGTGATGATCGCGGTGATGGTCGGCCTGCCCCCGGCGCTGGCGCAGGACCGGGTGCGCACCCAGGCCGCCCCTCCGGCCCTTCCCGCGCAGCTGACCGCGGTCCCGTCACCGCAGCTGTGGCGCCGCCGCCTGGCGCGGGCCACCGGCACCGTCACGGTCCAGCAGGCCAACGAGCACCTGGAGGACGTCGTGCTGCCGGCGCTTGAGGCCCTCCGGGCCGAGCTGGCCGCGCAGGAGGTGGACGCCCAGGTGCGTGTGGACGAGCTGCAAGCGTCCGGGGAGGTGCGGCGCACCGCCGAGCTCGTCGTCGACCACGAAGGTGCACAGTTCCGCTACGCCGTCCGGGTGCGTCTGCAGCCGGCCCCGAGCTTCGGCGCCCTGGTCCGGGAGTCCAGCGACCAGACCACGGTCCTGCACGTCGAACTGCCCACCGGCGGCTATGACCTCATGGCCTACGACCACGACCAGGTCTGCAGCGCCGTCCTGGACCGCTACGTGCGGTGGGCCGCCGAGGTGGAGCAGGCGGGGCAGCACTGAGCGAGTCCACCGGCACCCCCCCGGCGGGCACCGGAGGTCCGGCGACCTACCCCCCAGCACGAGCACCACGCTCACAGGTTGACTTGGGTGCCCCATCTGATGGTCGAGCGCTGCGCCGCGTCGGTGAGCATGGGCAGTAGGTCGGAGTCCCGCCAGGCGACCGTGACCAGTCCCTTGGCTTCGAGCATCCGGGCCAGCTGCGACTGGTGGTTGTCGACGTGCTCCCCAAGTTGGGGCAGCCGGGGGATCACCAGCGGGTGCTTGGCCAGCCGCAACGCCGTGAGCACGGATCCCACCCCAGCATGGGTGACCACGACGTCGGCACGCTCCATCGCCCTGAGCAATTCGTCCAGCGGCAGCCACTTCTGATACGAGGCGGACGAATCGGGAGGTGGGGTGTGACCTACCTGATAGAGCACCTCCACGTCGCCGGGCAGGGCCCGAGCCACACTTTCCAGTGCCCGAGAGAATGGGTATCGCTCCGTTCCAACGATCACCACGACCCGGCGCAGCTCTCGAGAGACTCTAGGACCGGGACGGTAGGCGTCGAAGACGCTGCCGAGATGGCTCCAGCCCTGCCGAGGCACCCGGAACCCCTGGTGGTGCCGCCGCACTCCCGGCAGATTCTCCATCATTCGACCGGTGACGGAAGGGCCCTCCAGTCGTGTGGCGCTCTCAATGTAGTGCGTCGGCACCCCCAACGTTCTGGAGGCCACGAGGTGAGGAACCGCCAGGGCGGCGCCCGTCGAGATGACCAGGCTAGGGCGGTACCGGTGGATCAGCTGCATCGCGTACGGCAACTGCGCGAGAGCTCGATGGCCCTGACGCGAGGCGATCGGCGGCACCCACTCGGTCAGTTCGGTCGTGAGCAACTGCGCGGTCTGCGGCGTTCGCGCGGTGATCCAGAGGCGCCTTGTCGTACTGTCTACCAGCCGTGACGTCAGGTCGTAGAGCTCGTCAATATGTCCACCGGGTGAGGCGATGAGAAAGACCCCGCCCATCACGGCCTGCCGCGACTGACCAGGGCGCCACGGAGGAACCCCCCGCGTGCCCGCAACCGTTCGGCAATGTGACCGGCTGACGTGGTCATGCCGTGCATGCTACGACATCCATGTCGCACGAGGGCAAGAATAGGTTACCTCCACACCGTTCGCTAGGATCGCGTATGGCGTTCACCCCTCATTCACCTTGGCGACGTTTCCCAGATGTCTTTCGGGCTCTGCTCATGGTCGTTCCGCTGGTGTCCATGGTCGGCATCTATCTGCTCTGGGTCGTCTATCCGAGCGGTTACCTGTGGGGGACCGCCGAGGACAGCCTCGTGGAATGGATGACGGTGGTCTGCTACCTGGCGGCTGCTGCGGTCGCTGCCGTATTGGTACCGAGGTGGTGGAGGCGGGGGCGGCGGTTGACGGCCATCGCTTACGTGGTGCTCTGCCTAGGGTTCCTCGTCATCGCGGGGGAGGAGGTCAGCTGGGGTCAGCGCGTGCTGGGTTTCGAGGGTCCCTCCGCGCTGGTGGAAGCCAACCTTCAGGACGAGGCGAACCTGCACAACCTGCTGGACCGCTACGCGCTGCACGGTCTGTACATTGTGATCGGTGTGTGGGGGGTCGGCGTGGGTCGGTGGGTCGTGTCCCGTGTGGCGTGGTTGCAGCCCGGCTACGCCTACGCCCCCTCCAAGGACCTGCTGTGGTGGTTCCTGCCGGCCCTCGTCTACTACCTCTACGTCGACTACGGGGTGCCAGCTGCGGGCGTGGCCGGGGTCGCACTCGGGGAAGGCCCCCCGCGGTTCCAGGAACCGGTAGAACTGCTCCTCGGGGCAGGATTCCTGCTCTTCATGGTGGAGGTATGGCTGCGGGGTGCTTGCGCCCGTCAGCCGGCGTTGACCAGCGCGTCCCAGGCCTCGCCGACGCGGGGGCCCAGGGTGCGCATATAGGGCTGTGAGACGTGGTCTCCGTCGACGTACACCACGATATTCCCCACCACGGCAGGGCAGGCGTCGTCGGCGCAGAACAGATCACGGACCGGCATCAGATCGACGGGTTGACCGTCGGCCCGGAGACGGTCCACTGCCGCGTGCAGGGGGCTGGGACCGGGCTGATCCACCTGCGACTCCGGCTGGGCGCACGCCCGGGCCGGCTGCTGGGACAGGCATTCCAAGACGTCGTCACGGGGCAGCGGTGTCTCTTCCATCACCAGCACTCGCTTGCCGGCCTCAGCCCACCGGTTCCATGCCTGGGCGTAACCCTCGACGCCCGTCTCGTAGGGGGAGCGGCCCTCGGTGGGGACCCAGGTGATCGTGTTCAACGCCGCCGTCATGACCAGATCGACCTCAGGATCAGTCACAACCTCCTCGATGACGTCCCGCGACCAGGCGTCACACAACTCTTGCTCCCCGGGTACGTAGCGCTTCGTCACGGCAGCACTCACCGGACAAGCCCCACGCAGATAGGTCAGGAGCCGCCACCCGCGTTCCTCCGCTGCGACTTGTGCCGCTGGCAACCAGGCCAGGCCGTGGGAGTCGCCCACCAGGGCCACGGTGGTGTCTGAATGCGGATCGCCGAAGACGCAGCGGATGACGGTGGACGCGGTCACGGTCTGCATGCACTCGTTGTTCTCGGGCGACTGGGTGAAATCGACGTACGCCGTGCTGAGAGCTGGAATGAGCTCGTCACCGAACGGCGGCTCGCAACTCGGGTCGTCCAGAGCCTCGACGCCGTAGCAGGGGAGGTCCGAGGCCAGGGCTTGGCCTTCCAGAGCTGCCGCCCGCGAGGAGGCCGCGGTGATCGTGCTCAGCTGCAGGACACAGCCCACCACAACGACCAGGGGCAGGACCGTAGCGACGACGATCGACGGCCTGCGCAGCGGGTCCACGCCCCGCACGAGCACGACGCCCCCCTCCCGGAAACGGTCCTCGACCTGGGTCTTGGTCACCCATGCCAAGAGGAAGCACAGGACGACCAGGCCCAGATCGACCGGCAGGGAGGTTTCACCCTCAAGCACCCATGGTGCGAGCACGATGATGGGCCAGTGCCACAGGTACAAGGAGTAGGAGATGTCCCCTGCCCAGAGCACCGGCGGGGACAGAACAACCCGGCTGAGCGCGCGACGTCCTTGTCCGAAACCACCCCAGAGGCATAGCGCCGTCGCGAGGACAGGGATCGCCCCGATCCAGCCAGGAAAGGGCCAGGTGCCTCGATAGACGTAGAGGCATACAGCTAGAACCACCAGCCCAGCCCAGCCGACAGCGGCGTGCCACGGCCGGCGTTCGGGGGTCGGGGCGAGGGCTAGCAGGGCGCCGACGCCGAACTCCCACGCGCGGATGTGTGTGGCGAAGAAGGACAGCTGCCAGTCTTGAGGAGTCACCACGACCGAAGTGATGAAGGATGCAAGGGTCAACGCCCCCAGGGCCACGATGACCCCCCGGCGCACACCGCCAGTCCGATGTCCGATCCAGCCTGCCAGCACGATGATGACCGGCCAGATGAGGTAGAACTGCTCCTCCACCGACAACGACCAGTAGTGCTGGGCGAGCGAGGGAGACCCTGCGAAGTAGTCGTTGCCTTTGTAGACGAGGAACCAGTTCTGTACGTAGAGGGTTGACGCGAGCAGTTCCGAGAAGGTGTCCAGCCACAGGCTGATGGGTTGGACGAACCACGCGACGACCCCGGAGACCAGTGCCACAAGGGCCGCGGCCGGGATCAGGCGACGGATCCGGCGGATGTAGAACTGGCGGAACGAAAACTGTCGCCGTTCCACCTGGCGGACGATGCCGCCCGTGATCAGGAAGCCGGAGATGACGAAGAAGATGTCGACACCGAGGAAGCCTCCCGGCAGGGCATGCGGCCAGAAGTGAAAGATGAGAACGCCGCCGACCGCGACGGCTCGCAGGGCCTGGACGTGGGCCAGGCGGGTGGGGGCGGCTGCTCCCGTCACGGCCCGACCCTCCGGCACACGGGTGTCTCAGTGCGTTCGGCCGAGCGCTCGTGGCGTTCAACCATCCTGCAGCACTGCACCGTCGACCCCTGCCTGTATCCCGGCCGTCCCACGAATTCACACCCGGTAGGTCACGGCCACCGGTTGGGCTGCACGATAGCAGCCACACGCCGCAGCCGGCACGGCTCGACAGAGTTTCTCAGCTGGGCAGGAGCAGCGGCGCTGGTCGAGGGCTGTCATCGCCCGCGCCGGGGCAGGCGTGCTCGGACCATCTCCCCGACGCGGCGCGGCCCCCAGGTGGTCAGGACGAAGAGGCCCAGGGCGGGGGCGGCGGCGGCGCCGCACAGCAGCAGACCGATGCCTCCGCCAGGAAGCGGACCCTGGGTGATGGCGTAGGCCATGATGCCCACCAGGGCGGTGCTGCATACCCCCGCGAGCAAGGCCTGCCACCAGGGGATGTCACCCAGAAGCGAGGGCCCTGGCACCTCCAGGGCCCTGGAGAAGAGCAGGAGTAGCACCAGTCCGGCGAGATAACCGAGTACGGCAGCCACGGCGGCGCCCAGCACACCCAGCTGCGGGATGAGGAGCAAGGAACCACCGAGCAGCACCGCAGTGGTCATTGCGGAGCTCCACATCTCGTATGACGCGCGCCCCTGCAGCAGCTGCCACTGCAGGAGCACCTGAGGCAAGAGGGATAACCACTGCGCCGTCAGCATGACGGCTGCCACCAAGCCGGCCAGGTAGCCCTCCAGAGGGAGCCAGACGTTGACGCCGACGAATGCTGCAGGTGCCCCGACGACGCACCACCCCGTGACCCCGCGGACCCACATCCGTTGCAACGCCCGGAACTCTGGCAGGGTGTCCTGGGCGCCCTTGGCACCAACGCTTCGTCCCAACATGGACTGGATCGGGACGACGCCGTTCATCGGGATGAGCTTGAGCTGCTGGGCGAAGGTGCTGCCCGGCCCGAAGTCGGCGACCTGGAGGGGCTGCATACGACCCACGATGAGCAGCGGCCCTTGCATCGCGGCGACGGTGAGCAGGCCGGAGATCTGCACTCGCCAGGAAACCTGGGCGACCTCGACCATCCGTCGCCAGGACACGAAGCCGATGCCTCGGGTCGAGAGGTGACGGAAGGTGGGCGGCACGATGGTGAGGGTGGCCACCACCTGCTGGGCCACAAAGGCGTAGGCGACTCCCCGCAACCCCATCCCGCTTGACAGCCCCCACACCATGCCGATCGCGTAGACGGCATAGCTGAGCAGCGACGAGACAGAGCTCAGCGCGAACCTCTCGTAGGCGTGCAGGACGGCCGCGAACAGGTTACGCAGCAGGCCGACGGCGACAAGGACCAGGAGCACCTGCAGCAGGAAGACGGTGTCCGCCAGCATTTCCGGCGGCGTGTTGAAGAAGGCCGCCAGCTGCTCGGAGACCAGGAAGGCAGGCAACAGCAGCAGCCCGCTGACGAGCGCGACCGCCACCAACAGCGAGATCAACAACCGGGTACTGCCCTTCCGGTCATCGGAACCCGCGAGCAGGGCGAAGAAGTACTGCGCGCTACGCCCGATCCCTCCGTCGAACTGTCCCAGGAGCTGGGTCAGCGTGCTGCTGATCAGCCACAGACCGTACCCGGTCCGTCCGAGGGTGAGGATCACGTAGGGGGTGAGCGCCAGATTGACGAACAGCGGCATGATCTGTGCCACGATCCGCCAGCTGCTCCCCCGGATCAGTCGTGCGGCCAGACTCGGCTGGGGCGCCGGCTGTGGACCGGTCTGCGGTGCCGCATCGGCGCTCGGCGTCTGCTGGTGGTCCGACATCAGGCGTTCGCCGGGACGGCGTTCCGCAAGAAGTCGGCCATGACCGGGCCGGTGGTACGAGGGGTGAACTCCTCCAGGATGGCCGCCCGCCCCGCCCGCCCCAGGCGCAGGCGCTCCTGCGGGTCCGCCGCAAGCCTGCCGATCGCCTCCGCAAGCTGGTCGACCCGCGCCATCCTGACGACATGACCGTTCTGTCCGTCCCGGACCAGTTCGCCCACCGCCGCGACGGCGGTGGTCACCACCGGTAGCTCGGTGGCCATGGCCTCCATGAGCACGACCGGCAGGCCCTCCATGAAGGAGGTCATCAGGTAGGCGTCCGCCCAGTGGTAGTGCGCCACGATGTCGTCCTGCCCCACCGGCCCCACCAGGCGGATATGGTCCTGCAGCCCCAGCTCGGCGATGTGCGCACGCAGCACCCCCTCATCCGGGCCCTGGCCGATGATCCGGACCTCCACGTCGACCCCGTCTCGCCGCAACACCTCGACGGCGTCGATGAGCACGTGAAAGCCCTTCAGCGTGACGAGACGACCGACGGCCAGCGCCCGGAGCGGTCCCTCGTGCGAGCGTGGCGTGGCGGGCGGGACATAGATATCGGGATCGACCGACATCCGCACGACGTGGATCTTGTCCCAGTGCGAGCGGTCGACCAGGCGCATCAGCTGGCCCCTGGTGAAGTCGCTGATGCAGGCGATGGCGTGGGTCTCACGGATCTTGCTCGGCAGGTCCCAGGCGCTGATGTTCTCAAACTCCGCGGACCCGTGGATGGTCGCGGACCAGGTCCACGTGCCCGGACCGTCCACCGCGTTGCCGAGCTCGCAGGTGAGGCGGGCGACGTCAGCGGACACGTTCGCATGGTGGACGTGGATGTGGCGCAGCCCGCGGGCCCTCATCTGGTCGTGCAAGACGACGGCTTCACCGTAGTAGAACATCTGCCACAGCCGCCCTCGCGGCGTCGCCTCGCCCGTGCCCAGGGCGGTCCGGATCGTGCTCAGGGCCCCGCGCAGATGGCGGGTCAGAGTCGTTCCGTGCGCCCGGACCCAGGGGCCTGGCTGTCCACCCAGGAGCACAAAGGTGCTTTCCGCCTCGGTCCGCATCGTGCGGGAAAGCAGGTCCTCCGGAGGCGACGCCCGCACCGAGAAGGTGTGTACCTCGAACCCGTGCCCGCGGACCGCCTCGATCTCCCTTTCGATAAACGTGTGCGACAAGGCGGGGTACCTGCTGTTCAGGTAGGCGAGGCGACGCGCGGGCGCACCGTCAGCGGCTGGACTCATCACGCTGCCACCTCCGGGTCGGCTGACGAGGCGATCGCGCCAGTGTGTTGATGGCCGCATAGACCAGGGCCGGAGGTAGTTCGTACGGGCGCCGAACCACCAGGGCCAGGAGTGCCCGGAGGGTGGCCGACGTCGTGGCCGAGAAGTCATGGGCCTGGGTCAGCACCCCCACCTCGCCCTGCGTGGTCCGGGCGAGCTCGACATTACCCGCCACCAGCCTGGTCCTGACCTTGAGCAGGTCTTGCCACCGTCGAGGCGTGCGAACGGTGCTCAGCCCCTGGCTGACGATCGTTTCCTGGGGGGAGAAGAGCCGGTTTACGAACAGGTCGTCCGCCAGCAGGTCCGGGAACCGGCCGAACCTGGCCCGCCCCGCCTCGGACACGGCATAGACACCGCGCCCCACGACGCTCTGGCGAGCGGACGGCAGTTGCCGAAAGATGTGGAAGTAGGCGCGGACGAGCAGGTCCGCCCCGTCGGTCTGGTGACGCACCGTGGGTGCGGACAGTGCAGGCAGATCAGTGCTCAGCACCTGGATCATGCTTCGGACTGCCTGCTCATCGAGGACCACGTCGGCGTCGAGGTACAACCGTGGGAAGGCAGTCGCGACCTCGTCGCCGGCGTTGAGCGCGCCCGTCTTGCTCGGCTCGGGCAGGTTGAGCACCACGACGCCGGGCTGGCTGCTGGCGAGGTGCACGGTGTCGTCGATGCAGCCGTTGGCGACGACCACGATCTCCAGGGGCAGGGACCGGCTGAGCGACACCAAGGGGCGCAGACAGTCCACGATGCGAGGACCCTCGTTGTGCGCCGGGATCACCACACTGGCAACCGGGGCGTGTCCCTGGCTCACCTGGACGGGTTCCGACGGTCGCGCAGCACGACAGCCGGCACGCCGCCGACGATGGTGTAGGGAGGGACGTCCCGCACGACGACCGCACCGGCAGCCAGGACGGAGCCGGTCCTCACCGTGACCCCGGGCATGATGGTGACGTTGGCGCCGATCCAGACGTCGTCCTCAATCACCACGGGCTCGTACTCCCCGAAACCCTGGGTGCTCATCGGACGCGTGACGTCGCCGATGTGATGGTTGCGCGTCAGGATGGTGCAGCGCGGCCCCATCATCACGTCGTTGCCGATGCTGACCGGCCCGTGGATGTCGGCATCGACGCCGAGCCCCGAGCGGTCGCCAAGCGAGATCATCCGCCCCGAACCGAACACAGCGCCCGACTCGATGTTCACGTCGCGACCGGCGTGGGCCAGCAGGGGACCGGCCAGCGTGCGGCGCAGCCGTGCGGCGGTGGCACCGCCCGGCGCGTAACTGCGTGGGAGCTTGCTAGCCAAGGCGTAGTAGAGCGCATAACGGATGCCGTCGGTGGCTCGCTTCATGCGACCTCCACTCCTTGGTGACAGTCGTGGGTTCAGGCTCGGCCCGCAGTCAGGCGTAGGCCCCGCTACCCGGAGACCCGCCCCGCCCGCGGTGGCTCAGGGTAACCTATACCTAGCACGTATGACGAGGACCCTACTGTTAGGTAGTCTGTGTGCGATGGGCGATGTGACGGTTCAGGGACCGTCCATGGTGATCCGCCGGATCAGACCCATCGTCGACCGTGGGCCCGTGAACCCAGGAGATTACCCATGTCAGTAGAGACCGACGCTGCCGCCAAGTCGCGGCGGACCGAGTCTGCCACCCTCTGGACGCGAGTCCGTCGGCAGTGGGTTCTCATCACCGCGATCATCCTCGGCTGCCTACTGATCGCCCTGCTGGTGTCGTGGGTGCGGCCAGCCGTGTACACGGCCGAGGCCAGGTTGGCGGTGGGCGCGGGCCAGATGACCGCGCTGAACATCCCAGGCTTCCCCACGGCGTCGGAACAGATGGCTTCCAACTACGCCCGCTGGGTCAACCATCAGGGGGTGCAGGGCGAAATCGCCCCCGAGGGCACGTTGGCGGTTGCCGCGTCCCCGATCGTTGAGTCCAATGTGCTCCGTATCGAGGCTACCTCGCGCGATCCCGAGACAGCCGTCGACGCGGCCGCGACCATGGCGACCGCGCTCAAGAGCGCCGTCAACCAGGTTGCGCAGGAGAACGATCCCGAAGCGTTGCGGACGGAGATCGCCCAGAAGACGGAACCGCTGCTCACGGCCCGGGCGGACGCGTTGCGCGCCCAGGGCACCTTTGAGGCGTCCCAGGAGGAGGGTGTCCCCCAGGTCGAGGCCGACCGTCGCTTCGCGGCCTACGTGGAGGCTGAGAGCGCCCTGACTGAGATCCAGCTCGAGTACGACTCCTTGCGGGACCGTTACCGTAATCTCGTGGCAACCCGCAGCACGGAGGCGCAGCTCGTCGACACGCTGCCCGCCCAGCTGATCGGGCACGACCGGGTCGCGACAACGCAGCGCAACGCGCTGCTCGGCGTCCTGGGGGGTGTGGTGCTTTCCGGTGCTGTCCTCTACCTCTCCGAGCGGAAACCTCTGCGCCAGAGGCGGGACGAGGTCGGCGCCCCGATCGCAAGCCCATGAGGGTCACCACCGGCGGACAGGCAACCGCCGAGGCCGTCCGGGCAGAGGGCAGTACAGCGGTCATCGGCGAGCGGAGCATCTCTAGGGGGGCCACCCCGCAGCGTCGGACAGTAGCGCATGCGCCGGCCAGCAGGTGGGCCCGGCCGCCGGTGTATGTCGTGCTGATGATTCTCGGCCTGGCCGCCAACCTGCTGTCCGGCCACAGCCACCGGCTGGGCCTGCCCATTTCGCCGGACCGCATTCTCATCCCCCTTGCCCTGATCCTGCTGTGGAGGGACCCGAATCGGACCCGGGCTCGATGGGGAGCGGTGGCAACGTTGATGGTCCTGTTCGTCGCGTGGACCCTGGCGTCGATGATCTGGCACGGCAACCTGCTGACCCCCTCCACGCAGTTCGCCCTGCTCGACCGCACCGTTATGCCGTTCGTGATGTTCCTGGTCGGCCCCCTCATCTTCAGCACCACCGGCCGCCGAGACCTGCTGCTCAAGGGATTGACGGCAATGGGGCTCTACCTCGGCGTGACCGCCGTCCTGGAGGTCTTCGCTCCACAACTGGTCTTTCCCCGCTACATCGTCGACCCCGAAGTGGGGATGCACTTCGGCAGGGCCCGGGGACCGTTCGCCGGTGCGGAGGCGATGGCCATGACCCTGGCGGTCTGCATGGGCGCCGCCCTAGTGCTGGCGGGTCGCCAGCTGCCCCGATGGTCGACGCTGGGTCTCATCGTGGCTCCGCTCGCCCTCTTTGGTGTCGTGCTGACCGGAACCAGGTCGGCCTGGCTCGGGGTGGCGGCAGGCATCCTCGTCGCACTGGTCCTCTCTCCCGCCCTGCGCCGCTGGATACCGGCGATGTTGATCGCTGGTACGTCCGGGGTGGTCGGGGCGATGATCTTCCTGCCCTCCCTCGTGCAGAGCATCTTTGAGCGGTCCGCAGCCAACGGCCCGATCTATGACCGGCTGAGTAGCAACGCTGCGGCCTTCCGCGTCATCAGTGATCTACCGCTCACCGGTATCGGCTGGCGCAGGTTCTACCCCCATGGGAGCGAATGGGCACGGCAGTCGGACGCCCTACCGATGAACAACGCGGTCATCGAGGTGCACAGCGTGATTCTGTCCCGGGCGACCGAGTTGGGACTACCCGCCGTAGTGGTCTTCCTCCTCATCATCGTGCTCGGCCCCCTGCGCTCTGCTGTGCCCACCGGGCCCATCCCGGGGCACCCGGACCTCCCCGGCTGGCGGGCGCTGTCCGGGTACGCGGTCTCCGTCTGGCTGGTCGCGGGGTTGTTCGGGCCCCTGTCCAACCCCATGCCGAACTACTCGGTCTGGTTGATCGCCGGCGTGGCGTCCTGGGGACTGACCACGTGGGCCACACCCGCTCCAAAGCCGCCAGGTGGCGAGCTGGCCGGCGAGGCTGACTCCCCACCCCGGGCCTACCGGGCTGCGCGGACGACGAGCGTGCCGTGACGAGTCCGCAGCGGCCAATGGTCTCCGTCGTCGTGCCCGCCTACAACGCGCAGGACACGATCGGGGCCTGCCTGTCCGGGTTGCTGACCCAGACCTATCCCCACGTCGAGATCGTCGTCATCGACGATGGGTCCACCGACCAGACCGCTGAGATCTGCCGGGCATACGGACCGCTGGTGCGCTACCAGCGTCAGGAGAACGCCGGCAGCGCCGCGGCCCGCAACGCGGCCTTCTCTCTGGTGCGCGGAGACCTCATCGCCTTCTGCGACGCCGACGACATGTTGTTGCCCGCCTACCTCGACCGGGCGGTCGCGGCCTACCAGGACGCGGGCGGCGGCCGACGGATCGTGATGTCCGACGCCCTGCAGCTGACGTCAACCGGACTCGCCCACGGCCGCCGGCTGATCGGGCCGCACTTCCCGCGCCGACGGCAACGCCTGGCGATCCTGCAGAAGAACTTCGTCCCCATCCTGAGTGTCTTTCCCCGAGCTCTGCTGGAGGACGTTCCCGGGTTCGCCGAGGACCTTGACCTGGTCGAGGACTGGGAGTTCTGGATTCGCGCCGTCCTCACCGGGTGGGAGGTCATCTTCCAGCCGGAGCCGCACGCCCTCTACCGGCTGTCGCCAGACGCGAAGTCGACAGACGACAGACGGCACGAAGCCGAGGACGAGATCATCCGCCGGGTTCGGGACCAGTACCGGGAGGAGCTGACGCCGCAGGAGCAGGAGTTCGTCTCCCTGCGGCTGACCACGCCCCCGCCCCGGTTCCTGGACCTGCAGGCCGGGGAGGCGCTGCGCGACGGCGACGACAACCACGCCCGGACGCTCTACCGCCAGCTCGCGACGCTGAGCTCGGAGGACCCGCGGGTCAGGGCCCGGGCGCTGCTTCTGGGCTACGTCCCCGGGGCCACCAGGCTGGGCCGGTGGCGCCAGCAGATGATCGACCGTCAGATGGGCGGCCGCATCCAGGCCACACCCACCCCCTCCGGCCCGGAGACCGTGCCGCCGGGCGGCGACAGCACACCAGAGGAAGGAACATCATGACAACTGGCCCTACCCCCCACGTCTTCCTCACCAGGTTCAACCTGCCGGCCAACAGGGTCGAGCAGTCCATCTTTTCCCCGGAGTGGCTCACCGCCCGCATGCGGCTCTTCGAGGCCTACACCGTCCCGTCGGTGCGGGCTCAGGAGCAGGAGGGTCTGTCCTGGGTGATCTACCTGGACCAGCAGGGCACCCCGGACTGGCTGCGCGAGCGGATGACGCAGCTGCAGGAGGAGCTACCGCTCCACCCCATCTACCTGGATCGTGCCCTGGACCCTGAGACGATCCGCGCCCACGTCCTGCGCGTCAGCGGCCGGACCATGGGCCCGGTCGTCACCTCCAACCTGGACAACGACGACGGGTTGGCCACTGATTTCGTGCAGCGGGTCCGTCGGCTTGTGCCGGCCACCACCCCGTCAGCGATCTACCTGACCAAGGGCCTGATCTGGCACGGCCAGCGGGTCTACCTGCGTCAGGATCGCAACAACGCTTTCGTCGCGGTCGTGGACGACATCGCCTCTGCCGACTACCTCAGTTGCTGGGCAGGGGTGCACGACCAGCTTGAGTCCGTGATGCCGGCCGTCCGCGAGGCGGGTAACCCCGCCTGGCTGCAGGTCGTGCACGGACGCAACGTCTCCAACCGCGTGGCCGGGCAGCTGGTGGCTCCGGGCAGTCACGGAGCCAGGTTCCCCGGTCTGATCGACGACCTGCCCGACGTCACGCTGCCGGACCGGGTCAAGGACCTTGCGGCCCGTCCCGCGCGCCTGGCCCGGGACAAGGTCGTCCGTCCGGGGGCCACCCTGGTCCGTACGGTCATCGGTCCGCGCCGCTACGAAGACATCAAGATGGCGATCCAGGGGCACCGCTAGGTCGCCTGCTCGACCCCCTCACCCACCAATCCGGGAGTTTCAATATGTCCGTCCTACGCCGCTACTGGACCAGTCGGTTCGATCAGTGGGGGTCCCGCCCGGAGCAACGGCCGGGTTATACCCTGCTGGTGCCGGTGCCCGGTGACCTTCCGGTCTTCCTCGAGTTGGCCCTGCAGGTGCTGGGCACCCAGGGTGCCCGAGGCCGGGTGGAGACGCTCGTCATACCGGACGTCGTCACCCCCGCGATGGATGCGGTGGTCGCTCGCCACCAAGCCGACTGGGCCGGCCCCCTGGAGCTCCTTCGGCTGCCTTATCCCGAGCGCGTGCTGCTGCCCCGGATGCGCAACCCTGCCCGCAACCATGGCGTGCAGCTGTTGACGGGAGTTTCCCGCACCCGGGCGAGGTACATCGTGCTGCACGACGCGGACCTGTTCCTGCTGTCTCCTGACCTGCTGGACGAACGGGTGGCCCTGGCAGACCGGGAGGACCTGGACGTGCTGGGGGTGGACCCGGTGTGGGACGGGTGGTTCGCCGAGCGGGGAGTGCACCTGGCGGCCACCTGGGAGATGATCGCGCGCACCGACTGGCTGCGCTCCTTCCCGCCCAGCATGCACATAGGGCACGACGGGGAGTACGACGGGGAGAAGCACACCTTCGACACCTGCCTACACCCGCAAGCCGTGTCCGACCCGGCCCGCCGGGAGGTGGTCCGCAGCGATGATGTTGTCCACTTCAACTACGTCATCTCGACCTACCGGCACTTCCAGCGTGCGCGTGGGGGATTCGTGGACGACCAGTTCCGGCTGCTCCTTATCCGCCTCTTCGTCGACATCTTCGCCCGCGAGGAGTTCGACTACGGGCTACCTTCCCTGTCCGAGCTGGCCGAGGGCCTGCACGATGCTCAGGCGCCGGTGACCTATCCGGCCGCGGACGGGACGGTGCGGGAGAGCTATGCAGGATTCCGGGGCAAGCTGGACCGCATCCTGCAGGGGCCATGGACCCCTCCGGCTAGCAGGAGTGCGGTGAGCGAGCAGCTGCAGGCCTTCGACCGCTACTACGCATGAGCCATTGCCGTGCACCCCGCCCGGTCCTGGCCGCCGCCACCGCGCTGGCTCTGGTCAGCATCTCCGGCGCCGCCCTGCCGGCACTGTCCCGGCCGGCCGACTCCATCGACCGCTCCGACACCTCGGTCGAGGGAGTCTTTTCCGACGACTCACCCTTCTACCGCGAGCTGCCTGACGACACTCCCGTAGCCGACGACTCCGAGATACTGGTGTCCAGCCTGTATCAGCAGGGAATCGACAACTATGGTCAGCCGGACAGTCCCAGCCTGACGATCAACGTGTATCACTGGACAGCGCCGCTCTTCGCGGCCAGCACCACAGACGTCCAGCACGACATCCGGCCCTGGAACTGCCAGAACAAGGATCCCGGCTGGGATGCGGAGCTCGCCGGGATGCTGCGGGGTGTGCACCTGCCTGCTGCGTTCGAGCCGGACGACACCACTGACGGCAATGTCTCCATCTACAACGTCGACACCGGTCAGCTCGTGGAGCTGTGGCAGGCGCGGCAGGCGCCGGACGGCGCCTGGGAGGCGTGTTGGGGCGGGATGATCGAGGACGCGAGCCGGTCGCAGGGTTCGTTCCCGGTGCCCTATGGCGCCGCGGCGGGTGGGTTGGCCATGTGGGGGTACACGATTCGGCAGCAAGAGCTGCTGGACGGTTCCATCAACCACGTCGTCGGACTGGGTATCCCGAAGGTGAAGAGGGGCGTCATCTCGTGGCCGGCGGTGCGGACCGACGGGCGGGAGGACGGGACCGAGCTCGCCATGGGACAGATGCTGCGGCTGCCGGCAGATTTCGACCTGGACTCGCTCAACCTCTCGCCCTCGGCACGGACCGTCGCCCAAGCGGCTCAGGACTACGGCATCATCATCACCGACACCTCCGGTGCCCTGGCGTTTGCCGGGGAGCACGCCTCAGGCCTCCTCGACGTCCGTTATGAGGAGATTTTCCGGGGCCGGTACAGCGTCGAGGAGATGGCCGGTGACCCGGCGAGGGGCGAGGACCCGTTCCCCCTGGATCAGCTGGTCGCGCTGCCGGTCGACTACGGCCAGGATCTGCCGTGGCCTCCGGAGGAGCCGATAGCCGTGGACCCCGAGTCAGACCCTGACGCGGATCGGGACGAGGTCACATCGGCGGGTGAGGACGTCAGCCCCACGACTGCAGCTGCTTCACCGGAGACGACTGCAGCTGCACCACCGGAGACGACCTCCGAAGCAGAAGAGCAGGAGGCGGCGATCCCTTGGGCGGCAGTGCTGGTCGGCCTGCTCGTCGCAGCAGGTGCCGCCGTGGCCGGGCTCCTGTTACGCCGCCGGTAAATTTGACTGTCGGGCCGACACGAGTCGGCGCAGCAATGCCGACGGCAGATGAGACGTCACCGCGAGCCGAGCCGCGGTCAGGCCTGGCTGCAACCGGAAGGATCGGTGCAGGAAGGGCCTGGCCGACCGGAAGTCTCCGTCGTGCAGCAGGGCTCGGCCCGCAGCCAAGGTGGCCTGCCCCAGGCGGCGTTGCAGTGCAGACGTGTCTTGGTGGCGCCCGGACCCGAGCGCCTGCTCCAGCACGAAGACGGTGGCCCTCGCCTGCGCCGCGGAGTGGGTGTTCGTGTCGGCGTCCGGGTGAAGCCGGTAACGCACCACCGGAGCCTTGGTGAACCACAGCGGCCGATCATTCTCTGCTGCAGTTAGGGCAAGATGGAAGTCGTAGGCGGTCCCCACCTCGGCAGGGACCGATGCCCAGTCGACCAGGTCGGCCCGCACCACTGCGCCGGCGAGCTGGACGCCCCCACGAGCCACGATGCCGGTGGCCCCGGTCAGACGCCCCTCCTGGAAGAACGCACGGCCGCTGGTGCGATCCAACCACTGCGTCCGCTCCTGCAGGGGAGCGTCGTTTTCATCCACAAGTTGAACGCCGCCGAAGCTCAGCCTGATCTCGGGCTCTTGATCGAAAGGCCGGGTCAGGCGTTCGAGTGCATCGGGCATCAGGGCGTCGTCGTCGTCCAGCTTCATCACCAACGGCGACCGGGCGTCGGCGAATCCGAGCAGGGCGTTTCGCAGCATTCCCACGTTCTGGGGACGAGGGATGTAGCGAAACCTCTCGTCGTCCAAGGAACGCACCACGTCCTCGGTGGCCGCCTCCGCGCCGTTGTCGCAGACCAGCACCTCGAAGTCCGTCATGCTCTGAGATTTCAGTGAGGCGAGAGCGTTGACGAGGAAGTGTGGGCGTCGGTAGGTAGGCACGATGACCGAAACGCGAGACATTAGGCGACCCTCAACTTTCTCCGGTTTTCAGTGTGAACTCAGCGGCAGAGCCGCGCTCGACGCGCCGGGAGAGTGCCTCCCACACATGCTCCGGGCGGAGGTCGTCGGGGTCGGCCGTCACGGCCAGTCCTCGTGCGCTCAGCTCGTCGGCGATGAGCAACTGGTGGTCGTCGACATGCTCGCCCTTGGCGCTGGACCGGGGGAGGAACAGTGGGACGCGGCCCGCGTCGAGGATCTGCAGGGCAGACCCCGTGCCTGCATGAGCGATCACCAGGTCCGCCTGCGCGATCGCGACCCGCAACCGCTCGGCGGAAACCGTCGAACAGACCTCTCCCGGCAGAGCTTCCGCCTGCGCCATACCGATCTGCCACAACACATCGACATTCGTCTCCCCGAGTTGCTCCAGCACCCGACGGACCGCCTGAACGGCGCGGTCGAAGGGGTACTGATTCAACGTTCCCAAGGTCACCACGACGCGTCTAGGTGGCGCCTGCTCCCGGCCCGATGGGCGAGCAGTAAAACCGTCGAAGACCGACCCACGGTAGGACCACACCTCGTCAGCCCAGCGAGAGTACTGCGTGTAGAGACGCACCCTCGGGAAGCGTCGGACGATGCGGCCGGTGAGGCTGGGGCCATCGGTCCGGGCGGCGCTTTCGATGTAGTGCGCCTCCAACCCGGACAGCCGCGCACCCAGCAAGAACGGAACGGCAACCGCGGAGCCGGTGGAGATGACGTCCGTGACCCGTTCGCCTCGCATGAGTCGTACCGCTGGGAACAGTGCACGGGCTGCCGAGCGCCCAGCACGGGGTGGGACCCGAGGGACGAAACGGACGTCGTGTCCCGCGAGAAGGCTTCTAGATTGGTCAGTCTCCGAGGTGACGAAGATCAGGGAGTCGAACTGTGGTCGAAGACGCGGCGCGATCCGGACGAGCTGGTCGAGGTGACCGCCGCTCTCGGCCACGAGCAGGGCTTTGCGGCGGGCCATGGCTATTCCTTCATTACGATCGTCTCGCAGACACTGAGCGGCGATCCGCGTGCTGGACGGCGCCTCGCCCATCATCCATGTGCGAGGCGCTTCCAGCAACTACCACGTGCGGGGCGCTCCCGGCAACCGCCGGAATTCTGCGGGGATCCGCCGCAGGAGTCCATGGCGCGCTATGCTCCGCACACGTGACAGCACCCCCGGGGAGCGGGGTGCTCCCGAGCGCAAGGATGGCGCATGAAAGCAGTAATACTGGCCGGCGGGTTAGGCACGCGTCTCAGCGAAGAGACCGCACTCAGGCCCAAACCCATGGTGGAGATCGGCGGCCTCCCGATCCTCTGGCACATCATGAAGACGTATGCCGCGCACGGCATCGAGGACTTCATCGTGTGCTGCGGTTACAAGGGGACCGTCATCAAGGACTGGTTCGTCAACTACCGGCGCCGGATGTCCGACCTGACCATTGACCTGGCCAAGGATGAGATCACGGTGCACACCCCCCACATGGAGCCGTGGCGGGTCACCCTGGTGGACACCGGTGCTGAGACCATGACCGGAGGTCGGCTGGCCAGGGTCCGTGACCACATTGGGCAGGAGACCTTCTGCTTGACCTACGGTGACGGGGTCTGCGACGTCGACCTCACCGCGGAGATTGCCTTCCACCGCGAGGCCGGGATGCTCGCCACCATGCTCGCGGTGCAGCCACCGGGCCGGTTCGGCGCGCTCGTTCTGGGCGCCGACGAGACCGAGGTCAGCCAGTTTCAGGAGAAGCCAGACGGCGATGGCGCCTGGATCAACGGCGGTTATTTCGTCCTGGAGCCTGGGGTCATCGACTTCATCGACGGCGATGACACGGTCTGGGAGCAGGGGCCCCTCCGAGCCATCGCGCAGGCGGGACAGTTGAGTGCCTACAAGCACACCGGCTTCTGGCAGCCGATGGACACCCTGCGTGACAAGAACCTGCTCGAAGGACTCTGGGCGTCTGGCAAGGCGCCCTGGAAGGTGTGGTGAGTATGAAGATCCTGGTCACCGGGACAGACGGCTACCTGGGATGCCTGCTGGCACCGGCCCTCCGGGCTGACGGGCATGAGGTGATCGGCCTCGACACCGGTTTCTACCGAAACGGCTGGCTCTACAACGGGGTCCCCAGCACCCCGTTCACCCTGGACAAGGACATGCGCGACCTCACCCCGGACGACCTGGAAGGTGTCGACGCGGTGGTGGCCATGGCAGAGCTGTCGAACGACCCCACCGGAGACCTCGTGGGGCCCATCACCTTCGACATCAACCACAGAGGCTCGGCGCACGTGGCGCAGACGGCCAAGGAAGCCGGTGTCTCCCGGTTCGTCTACATGAGCAGCTGCTCGGTCTATGGCGTGGCTGACGGCTGGGTCGACGAGACGTCCCCGATCGACCCGCAGACGGCCTACGCCGAGTGCAAGGCCCTCACCGAGAACGACCTGCACGAGCTGGCCGACGACCACTTCCACCCCACGTCGCTGCGCAACGCGACGGCCTTCGGCGCCTCCCCGCGGCAGCGCTTCGACATCGTGCTCAACAACCTGTGCGGGCTGGCGTGGGTGGAGAAGAACATCGCAATGACCTCGGACGGCACCCCATGGCGGCCCATGGTCCACGCCCTGGACATCGCCAAGGCGATCCGGACCGTGCTGACCGCGGACGTCGACACTGTGCACGACGGCGTCTTCAACGTCGGGTCCAACGACAACAACTACACCGTCCGGCAGATCGCCGAGACGGTCGCGGCGGAGTTTCCAGACTGTGCGTTGACCTTCGGGCCCCCCGGGCAGGACAACCGGTCCTACCGGGTCAACTTCGACAAGATCCACGACGAGCTGGGCTTCTCCTGCGACTGGGACCTGGCCCGCGGCGCCCGCCAGCTGCACCAGGTCTTCGAGCTCATCGACCTGGACCGCGAGACCTTCTACGGTCGTGGGCACACTAGGCTCAAGCAGATCCAGCACCTCCTCGACACCGGTCAGGTGGACGGCTCACTGTTCTGGAAGGAACCGGCAGTATGAAGTTCATTCCCACCGAGGTCGACGGCTGCATGATCGTCGAGCTGGAGCAGCGTGCAGACCACCGCGGCTTCTTCGCCCGCGCCTTCTGCACCGACGAGTTCGCCGCCCACGGCCTGGACACCCAGGTCGTGCAGGCCAACCTCTCGTTCAACCACAAGGCAGGCACACTCCGCGGCATGCATCGCCAGATCCCGCCCCACGCCGAGGGCAAGCTGGTGCGTTGCATCCGCGGGGCGATCATCGACGTGGCCCTGGATCTTCGGGAGGACAGCCCCACCTTCGGCAGGCAGGCCATGGTCGAGTTGAGCGCCGACAACCGGCGCGCTCTGTGGGTCCCGCCCTATGTCGCGCACGGTTATCAGACCCTCGGCGACGACACCGAGGTCCTTTACCAGGTCTCCGGCCCTTACGCCCCCGAGGGGGAGCGTGGCCAGCGCTACGACGACCCGGCCTTCGGCCTGCAGTGGCCGCACGAGGTGACGGTCATCTCGGAGAAGGACCGCAGCTGGCCCGACTGGGACGGGAAGCCGATCGCGTGATCATCACCGACACTCTGCTCGCCCGCCGCGCGGATGAGGGCGCTCCGGTGCGGGTCGGCCTCGCCGGCTCCGGCTTCATGGCGACCGGGCTGATGAACCACATCGTCAACACCGTCCCGGGGATGGAGATCGCCGCGGTCTACGCGCGCCGCCCGGAGCAGGCGCTCGCCTCCCTGGCCAAGGCCGGCCTCCGCGAGGACCAGCTGGTGCGGGCCGACGAGCCGCGGCAGGTCGACGAGGCAGTCGCGGCAGGCAACGTCGGGATCACCACCAGCATCGAGGCGCTCACCCGGGCCGACTCGGTGGACGTGGTCGTGGACTGCACCGGTGCCGTGGAGTTTGGCGCGCACCTGGCGCTCGCGACGCTCGAGGGCGGCAAGCACCTGGTCCTGCTGAACGCCGAGGTCGACGCGACCATCGGCGCCGCCCTGAACCCCCGGTTCGAGGCGGCCGGGCTGGTCTACACGGGATGCGACGGCGACCAGCCCGGCGTGCAGATGAACCTCATCCGGTTCGTCCGCGGGCTAGGTCTGCGCCCCCTGGTGGCCGGCAACATCAAGGGCCTGCAGGACCCCTACCGCACCCCCACCACCCAGGAGGGGTTTGCCCGCAAGTGGGGCCAGGACCCGCACATGGTGACCAGCTTCGCCGACGGCACCAAGGTGTCGGTGGAGCAGGCGCTGGTCGCCAACGCGGCGGGCTTCTCCGTCCACCGTCGCGGTCTGCTGCAGCGCGACCACCGTGGTCATGTGGACGAGCTGACCCAGATGTATGACGTGGATGAGCTGCGCGAGCTCGGCGGCGCGGTCGACTACGTCGTCGGCGCCCAGCCCGGGCCCGGGGTCTACGTCCTCGCCGAGCACGACGACCCGGCGCAGCGGCACTACCTCAACCTCTACAAGCTGGGGGAGGGGCCGCTGTACAGCTTCTACACCCCATACCACCTGTGCCACTTCGAGGTGCCGAACACCGTCGCGCGCGCTGCCCTGCTCGGGGACGCGACGATCAAGCCGCTGCCGGGTCCGCCGCACGTCGACGTCGTGACCGTGGCCAAGCGGGACCTGAAGGCGGGGGAGACCCTGGACGCGCTGGGTGGCTACACCTACTACGGCGAGTGCGAGCGGGCCAGCACCGTGCAGCAGGAGCGGCTGCTGCCGGTCGGCCTGGCGGAGGGGTGCGTCCTGACGCGCGACGTCGCCCAGGACGAGGTGATCGGGTATGCGGACGTGACCGTCCCGGAGGGCAGGCTCGCCGACCGGCTGCGCGCCGAGGTGGACGCGCTCTTCGAGCAGGCGTCTCGGTGAGCGTCGCGTCGGCGCACGACGTCGTGGTGATCGGCGGTGGCATCGTCGGGCTCTCGACGGCCATGACGCTGCTGCAGCAGCGGCCCGGGCTCGACGTGCTGGTCGTGGAGAAGGAGCAGTCGCTGGGCCGGCACCAGACGGGGCACAACAGCGGAGTGATCCACGCCGGCGTCTACTACACGCCTGGTTCGCTCAAGGCGCGGCTGTGCACCGCGGGCGCCCGGGCCACGCAGGAGTTCTGCGACGAGCATGACGTGCCGTACCGCACCGTCGGCAAGCTGATCGTGGCCACCGACGACGCTGAGCTGGCCCGCATGGACGCGCTCTACGAGCGAGCCACCGCCAACGGTCTGGCGCTGGAGCGGGTGGACGCCGCCGAGCTGCATCGTCGTGAGCCGCACATCACCGGCGTCGGCGCCCTCTGGTCGCCCGGCACCGGGATCGTGGACTACACGCAAGTCTGTCAGGCGATGGCCCGGGAGATCGCGCGGCTGGGTGGGCAGGTCCAACTGGGCACGCGGGTCACCGCCATCACCGAGTCTCTCAGCGAGGTGCGGATCGACGTCGCCAGCCCAGGGGGTGAGCCCGACGGCCCGGTCTACGGTCGCACGCTGGTGGTGTGCGCCGGCATCCAGGCCGACCGGCTCGCCCGGCTGGCCGGCATCGACAGCGATGTGCGGATAGTCCCCTTCCGGGGGGAGTACTACCGGCTCCCTCCCTCGCGCAACGGCATCGTGAGCACGCTGATCTACCCCGTGCCGGACCCTGCGCTGCCCTTCCTGGGCGTGCACCTGACCCTGATGATGGACGGCGGCATCACCGTCGGACCCAACGCCGTGCTGGGCCTGTCGCGTGAGGGTTATCCCAAGCTGTCGGTCAACCCGCAGGACGCCGCCGACATCGTGCGCTTCCCGGGCTTCTGGCGCTTCGTGAAGGGGCATGTGCGCAGCGGTCTGGTCGAGCAGTGGAACTCGCTCTACCGCCCGGGTTACCTGGCCCTGGTGCGCAAGTACTGCCCCAGCCTGACCCTGGACGATCTCGGCCCGGAAGAGGCTGGCATCCGGGCGCAGGCGATCCGTGCGGACGGCAGCATGGTCGAGGACTTCCTGGTCATCAACACAGACCGGATGGTGCACGTCCTCAACGCACCCTCCCCGGCCGCCACCTCCGCGCTGCCCATCGGGGCCATGATCGCGGAACGGGTGGGTTCCCCGTCCAGGTAGGGCACCCGGTGCGGATCGGGTGGGGGTATGTCGTCAGCGGCGTCCTCGGGCTGCTGGGCATCTACCTGGCCGCGGTCTGGACGACCACGGGGCAGCGGGTGGACGACGCGCTCACTGCGAGGGTCCGAGCCGGCGAAGATGTCGCTCCCCTTCTCCTTGAAGTGGTGCACCTGATCGGGCCGATGACGATGGTCTCTGTCGTGGCCCTGGTGGTCGTCGCTGGACTATTCACCCGCGGGTGGCGTGCGGCGCTGGCCGCGAGCGCCGGCGTGGCAGTGTGCTTGATCACCCCGCAGGTGCTCAAGGCGGTGCTACCCCGCCCGGAGCTGGCTGTCTCGTGGCCGCTGCCGAACACCTTGCCGAGCGGGCACACCGCGGCCGTGATCGCCGTGGTCGTGGCGCTCCTGGTCCTGGCCCCGCAGTCGCTCCGCCTCCCCGTGCTCCTGGCAGGGGTGGTCGCGGCGACAGTGATGGGCTACCTCATGGTGGCCCTTCCCCATCACCGGGTAAGTGACGTCATCGCCTCCGGCGCGGTCGGAATCACGGGCTACGGCGTCGCGCTGCTGGTGCGCTGGGCAACGACCTCGACGAAGACCTGAGGCAGGTCACGCGGGTCGCGCAGCACGATGGACACACCACCGGCTGCGGACGCCAACCGGTCCAGGGCGGCTTCGTTCACCTCCGGCCCCATCCCGATCAGGACGACGGTGACCGGGCGGTCCCCGGCTGCGTGCGCCGCGGACAGCAGCTCGACGACCTCGTCCGCGGTCAGGCCCCCGGTGGTGTCGTTGTTCTTGCCGTCGGTGAGGAGCAGCACGGAGCTCACCGCCTCGGGCGTCCACTCCTCCTGCATCTTCTGGTAGGCCGCCCACAGCGTGTCGTGGAGTCCAGTGTCGCCGGTGAGCGTGTCCACCCCGAGCTCGTCGGTCACGGACATCAGCAGCTCCCGCTGCGTGCCGCCGTCGACCCGCTCGCCCAGCGGCCGCAGCGGGGCGACCTCGGTCCAGTCCTGCGTGCCCTCAAGTGCGGTGGCGAAGTACCAGACCCCGACCGCGGTCCGTGGGGGAATGGTCTGCAGGGCCGCCTGGGCCGCCTCGCGGGTCAGGTCCACCCGGGTGGTGTCACCGACTTCCTCGGTCATCGACAGCGAGATGTCAATGGCTGTCAGGATGCGCGACTGCCGGGAGATGGCCGCCCACGTCTGGGCCGTCAGCGGCACGGTCGCTGGGTCGACCTCGGTAGCGGTGGCCGGGACGTCGTCGGGCACCCCTTCCACCTCAGGTGCCGGCCCTGAGGTGCCAGGCCGCAGCCACAGCTCCTGCAGGTCCGCGGCCGCGTCCGACGATGTGAGCTGCTCCTCCAGCGCGTCGACGCCCTCCTCCGAGCCGTCGCCCACCCGGACGAACGGGATCTGCACCTGACCGAGCCCGTCCGCCAGGGCCAGTCCCGCCACCTCGCGGCCGGCTTCCTGGGCAGCACCCAGCTGACGCTCGGTGGCCGGGACCACCGTGGTCGGGTCGGCCACGAGCGCCGTCAACGGGTCGTCCGGGATCGACGTGTGCGCCAGCAGCACTAGCATCCCCCGCTGCGGGCTGTCCTGCTCGGTCCAGCCGCCGGTCTGGCTCCCCGTGGTCGACAGCAGGGACATCGTCGCCGCGTCGGACCGCGGGTCACCGATGCGCATCTCGAAGGGTGCCTGCTCCCCGGCCGCTCTGCTCTCCTGGACCTGCTGCACGACCTGTGCCCAGCTGGTCTCCGGTCCGATGCCCATCTGTTCCAAGGCGCTGATCACTGGTGGCGCCCCGGCGAGCAGGACCGGGGACGAGGCGATGGTCTCACCGACCTGCAGCTGGACCCCGTCCTGCGCGACGAGCCCCGGCCAGGCGGCCGAGCCGGGGATCCACACGTCTGGCCTTTCACCGCCGCGCAGCGCGGCCTGGGCCGATGCGTCGGCGTGCGGGGCCACCGCGTAGCGGAAGCAGCCGTCGGTCACCCGCTCGGCGGCGGCCTGCACCGCGGGCTCGAGGTGCGGGGCGGTCCAGACCGTGATGGAGACACAGTCCTGCGCGTCATTCGTGGGCGCGGCGGCGGTAGCCGTAGCGGTGGAGGTGCTGTCGTCGGGGGCGTCAACTGTGGGGGCAGCTGACTCGTCGGCCGTGTCCTCGCCGGTCGCCGTGGCCGGCGCGGGGTCAGCAACCGCATTGGGGGCGGGGTCGGTTCCGGAGCGCAAGAGGCCGAAGAGGATCAGCCCGTTTACGACGACGAGCAGCGCGACGATTGCGATGCTCCATCGCTGACTCGGGCTCCATCTGCCCCAGACTCCCTGCGTGGCCACGAGCGGACGTTAGCCGAGCGGGAAGATTGGCCGCAAGGGTTTCGGAGAAGGCTCGCGAAATGACCTTCTGCTTCTTCCAGTCGGGACCGTCAACTACTACCACGCCGTGATGGTCAACGACTGGAGGACCCCTGATCGGTCTCTGTTGGGGGTGGAGGAGGACTGGCCGCGGGCGTTCGAGCCAATCCCGTCGCTCGAAGGCGTCGTTGCTGAATGACAGCTATCTGTTAGACAGTCCCTTTACGTTCCAGGCGATGGACAGCACAGCGCGTAGGTGGTAATCCCGAGGATGAAGATCCCCAAGATGCTGCTGGTGCCGTACAAGAACCCGGTGGGCTACGCCGTGCCCCCTACAACGACCCCTTCGGCCCCAAGCGACCGCCCAGCAGGTCGGGGTCGACTCCCCAGCCATCACCCCATTGCTGAAGGACACGGTCCGCGCGCGACCTGCCGGACCACGAACAGGAGAAGTTCACGGCCCACCTCAAGGATGCTGGGGATGTGGGGAGTGACTAGCAAGGGTTGCGGGCTGAGTGGCCCATCGCGTGGGCCCCTGAGCCGGTGCCCGCTATAGTCGTGGCGTCTCCGGTCCCGAGCTAGTAGGTGTCATGTCGCAGCGCGTCGCGGTTATCGGTCTGGGCTACATCGGTCTGCCCACGGCGGCCATCCTGGCCAGCCACCAACACCAGGTGACCGGGGTTGATGTCAACCCCAGGCACGTGGAGGCGGTCAATCGGGGGCAGGTTCCGTTCGTCGAGCCCGATCTCGGCACCCACGTCGCCGGCGCCGTCAGCCAGGGCCACCTGAGCGCGCAGGCGGAGACCCCGCAGGCGGACATCTACATCATCGCCGTGCCCACGCCCTTCAAGGACGGCCACCACGCGGACCTGTCCTACATCGATGCCGCGGCCGACGGCCTCATCCCCCACCTGCAGGGCGGTGAGCTGATCATCCTGGAGTCCACCTCCCCACCCGGCACCACCCAGCACTTGGCCGACCGCATCACTGCAGCCCGGCCCGAGCTGACCACCAACGACGCAGGCTCCGAGGCCAACATCGACGTGGCCCACTGCCCCGAGCGGGTGCTGCCCGGCCGGGTGATGATCGAGCTGGTGGAGAACGACCGGATCGTCGGCGGCCTCACCGACCGCGCCGCCGCCCGGGCCAAGGAGCTCTACGCCACCTTCTGCCAGGGCGAGATCTTCCTCACCGACGCCATCACCGCGGAGATGGCCAAGCTCACCGAGAACTCGTTCCGCGACGTCAACATCGCCTTCGCCAACGAGCTGTCGATCATCGCCGAGCGTCTCGGCATCGACGTCTTCGAGCTCATCGAGCTAGCCAACAAGCACCCCCGGGTCAACATCCTTCAGCCCGGCCCAGGCGTCGGGGGACACTGCATCGCGGTCGACCCATGGTTCATCGTCTCCGCCGCCCCCGAGCAGGCCCGGCTGATCCGCACGGCGCGAGAGGTCAACGACGCCAAGCCGGAGTATGTGATCAACCAGGTCCTCGAGCACGTCCAGTCCGAGCCGACCGACGCCGTAGCCGTCCTGGGACTGGCCTTCAAGCCCGACATCGACGACCTGCGCGAGTCCCCGGCCCTGCACATTGCCGAGCAGCTGGCCACCCGGCTCCCGCAGACCCGGCTGCTGGTGGTGGAGCCCAACATCGCGGCCCTCCCCGCCAGCCTGGCCGGCCACGAGCACGTCACCCTGGTCAGCACCTATGCCGAGGCGGTGGAGCAGGCCACCCTCACGGTGCTGCTGGTCGACCACAGGGAGTTCCGCAACCTCGCCACCCAGGTGCCCGAGGGGCACCGGGTCATTGACACCCGCGGCGTCACCCGGAAGTAGTTGACGGCGAGGGGTGTGGCCAGGTTGCCCCGGCAGCCGCTCGCCACCCAGCAGGAGGGCCTCAACGGCGGCGACGCTACGCTCGGCCGCCCGGCCGTCCCCGTAGGGGTTGACGGCGTTGGCCATGGCCTCGTAGGCCTCCGGGTCATCGAGGAGGGTCGAGACCTCCCGGACGATCCGGTCCTCGTCGTTCCAATGAGCCGCACCGTCCCGGCCTCCACGGCCTCCGGACGCTCGGTGTTCTCCCGCATCACCAGCACCGGCTTGCCCAGCGAGGGAGCCTCCTCCTGGACCCCGCCGGAGTCTGTGAGGACGACCGTGGCAGCGGCCATGACGCGGGTGAACTCGCCGTAGGCCAGTGGCTCGGTCACGATGACGTTGGCCAGGCCCTCCAGGGCCGGCAAAACGGGCCTCGCGCACGATCGGGTTGCGGTGGGCGGGCAGGACGACCGTCAGGTCGGGGTATGCTGCCGCGAGCCGTCGAAGAGCCCTGCCGACACCCTCCATGGCCCCCGCCCCAGTTCTCCCGGCTGTGGCTGGTCACCAGGAGAATCCGCCCACCCGCGGCCACCGTCTGCGCGAGCCGCTGGTCCGAGATTGAGGTGTCCTGGTCGACGGCGCGTAGGAGCGCGTCGATGACGGTGTTCCCCGTCACCGCGATGGTGCTCTCCGGTAGCGCCTCGCGCAGCAGGTTGGCCTTGGAGGTGGGGGTGGGGGCCAGGTGCAGGGTGGTGACCTGGGTGGTGATCTTGCGGTTGGCCTCCTCCGGCAAGGGGGACCCGTGGAGGTGTCACCCTGCACGAGCAGCGCGTCGGGCGCTTCCCGCTCCAGGATGGGATCAATCCGGTCGAGGACCTTCACCATGAGCGTGTTGAGGCCCTGACCATGAGCGAAGACGTCAAGGTCGTGGTCGGGCACGATGCCGAAGATCCCGTTGACCTGGTCCAGCATCTCCCGAGGCTGCCCGGTGACGACCGTGACTGAATCGAGGCCGGGGCTGGCCTCCAGTGCCTTAATGACCGGCGCTAGTTTGATCGCCTCAGGCCGGCTCCCGTAGACAGCGCCTAAGGTCGGGGCCCGTGAACAACCATGACGCTCGGCTTCGGTGCCGTCATGGAGTTAGTACGCGCGTGATCGCATCGATCGCCGGCACGAGCTGCCGGCGCATCTCTTCGTAGGCCTCGGCGGGTTGGCGGTACGGGTCGACGATGTCCAGCTCCGCCGGGTCCAGCCCAGCCACGTTCCCGCGGTTCGCTGCGGCACACCTCGTCACGGCTTCGATCCGACCTTGGGGGTCGGTGGGTAGTTCCACGGGGTCGAGGCCCTGCACTAGGTGCGCCAGCTCACGGACGGTGAAGCTGCGGCGTAGCGCACGCGGGGCGTGCTGCATGGCGGTATGCCGGTGCTCCCTGGTCGCCGTCAGGATCAGGTCAGCGTCGGCGACCATCTGCGGCTCCAGCCAGCGGGAGAGGAAACCGGCGTGGTCGCCACCGAGGTCAGTCAGAATGCGCGCCGACTGCTCGTCCATCGCCGCGTCGACCAACGCGCCTGTCCCTGCGGAGTGCACTTGCACCACCCCGGGCCCGTAGGCCTCGTCCAGGCGCCGCTGCAGCAGCCGCTCGATGAGGGGGGACCGGCAGACGTTGCCGGTGCAGACGGTGAGGATAGAGGCCATGGCCCCAGGATAGTCAGCCGTGATCAGCCGCCCGGGTCAGCCTTCCTGCTCCGCACTGTCCGTCAGCGTGGTGTGGAAGGTGAGAGCCCACTCTTCGGCGGAGGGGTCGATGATGCCCGTGTCCCGGAGGTCGATGAGCGCCACCCGCGCGGAGTTCTCCTCAGCCCAGCTCGAGAGGTCGTCCCCGACCCCCGGGCTGTAAAGCCCCTCAGGAGCGATGGTCAACAGGACCGGGACGTCGGGGAGCTCGTCCAGCAGGGCGTCCATCTCGGCGGCTACGTCCTCGCCTTCGCTGGCCTGGCCCAGGCTGATGAGCACGGCGTTTGGATCGTTGGCCTCGCCCTGGAAGCGGTCCAGGCGTTCCCGCGCATCCGCGATCGTGCTCTCAGTCCGGCTCGCGCTCCAGACCGTCAGTGCAGGCCCGTCACCGCCGGACAAGACGATAGGCAGGTTGTAGGTCATGTCCTCGGCTTCGCCCCAGTGGCGAATGCCGACGGGCCGCTGCTGGGCGAGGATCCCGGCCCACTGCTGCAGCCATTGCCAGTCCATGTTGCTGTAGCCGTCACCGATGACCTGCAGAGAAACACCGTTCCCGGCCAGCGCGTCCAGCCAGTCCTGCGTCGTGAGTGCCACCGGCTCAGGCCCTGTCATGTCCTCCTCCACCGGTGATGCCGATTCAGTGACCTGCTCGTCATCGGCTCCCTCCAAGGGCGAGGTCGTGACCGCCACATCGTCTTCGCCATGGGCCACCACCGGCGGCGCGGTCACAACGGGTGGCGGGCCACCACCATCCTTTAGCGAGGGGTGAGGCTGGCTGACCACCCAAACGGCATAACCCGACGCGCCTACCGCAAGAACAGCGAGAGTACTCAGCAGGCCGTTCTGCGAGCGACCGGAAAGGGCCACAGGTCAGTCGCTTCCGCTGCGGAACTTGGCGCGGCCAACGTGCTTGCGCTGACCCTTCGGAGCGCCCGGGAGCTGGGGCGCGTACGCCTCGTAGGAGTAGCTGTAAGCATCAGGGCCCTTAATTGGGACTCGGTTCAGGACTGTTCCGAGCACCCTACTCTCCACCCGATTCAGGTGGCCCAGAGCGCGTTCTAACTGCTCGCGCCGTACCAAGCCGGTACCCACCACGACGATGGTGCCGTCCACAAGCGTGGAAAGAACAGCCGCGTCAGTGACCGCAAGCAGAGGAGGGGCGTCGATAACGACGTAGTCGAACTTGCCGCTCAAGCGATCTAGGAGCCGCCTCATAGCGTCTGAGCCAAGCAACTCGCTGGGGTTGGGCGGGATAGGGCCACATCCTAAGACCCTCAGGCCATCGCCGAAGTCCTGTAGAACATCCTCTAGCTCTGCCCTGCCGACCAGCACATCGGTCAGGCCCACGGAACTGACCAGACCCATGTACTCAAGCAACCGAGGCCGACGCAGGTCCCCCTCGATGAGGCATACAGTGGAACCGGTGGCTGCCAACGTCAGGGCCAGGTTGGCTGTCGAGGTGCTCTTGCCTTCACCCGGGATTGTTGAAGTTACGAGGAGGGTACGGGGCTGGTGATCTGGGTCAAGATAGAGCAGGTTGGTGCGCAACGCTCGGAATGCCTCTGACCGACTGCTGTGTGGGTCCAGATGCACCACCAAAGGGTGCTTTGCAGCATCTTTGTCATAGTGAACAGCGCCCAGCGTAGGCGCGTCGCTGACGCGGCGGACATCCTCCTCCCCGCGTACGCGGGTGTCGATAACGTGACGCAATGCGGATAAGCCCAGCCCAAGCAACAGGCCCAGCGTCAAAGATAGCGATAGGTTCTGAACTACATTAGGGCTTGCCGGGTCATTCGAGGCAGTAGCCGGCCTGACGATGCTGGCGCTTACTGGACTTTCCCCCGTTCCAGTTCGCTCAAGATCCTGTATAGTATCCGCGAATTGTCCAGCCACGGCGTTTGCGAGATTCGCTGCAGCGCCGGGGTTAGCATCGGTAACGGTGATCTGGATCAGCACTGTATTAGGTGGGACAGTAGCGCTGACCTGGCTTGCCAAGGCCCTCGATGAAGTGTCCAGTCCCAGTTGTTCGATCACTGGATCAAGCACTATCGGCGTGGTCACAATGTCCGCGTACGTAGCCACCTGACGCTGCGTGAAAGACCCACCTTGCACTAGGTCAGTCACAGTGTCTCCTCCAGCAGTCGAGACGAACAACTCCGCCTCGGCACGGTATTGGCGCGTCGTAAGAGCAGTCAGCGTTGCCCCCAGCAGGAGAGCAACAAGAGTAGTAGTTGCGACCAGACGCCAACTGCGCTGGACGATGTGTAAGTAGTCAGATAGTTTCACGTGGGTCCTGAGGTGCAGGCGATGGGCAAACGACGTCATCATACCCGGTTGGGCCTGCGGCTGAGGCCGCGTTCTTCCTCGACGACCCGCCGCCCCCGGTCCAGGCCCCTGCCCCGCTTCATCCCCGAGTTTGTCATGGGCCACCTCGAAGACCCCGACAACCTCGCCCAGCTGCCTGATCAGACCACAGTGCACCTGCTCGTGGTTCTCCAGGAGGCCGGGCTGCGCGCTCGGGAGCTGCATCTGGAGTTCAACCCCATCATCGTCGACAGCGCCGGCTGGCCGTGCCTGAAGTACTACACCAAGATGTCCACCGAGCAGCTCGTGCCGCTTCGCAGCGAGCTGTCGAGGCGATCCGCGCCCGGCAGGACCACATGCACGATCGGTGGCCCGGCGGCGGCTTCACCTGCCGTTTCCCTCACCGGTCGCCAACCCCGACGGGACCCGGCCGTTCAGAGGAGGCACCCTCGAGGGCGCCTGGTTGAATGGGAGCACGACATTGGCCTGCACGACGAGACCGGTTGGCCCGCGCGCGTCACCGCGCACCAATAGCGGCACACCCCGGGCACCCGGCTGATCAACGCCGGTGTGCCCCAGCACGTGGTGCAGAAGATGCTCCGGCACGCCTCTCCGCAGATGACCGCGCGCTACGCGACCATCCACGACGCCACCGTTCCGGCCGCCTTCGACGGCTACCAGCAACGCCGCGTCGACATAGAGGTCCACAACGTTCCCTTCGCCCCCGACGCACCCGGCCGAGGCCGAGTGGATCCAGCACAACCTCGCCCGCGTTCAGGCCACCCTGCCCAACGAGTACTGCGCCGCCCGCCGCAGCAGGAGTGCCCCCACCTGAATACCTGCCTGACCTGCCCGACTTCAGACCACCCCAACCTTCTTGCCCATCCACCGCCGCCAGCGCGACGACACCCGCGAACTCATCGACCTGGTCAAGGGGCGCGGCAACGTCCGCTTGGCCGACAACCACCGCAAGGTCGCCGACCACCTCGACCAGACCATCACCGCCTTGGAAACCGTTGAAACCCGGGGGGCCACCAGCGAGCACCTCACCTCCGCCACCCGGCGCCGCGCGCCTAGAACACCCGTGCCCCGAGGCGCTACGCCGCCTCCACCGCGACGGCACCCCCATCACCTACACCGCCGTCACCCAGGCCGCTGGCGTCTCCCGAGCGCTGCCGTACCGCGACCCCGAGCTACGCGAGACCATCAGCAAGCTCCGCCAGAACCCCACCTTTGCGCCCCGACTACCGATCTCTCAGCGCAGTCACAAGCCTCTCGCGACGAGTTCATGGCCAACCTGCGCAAACGAGATCAAGACGCCCCGAGTGGGAGAGAGCCGAGCCCAGCGGGGACGGCTCTTCCAGTTCCTCGGCGTACACCGAAACAGCACCTGACTTCTGCGCCGGTAACATGTCGCCGACATACAACTCCATCAACGACGCGGCCCACACCCACCCACGCTCCAGGTAATCGTCAACGGTCGACTCGAGCATCTTGGCGGCTCAGCCTCGGCTTTCGCAACCTCACCAACTACATCGCCCGAGCACCGCTCGAGGCCGGCGGCTTCCGCCACGACTACACGTCGCATTCCCAACCACCCGTTTACTGCCAAGCCTAACGTCGACGATCCTTGACGGCTGCGCAGACTAGGCGTCGCCGGCCCCCATTACACCGATCGCCTCAGACTTCCGCAACGGCTCCTAACGACGCTTCCGCACTACGGGGTCGCGGCTCCGACTACCTTCGTGCGTGTGTCGTTGCACGCGCCAAGAAAGGGACTGCTGCACGGATAGGTGACAGTGGTTAGTCACGCAGCCAGGGTGGCTGGTGTGGTCATGATGGTCTCGTACTCGATGGGGGTCAACCGGCCCAGAGCGTCCTGGCGTCGGCGGCGGTGGTAGGTGCGCTCGATCCAGGTGACGATCGCGATCCGTAGCTCCTGGCGAGTGGTCCAGGTGCGGCGATCCAGAACGTTCTTCTGCAGCAGGGCGAAGAAGGACTCCATGGCCGCGTTGTCACCGGCCGCACCGACCTTGCCCATGGATCCGACCATGCCGTGACCGTTCAGCGCACGCACGAACTTCCGGCTACGAAATTGCGACCCTCGATCGGTGTGAACCACGCAGCCGACCACCTCACCACGCCGTGCGACGGCGCTGTTGAGCGCGGCAACAGCGATCCTGGATTTCATCCGGGAGTCGATGGAGTAGCCCACGATCCGGTTGGAGTAGGCGTCCTTGATGGCGCACAGGTAGAGCTTGCCCTCGCCTGTGCGGTGCTCGGTGATGTCGGCCAGCCACAGCTGGTTGGGGGCCTGCGCGGTGAAGTCGCGCTGCACCAGGTCCTCGTGGACCGGTGGCCCGGGCTTCTTACCGTTCTTGCCGCGCTTCTTCCCGAACGCGCTCCACCAGCCGTTGGCTGAGCACAGCCGCCACGCGGTCCGCGCGCACATGCCCTGGCCGGCGTCGCGGGCCTCGTCGGCCAGGTACCGGTACCCGAACTCGGGATCGTCGACGTGGGCGTCGAACAGGGCGTTGGCGCGGTAGGCGGCCGCCAGCTCGGTGTCGGTGACCGGGTTGGTCAGCCACCGGTAGTAGGGCTGGCGAGCGAGGTTGAGCACCCGGCACGTCACCGTGACGGGGATCCCGTCACCGGCGAGCTCACGGACGAGCGGGTACATCATTTTCCCGGCAGGTTGGCCTGGGACAGGTAGGCCGCCGCACGGCGCAGAACCTCGTTCTCCTGCTCCAACAACCGGATCCGCCTCTTGGCCTCGCGTAGCTCGGCCGAGGCAACCGCGGCACCACCGGGCCGTTCACCATCCTCCTCCTCGGCCTTCTTCATCCACGAATAAAGCGTGGTGAAGTGGATCCCGAAGTCCTTGGCGATCTGGTCCAGTCCGACACCCGGCTCACGGTTTCGAGCGACCCGGACCACGTCGTCGCGGAACTCCTGGGGATAGGGCTTGGTCACGGTGAACATCCTTCCAGCCCAGCCCGAAGACTAGGCAGCTCAGGTGTCATCTATCCGTGCAGCAGTCCCAAATAGTATTGCAATACACTCGCTACGGATCTGGCATAGACCAACCGGAGTCTACTGGCGCATATGGTGGAGATCAGAGACTGTCATGGCAGAGCAACCCCTCGGGACTCTGTCGAACTGCATCTTCACCGCTCAATGACACGCATCGAGCCGATACGCTTCAAGTCAAGGAGTCAGCCTGTCCGTAGCGATCGGGCCGTCCAGCGCGCCTGATTCAGGGCTCGGGTCTGTGAACCGTCGATACCCAGCGTCCCAGGAGGACCCCGCAACCCGCGGGACCACCAAGCACTCAGCGCGAGGGTCGGAGCCGCTACACTGTCACAGACGTCAGAGTCGGCCGCGGGCAGATGGCCGATGCGTCGTCTACTTAACGAGAAGTCGCGGTTTTTCGGGAAGACGGGGAATCTGCGGGAGTGTGCCACTGCGGTGAGGCATACCAAACGCAGGCGGGAGTACGCCGATGTCGTGCCTTCCTTCTCCCAGCGCGCATAGGCCGACCCGAAGTCGAAGGACCGGAGCCATGCACGTTGAATCAGCGTGCGCAAAGATTCGGAGTCCCGCTCCATGCAAGCAGGGGCGTTTCTGGGCTTCATTGCAAGCCTTCGTCGTGTATCTGGATTGGAGTTGCTATTATGCTCGGACTTATACGCCGTTTCGCGCAGAGAGACAATGCGCTCACGCTTGGCTCTTCGTTGCTGTCCAGCGTGACAAATGCGGGCGCGGTGCTAGCCGGCGGCGCGCTTCTCCAGGCCGACGAGCTAGGTGTCTTCTCTCTTGTAGTAATGCTCGCACTCCTGGCGTCTACATTGATCAACGCCTTCACGGGTGAGGTGCTTCTGGGGACCGCTGCTGGCCCGTCTGACGTACAGGCGGCCCAATCCGCGACCTGGCTTTTGCTCCTGGGTGGAATCACGTTGGCCTTGCCGGTAGCGGTGTATGGCGTAGTGGCAGAGCGTTTCAGTGTAGGCTTGGTATTAGCGTCCGCGGTGACCGTGATATTTGTAACGCTCCACGCCTTTGCTCGCTGCGTCGCGTTCGCGCAGCACGATGCGATGGCAGCCGTAATTCTAGACGCCTTTTGGGCTGGGATTCTAGTATCCGGGTACGCTATTGCGGTAGCGTTGCCCAGTCTCAGGTCGTCCGCAGTATTGCTCCTGATATGGGGTTTCGGGGCAGCGGTGGCGGTGATCGGAAAGTCGGGCCGGTTGGTTCTTCGTCCAACTAGGCCGCAACGTTCCGTCGATTGGTTTCGGCAATACGGGTGGTTTGGCGGCAGTTTAGCCTATGGTGCGGCTGCGGAAACTGGAACACGCAATCTCGTAGTAGCCCTGGCCACTCCCGTGGCTGGGTTAGCGGCTGTAGGTGGCTTGCGTTTCATGCAGACAGCGCTCGGGTTGTCTACCGTCTTCTTCTCGGCCGCGCGCAGTCGCGCTTTGCCTCACTTGGCCAAGCAAAATAATGTGAATGGTCTCAAGCGGCGTCTTGCCGTAATGTCGGCGTTATTAGCGCTCGTTCCCATCTTGGCGGGTTTCGCGTTTGTGCTGTGCGTTCCGGTACTAGGGCTGGTGATTAACGAACAAACCCTTGCGGTGGCAACGTCGCTTGTTGTCCCTGTGGTGGTTGCATACGTAGGGTCCGCGCTAACACAGGGGCCGCAGGTCGGCCTAAGGTATCTTGGCGCAGCTAGGCCGTTGGTTGTTGTGCGAACTGCTAGTGGCCTCCTTGTCCTAATTGTCTGCCTTGCGCTCTTGCCCGTGGGGGGATTCTTGGGTTGGCCTGGGGTCTTGCGAGTGCGAATGTGCTAAGCGCTGTCATTTGGTGGGGCATATTCGCTCGCTTTCTTATTAGGCCAGGCAAGTAAGCCGGCTCTTCCCAGTTGCGGTGGGGGGGAATGGTTGAGTCCTCCGCCGACCAGGAGCATGCGGAGCCTGTAGTTGCTCCGGTTCTTGAAGCCTCTGGCTAGGCGGCGGTGCAGCTCGCGGGGGTTGCCCAGTCCAGGGTCTGCGAGGTCGGGTGTTGAGGGTGTGGGCGTCGGCGTGGAGCTCGTCCTCGTCGTAGCGGGCCAGGTCGGTGCCTTTGGGGAAGTACTGACGCAGCAGCCCGTTGGTGTTCTCGTTCGTCCCGCTGCCAGGCGGGTGCGGATCGCAGAAGAACACGTCCAGTCCGGTGCTGATCGCCAGCTGAGCGTGCTGCGCCATCTCGCTGCCCTGGTCCCAGGTCAGTGAGGAGCGCAGGCGCTGCGGCAGGGAGGCGATTTGGCGGCGATGGCGTCCCGGACGGCCAGCGCGCCGTGCCCGGCCAGCGGCCGCCCGTTCTTGACCTGGGTCCGACGCAGTGGCCCTCCAACCGTGGCAGGTGCAGCAGCATCGTGTATCGGGTGGTGCGCTCCACCAGGGTGCCGCGGCCGACTGTCTAGGCCGATGATCAGATCGCCTCCCCAATGCCGCGGGACGGCCCGGTCGGCCACCTCGGCCGGACGCGCGGAGATACCACCTGGTCGGTGACGGAACTTCTTGCCCTTGGCTCGGTGCGCAGGCACGCGATCAGCTCGCGGCGCAGGGCACCGCGGCCCTGCCGTACAACGACTGGTAGATGGTCTCGTGGCTGGCCCGCATGGACTCATCGTCGGGGAAGTTGCTCCGCAACCGGTGACTGATCTGCTCGGGGGACCAGGCCGCGCTCCAGCGTCGGTCAGCACGGCGCTCATGCCGACGCGACTTCCATGGCAGGTCCGGGCCTGGGATCCGCCGCCCTTGGGCGTCGGTGACCAGCCCGGCCAGACGCTCCTGCACGTAGGCGCGCAGCCGGGCGTTCAGAGCAAGCTTGGCCTTCTTGGGCCGTGGGGTGGCCAGCTCGATCTTCCTCCGCGCGACGCCGCCCCGATAGGCCGCTGCCCGGCCCGGCCCGGGTCGCGCTGTCGCGGCGCAGCTCACGCGAGATCGTGCCCGGGTGCCGTCCCAGGGCGCGGGCGACCTGGCGCACCCCCTGGTCCTGGGCAGTGAGGATGGCGATTTTCTCGTGCTCGGTCAACCAGAGGTACCGGCCAGTGAATTCGTCAAACTCAGCGGGGGCATACCGCCACCGTGGCGGAACCAACGGGCTCCGACCGGCGCCGACATGCCACCCGTGACAGCGCCCTCGTCACTGCTCACGCCTTTGGCGATCAGCCGCCAGAATGCCCGCTCCACCGCACGGGCCGGTTGCGGGCGTCCTGGGGAACGCAGCCGGGTCCGGATCGCTCGGTCCGCGTCCTGTTGCCCCTGCACGGGCCTGTCCCTCGGGTTTCGCCACCTGACCAGATGCATCGCCCGAGCACTACTCGAGGCCGGCGAATTCAAGTCCAGTTCTGGACCCTGGATTGTGAAGAGCCAGATCATCGGGAGTTTAGCGGCGACCACCCGACACGATGTGCGACCTTGGGCCAAGGCGGCGTGGAGCGTTATCGGTGTTCGGACCAAGTTCTCCATTTGGCTCAGGGTCAACAACGCGTCGGCTCAATGACTCTGCCCCAAAAATGAGAAAGAGCCAGATGAAGCGTGAGTCATACCATGTACCCGAGAACATCGATGCGACTATCAACAATATAGCAGCGCACGCGAAAAGTGAATGACGGCCGCCACGCAGGGACCACGCACTTCGAAGACCCACAAGAAGGAGGGCCAGCAGTGTCAATCCAGCGAGTAATCCCGCCTCGGCGAAAGTTTGCAAGATCAGATTGTGCGGATGCTGAAGTCCATAACGATATCCCGCCTCCCCCCAGTATCCATCCAGCCCCACGCCGATAAGGGAGTTTTCCGCCCACAATTCTAGTACTTGAGACAGGATCACGTCTCGCCCCGCGCTGTAGCCGGAGGCGATGGTGTCGACGAACCGAACTTCAACCCATTGTTCCACGCGCGGCCACACCACTAGGTAGATGACGGCAATAACTAATGTAAGACCTAGAAGCGTGTTGCGACGCTCGTTGCGAGTCCTTCCTGACAGCCCTAGCGCGATTATGACGGCGCCGGCGACGGCAATGGCCAGCGTGCCGCCACGTGAGCCGGAGAGGACTGCGGCTGCCAGGAACACGGGCACGGTCCAGATGACCCACTTACGGCCGCCCCACGCGAGCGCCACCGCCGCGATTGCACCGAGTCCAACGACACGGACGAAGACGTTCGGGCCCATGCCGAACGCGGATCGCCGGCCTTGGAGGTCGATATCGCCGCCGACACCAGTGAGGGCGGCGGAAGCGAACAGAATGCCTATAAGCCAAGTGAGGCCCCAGATCGATGCTATCGCTCTGTCGGGAAGCCGTGGCGCCACCCAGGCGGCGCATACCGTTAAGACCATCAGATAAACTAAATCAACCAAGAAGCGGCCCGGGCGGGCGTCGAGGGGCGCCCAATATGCCGACAGTGCGACAAGTCCAACCCACGTGACGAACCAGGGCAGGCCAGACCAGACCCGCCCCCGGGGCGGGAGGACAGTAAGGGCCAGTGAGCCAACCATCACCGCGGAAGTGCCAAGCAACCGTAGGGGCATTCCAGCTATGACCGTCTCTCCGGCAAGGAGAGTCACGTATAAGACCGTTACGAACGTGACCGGCACGACGATTGGCATGCGTCCAGATCCCACCCCCGCACCATACTCTGGCTCGGTTCAAACGCAAACATCGGGCTGTGTCCACCGTTGTGGACGATCCATTCCGACGGCAGTAGTTGCGAGGGTGTGTCGACTCCTGGGGCTTGGGGTTCGATGCGGCTCCCGCCCGCGAGCACTGCATTGAAGAGCCACCTCGTGGGGTCCCCCACCCTGGACGCTCCGTCGGTTTTGCTGCGGTCCTCCCACCCTAGTAGGGCTCCTACGAGCATGAGCCAGGGCGACACTCCCGCACTCGCCTTGGCGGTAACGGGATCAAGCGCCTGACCGTCGCGAACGTCACCAGCCTCGGCAATCAATTGCATGCGCAAGCGGCTAGGGCAGCGTCGGCCCGCTGACGACCTGGGCCGAGCTGATGTGGTCAATCTGCAGAAACGGCCGCCCCCGCTGGTGCACAAGCGGCACCGCCGTTTCGCCCGAACCGGTCCGCGGTTGGTGCACGAATGAAGCCTCCAAGAATGGCTCAAGGCAAGAGCAACCTGGCGACGCCTATCCGCGGGTCAGTCTGGGGGCGGCCACGAATCTCTTGGACCCGTAACTCATTTCTGACCCTGCTGCTGGTCGACCACCGGGAGTTCAGCGACCTCGCCGCGCAGGTGCTCGAGGGACACCGGGTCATCGGGCTCTTCGTCTTTGAGGGTGGGGTGAGGGCGGCGCGCCGACGAGCTGGGTGAGGCCGGGACGGGGTCGAGGTCCCCGATGATCAGAGGACTCTTACCTCACCTGATCGCCAAGGACCTCGACGTGAATCAGCCTACGTCGTGCCGCCGTGCCCTGTGCTCGGACGGCGCGTACTGCAACAACTGCGACCTGCTCGTCGGCCTGGACGGCCTGCACGTGACCGCCATCGACCGAGCGCCGGACCTGCTCACCGTGACGGTGGAGTCCGCGCCGGCGCGGGTCGGGTGCCCGACCTGCGGGACGGTCGCGGAGGCGCACAGCCGGCGGGCGGTGCGGCTCGTCGACGCGCCCTGCTTCGACACCCCGGTCGTGCTCTTGTGGCGCAAGCGAAGGTACCGGTGCCGGGAGGATGCCTGCGCGGTGCGGACGTTCACCGAGCAGGCGCCCGACCTGGCCCGCCCGCGCGGGCTCCTCACCACCCGAGCCGCACGGTGGGCGATCCGGGCGATCCGCTCCGAGCACGCCTCCGTGCAGGGTGTGGCCCGCCAGCTCGGGGTGCGGTGGCGCACCGTCTGGTCGGCGGTCAAGCCCATTCTGGCCGCCGCGGCCGACGACGAGACTCGCTTCGCTGGCGTGTCTACGCTTGGCGTGGATGAGCACGTGTGGCACCACGTCTCCACCAAGGCACCTGAGCACGGCGGTCGCGGGCCGAAAGAGCTGACCGGCATGGTCGACCTCTCAACCGATGAGAACGGGCAGGTCAGGGCACGTCTGCTCGACCTCGTCCAGGGTCGCACTAGGGCCGCCTACGCCAACTGGCTCGAGGAGCGCGGCGAGCACTTCAAGGCCGGTGTCGACGTGGCCACCCTGGATCCGTTCCACGGGTACAAGTCCGCGATCGAGGAGGAGCTGGGCGACGCCACGGCTGTCCTGGACGCGTTCCACGTCGTCGCCCTCGGCACCCGGTGCGTGGACGAGGTCCGCCGTCGGGTGCAGCAGAGCACCACCGGGCACCGCGGCCGCAAGGGCGACCCCCTCTACGGGATCCAGAACATCCTGCGCGCCGGAGCGGAGAACCTCACCGACAAGCAACGCGCCCGCATCGAGCGGGCGTTCGCAGCGAACGAGACCCACGAAGCGGTCGACCTGACCTGGCAGTGCGCCCAGCAGCTGCGCACCGCCTACAAGCACGCCGACAAGACCGAGGGCCGCAAGATCGCTGAGCGCATCGTCGCCACGTTCCCCTCCTGCCCGATCCCCGAGATCGCCCGCCTCGGCCGGACCCTGCGCAAGTGGAAAGAAGCGTTCCTGGCCTACTTCACCACCGGCGCGACCAATGGCGGCACCGAGGCGATCAACGGCCTCATCGAGCTCCACCGACGCATCGCCCGCGGACTCACCAACTTCGAGAACTACCGCCTGCGCATGCTCCTCATCGGCGGAGGGCTGAACCTATGACCCCACCCTCAAAGACGAAGAGCCGGTCATCGACACCCGCGGAGTCACCCGGCGGTAGGTCCCGCCGGCGCCGGCGCCGGCGGCGTCAGCCGGTGAAGTCCGGCAGGCGCTCGCTCCCCAACAGCAGGCTCTCGATCGCGGCCACGCTCCGCTCGGCTGCGCCGCCGTCCCCGTAGGGGTTGACCGCGTTGGCCATGGCCGCGTAGGCGTCGGCGTCGTCCAGGAGGGTGGAGACCTCGTCCACGATCCGCTGTTCGGCGGTGCCGATAAGCCGGACCGTCCCGGCCTCGACCGCCTCTGGTCGCTCGGTGTTCTCCCGCATGACCAGCACCGGTTTACCCAGCGACGGCGCTTCCTCCTGCACCCCGCCGGAGTCGGTGAGCACCACGGTCGAGGCAGCCATCACCCGTGTGAACTCGCCGTAGGCCAGCGGCTCCGTCACGATGACGTTGCCCAAGCCCTTCAGGTGGGGGAGGACCGCCTCGCGCACGATCGGGTTGCGGTGGGCAGGCAGCACGACGGTCACGTCCGGGTATGCCGTGGCCAGCCGCCGCAGGGCCCGTCCGACCCCCTCCATGGCGCCGCCCCAGTTCTCTCGGCGGTGGCTCGTGACCAGCAGGATGCGCCCGCCTGCAGCGACTGTCTCAGCGAGCCGGTCGTCGGTGACAGGGGTCTGTCGGTCCACCGTGTGCAGGAGTGCGTCGATGACGGTGTTGCCGGTCACCGCGATCGTCGACTCCGCCACGGCCTCCCGCAACAGGTTGGCCTTCGAGGTCGGGGTAGGTGCCAGATGCAGCGTCGTCACCTGAGTGGTGATCTTGCGGTTGGCCTCCTCAGGGAAGGGGGACCACAGGTCGCCGCTGCGCAGACCGGCTTCCAGGTGGATCACCCGGATCTGCCGGTTGAAGGCGGCGACGGCTGCGGTTGCGACCGTGGAGGTGTCACCCTGCACGAGCAGCGCGTCGGGGGCCTCCCGCTCCAGGATGGGATCAATCCGGTCGAGGACCTTCGCCATGAGCGTGTTGAGGCCCTGACCATGAGCGAAGACGTCAAGGTCGTGGTCGGGCACGATGCCGAAGATCCCGTTGACCTGGTCCAGCATCTCCCGATGCTGCCCGGTGACGACCGTGACTGAATCGAGGCCGGGGCTGGCCTCCAATGCCTTAATGACCGGCGCTAGTTTGATCGCCTCAGGCCGGGTCCCGTAAACAACCATGACGCGTACAGTTTTAACCATTGAGTACACTCCTGCGAAAGTTGCGAGGTGGTAAGGTTGGTAAGTCATCAGTACAAGATGCCGAAAAGCCACGCGACATCATCATTCTGTCAAGGGCAGCGGGACGATAACCGTAGGAGACCGAATATTCAGTGTTCGGCAGGTCCTCTGCGCCTAACGCGAATCCTGCTAGCATTAAGAGATTGCGACCGAGTGGTCTCGAGTGCAGACGCCAAGCGTTGAGCCATGATGGTGCGAGACTGATTTTGTGACAGCCACAGCCGTCCATTCTCGCCCAGTTGCTGCCTGCTGGCCTCGCTTTGAGACGCCATGTCCCTTAGTCCCGCACCTAGTTCGCAGGGCCCGACCGCCAGGCCCGCCTCGGCGGACATTAGGAGGTCTGCTACGAGACCGGGACTGTTGGAGAGCACTGGCAGACCTACTGCCATGTAATCGAAAACCTTGTTGGGGCTAACGGAAGTTCGGAACAACTCGACGTCAGCTAAGACATGAAGACCAAAATCCGCGGCGGCCAAGATGTCCGGGACCTCCGTCTTCGGTACAGCATCCAGAAACCTTACGTTCTGTAGGTTCTGATCTCGGGCCCATTGCTGTAACCTCGCCTTCTCTGGCCCACCCCCAACGAGGACGATGTCGACATTTGATGCTTCATCGGCCGCCTTGAGCAGCAGATCAAGACCGTTCGCAGGTCCGTGGGCGCCAACATAGACTCCCGTGAGGCGTCTCATGCCATACTTCTCCCGCAATACATCGCGCGGCATCGCCGAGACGAAGTCCTCCGGGTCAGCTCCGTTTGGAATGTAGTAGATGTCCTTTTCCCCGAATCCCCGCCTGGTTAATTCTGTTCGCGAACCCTCAGCCATTACGATTATGGCGTCTGCTTGACTGTAGATGAATTCTTCCACTGCGGTTAAGGCACGAAACATCGGGGAGGTTTCGCTCAGTACTCCCATGTCTAAGAGAACCTTCGGCCATAAGTCTCGAATTTCAACAACAAAGGCCGCCCCCTTGATGCGAGAGAGAAGCCAAGCGGACAGGGGTGTCAGTAGGTGAGGGGTTGATCCGTAAACTATATCTGCTGGACCACAGAGCAATCCTCTCAGAGTTCCTGTAACTGCGTAACTACCCCAATTTAGAATGCGGCCCACTCCATTGGACGTGTATGGGACCACGGGGACCGTCTTGAGTTGATCACTCCCCCGTACTCGCGTCCCGGTCTGTGAACTGAAGTTACTGGCGATGATCGTAGAATCCCAAGCTGTAAGTCGCTGAAAGAGCTCTACATGTCGGGTTCCACCAGGCGCGCCAGGAGGGACCGCAAAATGATTTAGCACAAGTGCTCTAGGTCTGGATGGAACGCCTTCGAGGCCTTGGCGACCGCCGGGTCCATCAAGAATTCGGGATAGTCTCTTCAGTATATTTGACATTTGCATCTCGCAACTCCTATCGTCGGTTGTCAAATGGAGAATTCTACCCCATTGACCAGTCTCCGTCGGAAACTAGCGCGCGCTAGGTGCGTCAACCGCGTTTGCCTGTTTTCTCGATTGGTCGTCGACAGGTACCCCGAATTTGGGCGACAATTTTATGACCTAAGTCAACGTTCTAATCAGAAAGTGCCAGCTACACTTGTCGAGAACTTGGCCTCTATAATTCCGACTTGGCAATCGTGCCAGGGTGATCTGGACCCAACTAAGAAAGTGAACGTCGGGACTTGAAACGTTTCACTCATATTGCCTCGTCAATAATCTCCGAACTTCCCGACTCCGCCCTCATTGGTACGACCATGCGCCCAACACAACGTGGAATGCCCGGGCGACCTCATCGATCTGTTCATCTGTTAGTGCGGAACCGCTTGGGAGAGCTATACCTGTCTCAAAAAGCCGTTCTGCCACGCCGGATAATAGTGACGGACAGGACGAGAACACAGGTTGCATGTGCATGGGCTTCCATACATGACGCGCTTCAACGCCCATTTGATTGAGGTCCGTGATCACCGCATTTGTCTTGCCCTGTAGGTGGCTGGGTAGGCAGACGACGGTAAGCCAATCGTTCTGCTCTACGTGCAAACGGGAATCTCGGCTTCCTAAGAACGTGAGGTCTTTTATATCCTGGAGCAAATGCATATATCGGGCGCGGATCCCCCTCCTTCGTTTGACCATAGTGTCCAGTCGGGTCAATTGTCCTCGCCCCAACGCGGCGAGCAGGTTTGACAGCCGGTAATTGTACCCAATTTCCGCGTGCTCGTACCATGGCACTGGCTCACGGGACTGAGTCGATAGCTTGCGGACGTGCTCCATAAGGTGAGAGTCAGAACTAAGGAGCATTCCTCCGCCGGACGTCGTCATTATTTTGTTACCATTGAATGATAAAGCCGCTGCGGTGCCGAAGGATCCGGCCTGTTTGCCGTCTAGGACCGTGCCGAGCGCTTCAGCAGCGTCTTCAATGATCGGAATTCCGCGTGCCGATACTGCCGGAACGAGGCTGTCGTAATCGCATGGTCTTCCGAAGAGATCGACCGTCATAACGGCTGCGACGCTTCGCCCTTGTCCCTGAAGGAGATCCAACGAGTCTTCCAGAAGTTCCACGTCGATGTTCCCGTCCACCGGGTTTGAATCCACGAAGAAGAGATCTGCCCCCGTATACGCTGCGGCATTCGCTGTGGCAGCGAAGGTCAGAGTAGGCAAGACTACGGTTGTGCCTGGCCCAGCTCCGAGGTGTAATAATGCTAAATGAAGTGCGGCGGTGCCCGAGGACAGGGCCAGCGCGTGGGGCACACCAACACGACGGGCGATCTCTTGCTCGAACGCGTCCACGTCGGGCCCCAGCGGGGCCACCCAACCCGAGCGTAGGGCGTTCAGGACGTACCGCTCCTCCACCTCTGTGACGTCGGCTTTGGAAAGGTGGATCCGTTCGCTCACTGAGTCAACTCCGTGTTTCGGACAACCCCAGTTTGGGCTTGTGCCCTCATGACGCTTGTGATCTGCCCAGGTGCCGCGTCCACTGCGGTCACCTGTGTCACCCTGATTGAGGGGACAGTCACAGCTGTGATGAGCGGATGCTCCGTCTGCAGGTGCTGCTCGCCCGAGGTGAAGAGCACTTCGGTCAATTTCTCTCCAGGTCGCAACCCTGTGAACTGGATGTCTACGACCTTCCCCGACATGGCAATCAGTTCTTGGGCGACATCGACAATTTTGACCGGCATGCCCATGTCTAGCACCATAACGCGACCGTCTCTTCCGATCGCTCCAGCCTGCAGAACAAGCTGCGAAGCTTCAGGGATGAGCATAAAATAGCGCTCCACATCGGGGTGGGTCACAGTGACAGGGCCGCCCTGGCGGATCTGCTCAGTAAAGGCGGGGATCACCGAACCCCGTGAGCCGAGGACGTTGCCGAAGCGCACAGAGACGTAACGGCCGGGCTCGTGCTGGGCATACCAGGCGGTGAGCCGTTCGGCGATGCGCTTGGAGTAGCCCAGGACTGAGGTGGGGCTGGCCGCCTTGTCGGTGGAGATGTTGACGAAGGTGCCGACGCCAGCGGCGGATGCCGCCTTGAGCACGTTGAGGGTGCCCAGGACGTTGGTCTGCCAGGCCTCGGAGGGATAGCGCTCCAAGAGGCTTAGGTGCTTGAGGGCTGCGGCGTGAAACACCACGTCGGGGCGGATCTCGGCGAACTCACTGATGAGGCGGTTCTCGTCACGGATGTCTGCCAGCAGCAGGTCCTCGCCGTGGAGGAGGGCGCGACCGGTCATGCTGAGCTGCGCGGAGTGGAGGGCGGACTCGTCCCGGTCGAGCAAGACGAGGCGTGCCGGGTTAAAGCGCTTGATCTGACGGCACAGCTCGGAGCCGATGGAGCCGCCGGCTCCGGTGACCAGGACGACCTTGCCAGTGAGGTGGTCGCTGATGGATGCCTGGTCCAGCTCGACGGCATGCCGGCCGAGCAGGTCCTCCAGGTTGATGTCGCGTAGGTCACTGCTCTGTGGGTGCGACAGGCGAGCCCACTCGTCGATTGGGGGCAACATCTTTACCGCCAGCTCGGCAGCGACCGCGAGGTCGCGGATCTCGCGAAGGGTGTCCGGCTCGGCCTTGGGCATCGCGACGACCAGGTGCGTCGCGCCGACCTTCTGGGCGACGGCACCCATGTGATGGCGGTTGCCCCGCACCGGCACGCCCTCGATCCGCAGCCGCCGCTTGCCCTTGTCGTCATCGAGCAGGGCGACGGGGACCATCTTGGCCCGGTCATCGTGCAGCAGGCTGTGGACCAGGCGGCGGCCGGCGAGGCCCGCGCCGAAGATGATCACCCGCTCGGCGCCCGGCTTGGTGCCGGTGCGCCGGGTGCGCCAGGACCGGACGACGAAGCGAAGCGCCAGCATCAGGACGATCGCCAGGGCGGTGCCGAGGACGGGTGTGGAGCGAGGGAACAGGCTGGGGTCGCCGAAAAAGGCCAGGGCTACGAGCGCGAGCCCGGTGATGACTGCGGCGCGCGTGACGGCCAGCACCTCTTCAAAGCTGCCCCGCACGTGCCGGACCATGTATGGGCCAAACGAGAGGCCGACCAGCACGTGGAATAGCGCCGCACCTAGGGCGACCGTCCAGGTCTGCCAAGACTCGAGGACCCCCAGCTTGAAATCCAGACGGGTAAAGAGGGTCAGGGCGATGGCGGAGACCCAGCACAGAGCATCTGCCAAGATCCAGGTGGTTCGGACGGACACTTCACGCCATATGGGCTCAGAACGTGGGGACACGCCGGGACCTCGAAAATCTCACACTTCGGAACGGGACCGCTCTATCATGCCTGACCGAGGTGTGCCTGAGCAACCACACCTGTCCCAAAAGCCACTTCTGGCCCGATCTACTCAGGCCTCGTCAGCCACCTGCGCCCGGCTCTTCCCCTGGCTCTTGGCCAGCACCTTGGTGGCCTCCCGGTTCGCCAGCATCCGCGCCAGGGCGACCAGGGCTCCGGAGAGGACGGCGAAGATGATCGCCTCCTTGATGTCGATGTCCGGGTCGTCCGGGTTCTCCGGGACGTCCTTGCCAGTGACGAGCGACCACGTGCCGTCGGTGGCCTTCTTGGCCACGACGCTGGCGAGGAGGGCCGCTCCGGTGGTCACAACTTTGGCCGTAATGTTCATGGCCTCGATCCTGCCACACGGGTGTTAGGGTCGTCGGACAGAACCGACAGGGGAGCGCTAGTTAGCGCTGAGAGTGCGGCAGCAGGCCGCAGACCCTTGAACCTGCCCCGGTTAGCACCGGCGAAGGAAGTCGAAGGAGAGACGCAGATGCGGTATACCCGTGCCCTGGCCCTTGCGGCCACACTGACCTTGACCGCCACCTCGGCCTGCACGCTCGCGGGGGGTGACGAGGAGACCCCCGAGCCCACCAGCCCAGGGACCCCCGCCCCGGTCCAGCCGCCGGCCGACGAGGGTGACGGGGATGAGACCCCCGCCGAGGGTGGGGCCGCCGCTGACGACGAGACCTCCACCGGCGACGGCGCCGCAGAAGAGGAGGAGACCACCCCCTCCGATCCGGGCGCTGTGACACTCATCGCGCATGACTCGTTCTACCTTCCCGACGAGCTGGTTGAGGCCTTCGAGGCGGAGACCGGGATCGACCTGGAGATCCAGCTCTCTGGTGACGCCGGGGCGATGGCCAACCAGGTGGTGCTCACCGCCGGCAGCCCGGTCGCCGACGTCGTCTTCGGCATCGACAACACCTTCGCGGCGCGCGTCATCGACGCCGACGCCCTGGAGGGCTACACCCCCGACGGGTTGCCCGAGTCGGTGGCCGAGCACGACCTGGAGGGGCCGAGCGCGGCCTACCTGACCCCCGTGGACTACGGCGACGTATGCGTCAACGTCGATAACGTGTGGTTCGCCAACCAGGGCATCGCGCCGCCGCAGACGCTGGCCGACCTAGTCGAGCCGGAGTACGAAAACCTCTTCGTCACCCCCGGTGCCACCACCTCCAGCCCGGGCATGTCCTTCCTGCTGGCCACCATCGGCGAGTTCGGCCCAGACGAGTGGCACACCTACTGGGAGGAGCTGATGGCCAACGGCGCCAAGGTCACCAGCGGCTGGACCGACGCCTACACCGTCGACTTCACGGGCGGCGGGGGCGAGGGTGACCGGCCGATCGTGCTGTCCTACGCCTCCAGCCCGCCCTTCACCATCCCCGAGGGGGGTTGGGAGCCGACCACCAGCGCGCTGCTGGACACCTGCTTCCGCCAGGTGGAGTATGCCGGCGTGCTCGCTGGGGCGGGCAACCCCGAGGGTGCCCATCAGGTGATCGACTGGCTGCTCTCCGAACAGGTGCAGGCCGCGATCCCGGACGCGATGTACATGTACCCCGTCCACGACCAGGTCGTGCTGCCCGAGATCTGGGCGCAGTGGGCCGCCGTGGCCGAGGACCCGATCGTCGTGCACCCCCAGCAGATCGAGGCCGAGCGGGAGACGTGGCTGCGCGAGTGGGCCGACATCGCCACCGGCTGACTAGGTGATCGTGAGTTGATTCGGCTAGAAACGTCTGTGTGAAGGTGGACAAGACAGTCATCAAGCGCAGCATAGACATCGCCGTAGCGAGTGCAGGCTTGGTGGCGACGGCCCCTCTGCAGCTCGCAGCGGCCGCAGCGGTTCGCGCCACGATGGGCAAGCCGGTGCTGTTCCGTCAGAAGCGACCAGGGCTACGCGGTCACGTTTTCGAGATGGTCAAGTTTAGGAGTATGCATCATGTGGACGACGGTCGAGGGCGGGTTGCCGATGCGGACCGGCTGACGAGAGTAGGCCGCGCCCTGCGGAGCACCAGCGTCGACGAACTGCCGACGCTCTGGAACGTTCTGCGGGGTGACATGTCGATTGTGGGACCGCGACCGCTGCTGGTGGAGTATCTGCCGCTCTACTCTCCTGAGCAGGCCAGGCGGCACGAGATGCGCCCCGGTCTCACCGGCCTGGCGCAGGTATCGGGTCGTAACACCGTTTCGTGGGAAGATCGATTTCGTCTGGATGTCGAGTACATCGACAACTGGTCCCTAAGGCTCGACTTCCAGATCCTGGCCAGGACTGTTGCTGCAGTTCTCCGCCGTGAAGGCATCTCCGCTGATGGTCAAGCGACGATGACGCCTTTTGGTGGATCCGGCGCGAGATCAGCGGCTCACTCTTCCAATGGCGAGGAGTAGAGGGGGCGTGCAGGCACCCCTGCCCAAGTCGCCCCAGCGGGGACGTCCTTCACTACCGCAGCCCCCGCTCCGATTGTTGCACGACTGCCAATTGTCAGGCCCTGTCGTACGACTGCCCCCGTGCCGACGGTCGCTGCTGCCTTCACGGTCACATCTCCAGACAGTGCTGCCTGTGGGTTCAGGGTCACGTAGTCGTCCAACGTCACATCGTGGGCGACTGTAACGTTGATGTTGACGTGCACATGTATGCCGGTCCGCACGTTCGTCGTCAAGCGAGCGCCGGCACAGATAACGGTACCTGCACCGAGCACCACATCCTCTCCGATCGTCGCCTGACCGTGCACGACTGTGACTTCCTGCAAACCGGCTTCGCGCGCCTTCGTCGCCAGCAAGTGACGGGCATCAGGGGAGCCGACACCAACAACAAAGCCGGCTCCCTCGTGCTCCGGGAGGACTTCCGTTCCGCCTAGGAACGGGGCGTCAAGGCGCCGTAATCGCTCTAGGTCCGGGATGCCGTCGTCGACGAAACCTACAAACTCCCTGGCTCCGTGCCTTCGATCGTGAGCCCGTAAGGCAACCAATACGTCGCGACCGTGGCCACCCGCACCCAAGATCAATGTCCGCATTCGCAAGAGCCTACTGGCCGTACTCGCCTCACAGCAGCTGACTGCGCGAGTGGGCCGACATCGTCACCGGCTGAGTCAGCAGAGGACTGGACGGCCTCAGGAGACCGGGGCAAGAAAAGCGGTAACCCTAGAACAGGGTGTACCCGCCGTCGGCGACGAGGATGGTGCCGGACATGAAGCTGGAAGCGTCTGAGGCGAGGAAGACCATGGCCGGGCCGAGCTCCTCGGGCAGGGCGTAGCGCCCCTGGGGGGCGTCCTCGATCCAGTGCCGTCGGAAGCGTGGCTCGTCCACCGGGGACATGTCGGTCTTGATGTATCCCGGCGCCAGCGCGTTGACCCGCACTCCTAGCGGCGCCCATTCGGCGGCCAGGGACTTGGTGAGCTGGTGAACCGCGGCCTTGGAGGCGTTGTAGGCCGGTTGCATCTGGGGCCGGTTGACGATCATCCCCGAGATCGACCCGACGTTGACGATCGTGCCTGAACCCCGGTCGATCATGTGCCGCCCCACAGTCTGGGACACGTGCCACAACGCGGTCAGGTTCGTGTCGATGACATGGGACCACTCATCGGGGCTGACCTCGAGCGCGGGACGGTGAATGCACGCGCCGGCGTTGTTCACCAGTACATCGATCCGCCCGGCCTGCGCCAGTGCCTCAGCCACCACCTGGTCCACGCCACCGGGGGTGGTCAGGTCCCCGGTCACGACGAACGCCTCACGCCCCAGGGCTTTGATGGAGTCTTGGACCGTCGCGGCAGCGGCCTCGTCGCGGCCGTGGACGATGATGTCCGCACCAGCTTCCGCCAGCGAATGGGCGAACTGGCGACCCAGCCCGCGCGTGGCCCCCGTCACGAGAGCAACGCGGCCAGAGAGGTCAAACTTGTCGATCACGGACACGTGATTCCCAACTTTCTGTGGTGGACGCTGGCCCGCCGGGCGGGTGCCCGTGACCCTGCGCCGCGGCTCGGCGTGGTGAGGGCGGGTGTATGTCGAGGATACGGGGCAGCCGCCTCTACGCGACTTGTTGTAGTCTAACTACATCCACGGACGAAGGGGACTAGCGTGTCTTACCACCAGCCTGTCACTGTCGACATCGCAGCGGATGGGGTGATGTCCGGAGCCTCGAGGATCTACGAGAAGCGTCTGGGTGACCTCGACGGCCTCTATCGTGACTCCGAGGCCTTCGCGGCCGAGGTGAGCCAGCGAGGAGCCGATGAGCTTGTCTACGTCGTGCACGAGCAGAAGTACGACTCGAGCCCGGGCGCCCTCATCATCGGCACAAGCACCCTTCTGCCGGGAGCGGTGAGCACCGAGTTCGCGATGACCCGCGGCCACCTGCATGCCGTCGCTGACCGCGCCGAGCTCTACCACTGCCTCAGCGGTCACGGGGTCATGCTCCTCGACACCGTCGACGGAGACTCGCTCGCCGTCGAGCTGACGCCTGGGAAGGCCGTCAACGTGCCAGGTCACTGGGTGCACCGCAGCGTGAACGTCGGCGAGGAACCCTTCGTCACGCTGTTCTGCTACTCCGCGGACGCCGGCCAGGACTACTCGCTCATCGAGCGTGCGGGCGGGATGCGCACGCTCATCGTCAAGGACGGCGAGGGCTGGAGCCAGATCCCGAACCCTGACCACCGCGGCTACGAGACCGCCGCCAACTGAGTGATGTCGCTGCGTCTGCATATGTAGCGCAGCCCGGACCGCACGACAAGGACTGCTATGGCAACGACATACACCCACGACACGCTCCAGCCCGCGACCAAGCCGACGTTCTACTTCGTCGGGGTCACCACCGGTAAGTCGTCTATCCGCCGGGTTTTCCCGGCCTGGGCGCAGGAGCTCGGTCTCGGGGACATCGAGATGGTCGGCATCGATCTCGCGGTGCACGCACCGCGCGACCATTACCGCAGGGTGGTGGAGTTCCTCAAGCAGGACCCGCTCAGTCTCGGCGGCCTTGTAACGACCCACAAGATCGACCTCTACCGCGAGGCCGGTGACCTGTTCGACAGCGTCGACCCGCTGGCCGAGCTCATGGGGGAGGTCAGCTGCCTGGCCAAGCGGGATGGACGACTCGAGGCCAGCGCGAAGGACCCGTTCTCCTCGGGTCACTCGCTCGATGCCTTCATCCCCGACGGTCACTTTGCCAGCACGGGGGCGGAGTTGTTCATCATGGGTGCAGGTGGCTCGGCCATCGCGATCGACTGGTACCTCGGACAGTCCGGGAGGGGAGCCGACCGGCCGTCGCGCACGGTGGTCTCCAACCGCAGCACTCCGCGGCTCACCAGGTTCCAGGAGGTGCATGAGCAGGCCGGCAACGAGGTCCCGCTCGACATCGTCCACACGCCGAACCCCGCCGACAACGACGCCGTGCTCAAGACACTCTCGCCGGGCGCCGTCGTCATCAACGCCACGGGTCTGGGCAAGGACGCCCCCGGTTCACCGCTCACCGACGCCGCCGTGTTTCCCGACGGGGCCCTCGTGTGGGACCTCAACTACCGCGGTGACCTCATCTTTCTCGACCAGGCGCGGGCTCAGGAGACTGAGCGCAGCCTGCACGTTGAGGACGGCTGGGTCTACTTCATCCACGGCTGGACGCAGGTGATCAGCGAAGTCTTCCAGATCGACATCCCGACTTCTGGCCCTGCCTTCGACCGACTGGCGGAGATCGCCGGAGCGGCCCGGTGAGCGCCCGCGGCCGGGTCCTCATTACACCGCGGTCCCTGACAGCCACCGGGCTCGACGCGGTGGCCGAGCTCGAACCCTTGCGCCGGGCGCAGTTCCAGCTGCTCGCCGGACCCGCCGGCCGGACACCCAGCGCGACCGAGCTCACCGCGCTGCTCGCCGCTGGCGACGTCGTCGGCTGGCTCGCCGGCGTCGAGCTGATCCCCGCCGCGGTGCTGGAGTCTGCGGGCACGCTGCGCGTCATCGCCCGCAACGGCGTCGGGGCGGACAACATCAACCTCCAGGCCGCAGCCCGGTGCTCAATCGAGGTGCGCACCGCTCCCGGCGCAAACGCCCAGGGAGTCGCCGAGCTGGCCCTCGCCCACGGACTCTCGCTGCTGCGCAGCATCCCTCAGGGGAACGCGGCCCTGCACGACGGGCGTTGGGAACGCACCAAGGGCCGCGAGCTGGGTGACATCCGCGTCGGTGTCGTCGGTTACGGCTCCATCGGCCGTCGTGTCGCTGCTCTGTTCACCGCCCTAGGTGCCTCGGTCAGCGTGCACGATCCGTTCCTGACCGGCCCGGTCGAGCACGAGCTCGTCGCGGACCTCGAGGTACTCCTTGGCAGGTCAGACCTACTCAGCCTGCACGCCCCGCCGTCCGCAGACGGCCCCCTCCTCGACAAGCACCGGATGGGCCTGCTGCCTAGAGGAGCGATCGTCGTCAACACGGCACGGGCAGCTCTCGTCGACTCGGACGTGATGCATGCAGCCCTCGAGTCGGGCGCGGTCAGCGGCTACGCGGTCGACGCCTTCGCCGAGGAGCCACCGGTCATCGACGAGCTGCTGTCGCACCCGCGGACGGTGATGTCGCCGCACGTGGGCGGATTCACCGACGGGAGCGTCCGGCGCGCAACCGAGGCTGCGGTCGCCCAACTTCTCGACGTCCTGGGGGGACAGCACTAGCGTCACCGGTCGGCCGAGGTTGAGCCGGATTGACCGCCTACCGGCGTCCCGATGCGCACATGACCCTGGCACTTGCAAGATTCGGGACTTCGTGTAGTAATACTACTAACACGTCCATCGCAAGGAGGCGAAGATGTATCGCTCACGCACAGATATCTCCGGTCGCTCGGCCCTCGTCACCGGCGGTGCCCGAGGCATCGGCCGCGAGATCGTCCGGGCCCTCAACGAGTTCGGCGCCAACGTCCTCATCGTCGACCTGCTCGAGGATGAGGGACGGTCGGTCGTCGCCGAGCTCGACCGCCCCGACGCGCGGGTCGAGTTCTTCCGTGGCGATGTGCGAGACAAGGCGCAGGTCACCGCGGCTTTCGACGCCGCCGAGGCAGCCTTCGGGTCTCTGCAGATCGTCGTCACGAGCGCGGGCGTCGTCGAGCACCTGCCGAGCAACGACGTCGTCGAGGACGGCTGGCGCTACGTGATGGACACCAACGTCGACGGCACGTTCTGGGCCGCCCAGGAAGCCGGACGCCGTCTGGCACGTGGCGGCTCGGTCATCACCATCGGTTCGATGTCGGGCCTCATCGTCAACCACCCCCAGCCCCAGGCGTCCTACAACGCCTCGAAGGCAGCCGTCCACGCCCTGACCTCCAGTCTCGCCGTTGAGCACGCACCGGCGGGGATCCGGTTCAACTCGGTAGCACCGGGTTACATCGCGACCGACCTCACTGTCCACGTGCGCCCGGACTGGATCGAGAAGTGGAAGCAGCTCACTCCCACGGGCGAGATGGGGACCACCCAAGACGTGGCCTCCCTCGTGGCCTTCCTGGCCTCCGACGCCGCCAGTTTCATGACGGGTTCAGTCCTGACCATCGACGGCGGTTACACCAGCTGGTGACGCCAGGTCTCCCTGACGTCGATCAACCTCCACGACCGAAAGGCTCTTGAGAACATGACCATACGAAGCGCAATGACTGCGGCGACCGTCGCCGGGGCCACGGCTATCGCTCTCGTCGGATGTGCCGACGACAGCTCGGACAACGGCTCCGCCGGCTCCGCAGACTCCAACGGCGACGGCGCCAGGCACGAGCTGTCGATTGGTTGGGTCCCCGCCAACACCACCGGCGTCTTCAACACCGCCACCTCCTACTTCGAGGCGGCGGTGGCCGAAGCCAACGAGAACGGCTTCGACATCGACCTGACCGTCCAGGCGCCCACCGGGGGCGAGGCCAACTCGGCCGGGTTCCAGCAGATCATCGAGAACCTCATCTCCACCGATGTCGACGTCATCGTCGTCTCACCCGGTGACTCCGAGGCCATCAAGCCTGCAGTTCGGGCAGCGAACGACGCTGGCATCCCCGTCGTCTACGTCAACCTTCTCGATGACCCGGATGACGTCGACGTCTCCGCCTTCGTCGGCTTCGACAACGTCGACGCCGGCCGGATCTCCGCCTACTCCGTCCTCGACTACTTCGGCGGCCCCGGTGTCCTGGGCGCCGGTGAGAAGGTCGAGGTCGCCGAGGAGGACTACCTCGACCTTGCCTTCTGGGAGGAGCTGTACGCGGACGCCGACCTCAGCGACGTCGAGGTCTCCGGTGCCCTCATCGAGGGGGTCAAGGGGACGATCTACTCCAACCAGCGCCTGCAAGGCTTCAACGAGGTGATGGAGCTTGCGCCGGGCGTCGAGGTCGTCACAACCCTCGCCGGTGACTGGGACCGTCAGGTGGGCGCTGACGCCGCGGCCGCCATCATCACCCGCTACGAGGAGCTCGACTTCATCTGGGCCGCCTCGAACGAGATGGCGCTGGGTGCCAGCAGCATCCTCAAGGGCGCCGACCGGCTCGATGTCAACGCCGACAACGGCGAGCCCACCCCTGGCCTGACGGCGCTGTTCACCAACGACAACACCGGCGAGTCGACCGACGCCATCCGCGCCGGAGACATCATCGCCGAGACCAGCCACGGCTTCGCTGACTGGGGCTGGGTCGGGACGCAGGTCGCTGTTGAGCTCGCGTGTGGGCTTGAGGCGGAGCGGTTCAACGACATCCGGCCGCGCACCGTGTACGTCGGCAACGCCGACCAGTTCTACCCGGAGCCGAGCCTGCCGGAGATCGACTGGGCCGAGATCGCCGAGAGCTGCGACGCGTCCTGACGTTCGTGATCCTGCACCGCCAGAAGGGAGACGGTCGATGACGACCACTGGGTCCACACCAGTGCTTGAGCTGGTCGACGTGAGCAAGTCGTTTGGCGCCAACCGGGCGCTGCGGAGCCTCAATCTGTCGATCGACTCTGGAGAGGTCCACGGCCTGCTCGGCAAGAACGGCGCCGGCAAGTCGACGCTGATCAAAGTGGTGGCCGGGATCTACGAGCCGGACCAAGGCAGCGTCCGAGTCCGCGGCGTCAAGTCGCGGCTCGGCTCGCCCTCCGGCGCCCGGGAGCTCGGGGTGGCCGTCGTCAACCAGGAGCTCAGCCTGGTCCCCACCATGACAGTCGCCGAGAACTTCCAGCTCGGTCGATGGTCGAGCACGGCCGGGTTCCTCAACCGTAAGGCCAGCCGCGCCGCCACGGTGCGGGCGCTGGAACGGGTCCGGCTTCAGCGCCGGCCTGAGGAGCCGCTGACGAATCTGGGGATGGCCGAGCGTCAGCTCCTCGAGATTGCGAAGGCCCTCGACGGCGAGATCAGCGTGCTGCTCCTCGACGAGCCGACGTCCTCGCTGTCCGACGCCGAGACCCGCCGGCTCTTTGAGCTCGTGCGCGAGCTCAAGGCCAACGGGACCTCGGTCATCTACGTCTCCCACCGGATGAGCGAGATCCTCGAGCTCACCGATCGGGTCACCATCCTGCGGGACGGCCAGGCCGACCCGCCTGTGGAGACGGCCGGGACGGATGAGAAGACCCTGGCGCGGATGATGGTCGGTGACGTTCGCCAGGTGGAGCGCACCGCTCAAGGAGCAGCCCGTGGCCAGGCGCTGCTCGAGGTCACCGGTCTTCGCGTCGACGAACGACTCAAGGGCATCGACCTGCAGATCGGCGCGGGTGAGGTCGTCACGGTGTACGGCCTGATGGGCGCCGGCCGCACGAGGCTCGCGCGGGCCCTCTTCGGTCTGGAGACCTGGACAGGGGGGAGCGCCAGCATCGAGGGCAAGCCCTTCGCCCCGACGAAGCCGCTGGACGCGATCAACGCCAAGATCGGCTTCGTCGGGGAGGACCGCAGTGCTGGCCTGGTCCCCAAGATGAGTGTCGTCGACAACATCACCCTGGGCAGTCTTGGCCTCTTCTCCTCCTACGGTCACTACAACCGCAAGGCAGCGACGGCCAAGGCCAAGGAGTTCGTCCAACGGCTCGCGATCAAGACCGAGTCTGTGGACACCCCGGTTGGACAGCTCTCGGGCGGGAACCAACAGAAGGTTCTGCTCGCCCGATGGCTACTGCGCGGAGCGCACGTCCTGATTCTCGACGACCCCGCGCGGGGCGTCGATGTGGGTGCCCGCGAGGAGATCTTCGCTGAGCTGGCCGAGCTCAGTGCGAGCGGGGCTGGAGTCCTTTATCTCACCTCCGACGCCGAGGAAGCACAACGGCTCGGTGACCGAATACTCGTCATGGCCAATGGCCGGATCGTCGCCGATCTGCCGGCATCGGCTGATGAGGACACGATCGTTGCAGCAGCAGGAGGAGCACATGTCTGAACTTGTCGCCAGGCGCGCGAGCGTCTCGCAGATCGGCGCCCTGGGCCGATTCTTCGGTGCAGGGGGGCTGGGTGGACCGATCATCATGCTCGTCGTCCTCGTCGGGCTACTCTGGTTTCTCTCCGACGGGGTGTTCCTCTCCCAGAACAACCTCGTCAACATCCTCCGCCAGTTCTCGGTGCCACTCATTCTCGCGATGGGCCAGACGCTGGTCATCATCACCGCCGGCATCGACCTGTCGGTGGCCAGCACCGCGGCACTGAGCGCGTGCGTCATGGGGATCATGTACACGCAGATCGGACTCGGTGGCTGGCTCGCGGTCCTGCTCGGCGTCCTCACCGGGTTGCTGGTGGGCCTCATCAACGGCTTCGTCATCACTAAGTGGCGGGTGCCCGACTTCGTCGCCACCCTCGGTGCCTACACCGCCGTTCGCGGCGTCGCGCTGCTCATCACCGACGGCTACCCGATCCCCAACCACGGGGTCGCGATCCCCGGGCGGACCATGCCCGAGGTCGTGCAGACCCTGGGCAGCCAATCCCTCGGACCGATCCCGATCATCGCCATCGTGGCGGTCGTGCTCGTGCTCGCCACGTGGGTGGTGCTGAACCGCACGACGCTCGGACGGCGGCTCATCGCCGCCGGTGGGAATGCCGAGGCCGCACGGGTAGCCGGAATCAACGTCCAGGCGACCAAGATCTACGCCTACCTGATCGCTGGTGGCTTCGCCGCCATCGGCGGCATCCTGATGGCCGGTCGCCTCGACTCGGCCAACGGCCTCATGGCACCCGCCATGGAGCTCACCACGATTGCTGCCGTGGTCCTCGGTGGGACGGCGCTGGCCGGTGGTGAGGGACGCGTCGGCGGCACCGTCATCGGTGTCGCGATCCTCGCCTCGCTCGCCAACGGTCTCAACATCCTCGGTGTATCCAGCTTCTGGCAGGACGTCGCCACCGGCGTGGTGCTCGTCCTGGTCGTCGCCCTGGACCAGTTCCGCCGCCGGCTCTCCGGCAAGCGCAACCGCGCCGGAGCGGCTCCGCCGGCCGACACCCAGATGGGGACAACGGCTGGTGGCGGTGCTGCTGACCAGCCTGTCGACAACGGCGCTCGGTGAGCGCCCTCCCACTCGACGTCACCCGGCTGCCGCGCCACGTCGACATCAGCTGCGTCCAGGCATTCCATGGCCGAAGCGATGTCGAGTTGTTGGCCGAACGTGCCGTGGCGGGAGACTTCGTCAGTGCCCACGTGCTGCCCTCGTGGCTGCCGCTGCTGCGCACCCTGCTGGAAGGATCGGCGACCCTCGCAGGCGGCCCGGTGGGTTTCCCCTCCGGCGGAACGGTCACCGAGGTCAAGGTCGAGGAGGCCCGCCGGCTCCTCGACCTCGGTGCCCAGGAGCTTGACGTCGTCGTGAACGTCGGCCAGCTGCGGTCCGGCATGATCGATGACGTCCGTCGCGAGCTGGAGGTGGTGGTACGGACGGTTGATGACGCAGTGCCACTCCGGGCGATTCTCGAGGTCGGCTACCTTGACGATCAGCAGATCCTGGCCGGGGCCCAGGCGGCGGTCGACGCCGGTGTCCCGTGGGTCAAGACCGGCACCGGGTGGTCCGGCCAGGCGACCGAGGTCCGCCACATCCGGCTGCTGGCCGACGCAGTGCAAGGACGTGCCCAGCTCAAGGCTGCGGGCGGGATCCGTGCGCTGTCCGTGGTCCGGGAGATGATTGCGCTCGGCGTCACGCGGTTCGGTATGAATGGAGAGGTCGCGATGCGGCTCGCCGAGGAGGCCCGAGGGGCCTCGGAGGCGCCGTGACCGGCTCTGCGAAGAGTGTCCTCGCCCTCGACCTTGGCACCGGCGGCTGCAAGGCGTCGGTCTGGCACTCGACCGGCGTCCGTGGCGAGACCAGCGTCGTGTCCTACGAGACCCTGCACCCCGGTGACGGATTGAACGAGCAGCGGCCCGCGGACTGGTGGGCCGCCGTCCTGCGGTCGAGCAAGCTGCTTCGCGACGCGGACCCAGCAGCTTTCGAGCGCATCGAGGGTGTCGTGCTCTCCGGACAGAGCCTAGGCTGCCTGCCACTCGACCAGAACGACGAGCCTCTTGAAGAGACCACGCCGATCTGGTCCGACTCCCGCGGCCACGACGACGCCCAGCGGTTCTTCGAGCACTTCCCGGAGGACCGCTGGTATTTGGAGACCGGCAACGGCTTCTCCCCGGGCCTCTACCCGGTCTTCACCCTCATGCACATGGCGAGGACCCGGCCAGAGATCTCTGCGCGCACACGCACGGTGATCGGCAGCAAGGACTACATCAACCTCCGCCTCACCGGGGTGGTTGCCACCGACCACTCCTACGCGAGCGGCAGCGGCTGCTACTCGCTGGCCGCCGGCGGCTACGACGCCGCCATCTGTGACGCCGCCGGGATCGACATCTCGCTGTTCCCGGCCCCGGTCGAGGCCAGCGAGGTGGTCGGCACCGTGCTGCCCACGGCGGCGGCCGAGCTGGGCGTGGCGCCCGGCACCCCGGTCTTCTCCGGTGGCGTCGACAACTCCTGTATGGCGCTCGGCTCCGGCCTGGCCCAAGCCGGCCGCTCCTACGCCTCGCTAGGCTCCTCGAGCTGGGTCACGGTCGCCTCCGCACAACCCGTCCTCGACGTCGACTCGCGTCCCTTCGTGTTCCGCCACGTCGTTCCCGGCCTGCACGTGAGCGCACTGTCGACCTTCAGCAGCGGCACCTCCTTCGACTGGGTCAAGGGCATCCTCGGTCACGCCGGCCTCGACACCCCGGCGGTGCTCGACGGGGCCATGAACTCGCCGGCAGGGGCACGCGGTGCGCTCTTCCTACCCACGCTCGCCGGCGGCACTCCCCTGGAAGGGGGATCGCAGGTCCGCGGCGGCTTCGTGGGCCTGGGTCTCTCGACGACGCAGGAGGACGTGGTCCGAGCGGTGATGGAGGGGATCGCGCTCGCGCTGCGCCGCAGTCGCCGTCGGCTGGGCGAGCTCACGCCGCTGGATGATCGGATGATCATCACCGGTGGTGGGAGCCGCCACGCCGGGTGGAACCAGATCTACGCCGAGGCGATGGGCGTGCGTCTCGTCCGGACCACGGTGGGCCAGGACGCCGCCACGCTCGGTGCCGCCGCGGCTGCCTTCGTGGGGCTCGGAGCGTGGCCGGACCACCGTCAGGCCGAGGCGGTCGTGAGCGCGCAGGATGAGATCGTCCCGGACCCGGCAGCAACAGCGACCTACGACCGGCTCGCCGAGGACTTCGAGGCGGCGTCCCGGTTGGCGGCACGCTACGCCCATCACAAGCACAACGGAGGTCACGATGCAGATCGATCTGACAGGTAAGCGCGCGCTGGTGACCGGATCGAGCGGTGGCATCGGCCAGGCGATCGCGGCCGGCCTGGCCGCCTCCGGGGCACTGGTGTTCATCAATGGTCGATCGCACGAGGGCGTGGCCCGCGCCATCGAGCAAATCTCCCGCGAGGTTCCCGACGCCCAGCTCGCGGCGGCCGTCGGCGACGTCACCGACGCGGCGGAGTCCGTCGTGGCCCAGGCCGGCGCCGTCGATATCCTCGTCAACAACGTCGGCATCTACCGTCCACGCGAGGCACGCGAGATCACCGACGCCGAATGGCGCGAGATGTTCGAGACCAACGTCTTCACCGGGGCGCGGCTGAGCCGGTTGCTGGTCGATGGCATGCTCGAGCGCGGCTGGGGCCGCATCGTCTTCATCGCCAGCGACGCTGCCATCGCCATCCCTGCGGACATGGTCCACTACGGCGCGTCGAAGACGGCGATGCTGGCGCTCTCGCGGGGCTTGGCGAAGTCGGTGCGAGGCACGGGGGTCACGGTGAACAGCGTAATCGCCGGCCCGACGGTGACCGAGGGCGTGCGAGCCTTCATCGCCGAGAAGATCGACCCCGCCCTGTCCTGGGAGGAGGCGCAGGCCGAGTTCATGCGCAGCGAGCGCGCTCCCTCGCTGATCGGCAGGCTCATCGAGCCCGCCGAGATCGCGAACATGGTCGTCTACCTCTCCTCGCCGCAAGCGTCGGCCACCACGGGTGGCGCGATCCGGGTCGACGGGGGCTACGTCGACGCCGTGACCACCTAGAAGGTCCGGGATGAACCGCTGTCGACGGGCTTGTGCCCCTGATCGGGCCTGGGTAGTCTTACTACCCTCCTACGCACACCTCCTGCTGAGGACGACTGCGCAGCAGAACCGCCGGCGCCCTACGGTGAGGACGGTAGGCGTACCAAGACAGGGTGGCCCGCACGACAGGGCCGTAGTTTCGTCCTCCTCAACCACGATCTGGGGTCGCAATGCATGACGAGATGTTCTCCCTGCGCGGCAAGACGACTCTCGTCACCGGCGGCGCCCGAGGCATCGGGCGGACGGTGGCGCAGGCCCTTGGGCACGCCGGTTCCGATCTCGTCCTCTTCGACCTCGAGCGCGAGAGCCTGGAAACCACTGCCGACGATCTTCGGGCCCGTACGGGGCGCCGGGTCCGCACGGGCGTCGTCGACGTCACGGACCACGAGGCCGTGCGAGTCGCTCTCGACGAGGCGTGGCAGGACTGCGGTCCGGTCCAGCTGCTGTTCAACAACGCCGGGATCGTTATCCAAAAGCCGGCTATCGAGACCTCGCCGGAGGAGTGGCGACGGGTGATCGACGTCAACCTCAACGGCGTGTTCAACGTCGCTCAGCTCTTCGGGAAGAAGCTCATCGACAACGACACCAGCGGCTCTATCGTCAACACCGGATCGATGTCCGGGACCGTGGTGAACTACCCACAGCTGCAGGCTTCCTACAACACGTCGAAGGCCGGTGTGGTGCACCTCACCAAGAGCCTGGCCTTCGAGTGGGCCGAGTGTGGGATTCGGGTCAACTGCATCAGCCCGGGCTACATCTTCACCGACCTCACGTCGCGTGTGCGCGAGGACTGGAGGGACCAGTGGGCACAGCTGACCCCCATGAAGCGCTTGGGCCGCCCGGAGGAGCTAGCCAGCGCCGTCGTGTACTTCCTGGCCGACTCGGCCAGCTTCACGACCGGTGCCGAGCTCATCGTCGACGGCGGATTCACGACCGTCTAACACCAGCAAGGACACCGTGCCGACGGTGCCGGGCCCATCCTTGGCCCGGGCGTGAGGCATAGCGACGACAAGGAGTGAGACGCACGATGGACATGAAGGCGCTCGTGGTCGGCACTGCCGGCAAGGTGGAGATCAGGCAGATCGACCGACCTCGGCCGGCGTCTCATCAGGCACTGGTCAAGACGATCGGGGGCGGCATCTGCGGCACCGATGGGACGCTGCTCCACGGCAGCTTCAAGGGGATCGAGCCTGCGCAGTATCCCCTCGTGCTCGGCCACGAGTCGGTGGGCCGCGTCGTCGAGGTGGGGACTGACGTCACCTCCTACACGGTCGGTGACGTGGTCCTGCTGCCCTTCGTGCCCAACCCCACGGAAGCCGGACGACCGCTCGGGTCGGCCTGGGGCGCGTTCAGTGAATTCACCCTCGTCGATGACATCGCCGCCTTCGAGGCGGGCACGGTGGCAGGCCCGGCCCCGGAGGCGGCTGTCGCCCAGTCGATCGTCCCCGCATCCATCGAGCCACTCCACGCTCCGGTCATCGTGACGCTGCGCGAGGTCCTCAGCAGCATCTACGTGAGTGGTATCGACGTGGCGGAGCCGGTCGTCATCTATGGGTCAGGGCCCGTGGCGATGACCTTCGCCAGGCTTCTGCGGTTGCTCGGAGCCACCCAGATCATTGCTGTCGTCCGCAGCGAGGAGAAGGCCTCGCTGATGCAACAGTTCGGCGCAACCACCTGCATCAACTCCCGGGCGGTGGACGTCGCCGGCGCGGTGGGTGACCTGCTCCCGGGGGGAGTGGGTGCCGTCATCGATGCCGTCGGGCATCCCTCCGTCATCAACGAAGCGCTGCCGATGCTGCGGGACCGCGGGATCCTGTTCTGCTACGGGGTGCCCAAAGAGGGCTCCATGCACATCGACTGGTCGCGCGCCCCGTACAACTGGACGCTGAAGTTCCAGCAGATGCCGCGCAAGGACGAGGAGGGCGCGTGTCACCAGCAGGTCATCGACTGGGTCGAGAGCGGGGACCTCGTGCTGGGTGACTTTGTCTCCGATGTCGTCCCGATCGATGAGGCGCCTGCGTTCTTCGCTGACTATCTGGGGGGCAAGACGTCCGGGAAGATTGTTCTGTCGTTCTGAAAAACCAACATAGGAGATCAGATGGATATCGGATGTCACGGCCTGGTCTGGACCGGATCGTTTGACCAGCAGGGTATTAGCCTGGCAGCGCGAAAGACGAAGGAGGCCGGGTTCGACCTCATCGAGTACCCCCTGATGGATCCGTTCACCTTCGATACCGAGGCGGCAGTGAGCGCCCTGGCGGAGAACGAGTTGAAGGCGAGCGCTTCCCTGGGTCTCTCGGACAGCACGGACGTCACGAGCACCGACCCTGAGGTCGTGGCGGCAGGCGAGGCGCTCCTCCTGCGCGCTGTCGACGTCCTCGCCGACATGGGCGGCACCCACCTGTGCGGCGTGATCTACAGCGCGATGAAGAAGTACATGGACCCGGTCACGACACAGGGCCTGGAGAACAGCAAGCGCACCATCGGGACGGTCGCCGATCACGCTGCCGCGCGTGGTGTCAAGGTCAGCCTCGAGGTCGTCAACCGGTATGAGACGAACGTGCTGAACACTGCTCGTCAGGCGGCCCGCTTTGTCGCTGACGTGGACCGGCCCAACCTCGGCATTCACCTCGACACGTATCACATGAACATCGAGGAGTCCGATATGTTCGCGCCCGTGCTGGACGCCGGCGAGCTCCTGCACTACGTGCATATCGGCGAGAGCCACCGCGGTTACCTCGGGACCGGCAACGTCGACTTCGGCAACTTCTTCAAGGCGCTGGGGCGGCTCGGCTACGACGGGCCCATCACCTTCGAGTCGTTCTCATCCGCCGTGGTGGCGCCCGATCTCAGTCGCATGCTAGGCATCTGGCGCAACCTGTGGGAGGACAACGCCGATCTGGGCTCCCACGCCAACCGCTTCATCCGCGACCAGCTGACGGCGGTGGAGACGATCAGCCTTCACTGACGGCGCGCTGCTGCCCGCCGGCGCCAGAGAGGGTGCTCGACAGGGCGCCCGCCGGCGGCTGTGTAGTATGACTACATACGGAGCGTGGCACGGCAGCGGTGGGTGACAACGCCTGGCCCGCCCGGTCCGTCGCGGGCGCCCGACCCGATTATCTCCAAGGAGGACTGGTATGTCTCGCAACAGCCGTCGAGTCACCTTTCATGGTGGCGCCGAGGTCAGCCTGGCCACCGAGCCGGTGGCCGCGCCAGGGCCAGGTGAGGTGCGGGTCGCCTCGACGCTCGTGGGACTGTGCGGGTCGGACCTGCACGCAGTCCAGGGTGATCACCCGTTCATGAACCTCCCGTACTCACCCGGACACGAGGTCGTCGGCACGGTCGATGCCGTCGGCGAAGGTGTGTCGGACCTCGCGGTCGGTGACCGCGTCGTAGTTGAGCCGAACCTCACCTGCGGGACCTGCGCCAACTGCCTGGCTGGCAACTACAACATCTGCGAGACGCTCGCCGTGTTCGGCTGCCAGACGCCTGGCGGGATGAGCGACTACTTCCTGATCGACGCCTCGCGGCTGCACCTGATCCCCGCGGACCTTCCCGATGCCTATGCGGCGCTCATCGAGCCGCTCGCCACCCCTGCCCACGCGGTCACCAAGGCCGGGGTCGGCGAGGAGGCCAAGGTCGCGGTCCTGGGCGCTGGCACCATCGGCGTGCTGGTGGCTCTCGTCGCCAAGGCGCGAGGAGCCCGGCAGGTGGTCATCACCGACACCGACCCGGTCAAGCGGGAGCGTGCCCTGCGGCTGGGCATCGATGCCGCGTTGAGCCCCGCAGAGTTCTCCCAGCAGATTGCCGAGGCTCAGGACTTCGACGTCGCCTTCGACTGCGTCACCAACGTCCCCTCCGCGGCGCAGGCCGTCGGCGCGGTACGCAAGGGTGGCACCGTCGTCGTCGTCGGTGTGCCGGCCGAGTCGATCCTGTTCCCCCTGCACCTGGTGCAGGACCGCGAGCTGAGGATCCTGGGAACGCTGATGTACACCAAGGCCGACTACGAGTGGGCGATGTCCTACCTTGCCGACCAGCCGGCCGGCCTCGATGAGCTCATCACCTCCTACTACGGCCTGGAGGAGGCCGGGGCAGCGCTCGCCGCGGCGCTCTCCGGGAACGAGGGCAAGGTAGTCGTGACGCCCGGTATCGAGGCCACCGCGAAGGCTTCTTCGCCGTGATACTGGCCCACGACCTCGGGACGACGGGGAACAAGGCGTCGCTTCACGACGACTCCGGGCGACTGCTCTCGGCGACCACCGTGGAGTACGGCACCGACTTCCGCCCCGGGGGCGTGGCAGAACAGGCACCCGATGACTGGTGGGACGCCGTCGGCCAGGCGACCAGTGAGCTGCTCAGCACCAGCGTCGAGTCCCCGGACGCGGTGTCCGGGATCGTCATCTCCGGGCAGATGATGGGCGCTGTCCTGCTGGACGGGGACTACCGGCCAGTGCGCCCGTCCATCATCTGGGCCGACGACCGTTCGACGGCACAGACCGCCCAGCTGCTCGACCGGATTCCCGGCGCCGAGGCATACCGCGAGCTCGGGCACCAGCTCAACCCGACCTACTCCATCGCGAAGGTCATGTGGGTCCGCGACAACGAACCCGACGTCTGGCGGCGCGTGCGCCACGTCTGCCTGGCGAAGGACTACATCAACTACCTCCTCACCGGAGAGCTGGTGACTGACCCGTCGGACGCGTCCAGCACCAACGCCTACGACCAACGCAGCGGCCAATGGTCCGCGCGGGTGCTCGAGGCAGCGGGCATCGACCCGGCGCTCATGCCGCGCATCGTGGCCTCCACCGCCGTCGTCGGCCACGTCACCGAGCGGGTGGCGGCCCAGGTCGGGCTACGTGCTGGCACCCCGGTGGTCGCTGGCGGTGGCGACGGGCCGATGGCCGCGGTCGGCGCCGGGGTGGTCGCGGAGGATGACGGCGTATACGTCAGCCTCGGCTCCTCCTCGTGGGTCTCCTGTGCCTCAGACGTGCCGCTCCACGACCCCCAGATGAGGTCGATGACCTTCAACCATGTGGTGCCGGGAAAGTTCGTGCCCACGGCCACGATGCAGGCGGGTGCGGCGAGTGTGTCGTGGGCGATCGAGGCGCTGGGATTGTCCGGGGTGTCGACCGCCGAGGCGGTCGAAGGGGCCGCCGAGGGGCGCGGCGCATCCACCGGGCTGTACTTCCTGCCGCACCTCATGGGGGAGCGGTCGCCATACTGGAACGCCGAGGCGGCCGGCGCTTTCGTCGGGCTGGAGCGGTTCCACACGGCCCAGGACATGATGCGTGCCGTGCTCGAGGGTGTGGGTTTCAACCTCGCCACCTGCCTCGGGGCGCTGCGGGACGCGGGTCGTCAGATCGACGGCGTCGATGCCATCGCCGGAGGGGCGTTGAGCGACACCTGGCTGCAGGTCCTTGCCGACATCTGGGGCTTCCCGGTTCGCCGGCGGACCGTGGTGCGTGAAGCCAACAGCATGGGCGCGGCGGTCACCGGGCTCGTGGGGCTGGGTCGGGCGGACTTCGGCATTGCCCGGGGGCTGTCGCACATCTCCGCGGAGTTCGCCCCCGACCCGGAGGCACACGAGAGCTATCGCAGCCACCACGAGCTGTTCCTCGACGCATACTCCCGGCTGGAGGGCTGGTTCACCAAGCGGGCGGCCCTGCTGTGACCGACCGCGCCGTGCGCACCGTCCTCGGCGACGTCGCACCCGGCGAGTTGGGCGTAGTGAACTACCACGAGCACCTCTTCCAGACCACCCCGCTGCTGCCCGGTGACGAGCTCGACGACGAGGAGCACAGCCGTGCGGAGGCCGCGGACCTCGTGGCGGCCGGCGTGGGTTGTCTGGTGGAAGCCACCCCGATCGGGCTCGGTCGGGTGCCCAGCGCCGTGCGGCGGATCTCGCGGGATCTGGGTGTGCACGTGGTGCACACCACCGGCGTCCACCGGGAGTCCCACTATCCTGCACGTCCCGACCTCACCGCGAAGAGCACCGCGCAGCTCGCTCAGGCGTTCCGTGCCGAGCTCGTCGACGGGCTGGTCGACGACCGCGACGCACACGATGCCGAGCCCGCCCGCCACGGCCGCGCCGGCCTGGTGAAGGTAGGCATCGGCTACTGGTCGGTCAGCGCCTTCGAACGGCGGGCGATCGAGGCCGCCGGCGGAGTCAGCGCCGAGCTCGGCGCCCCGGTGATGGTGCACCTTGAGCACGGCAGCGCCGCGCACGAAGTGTTGACCATGCTGGCCGAGGCTGGCTGCCCCGAGGACCGGGTCGCGCTCGCCCATATCGACCGCAACCCGGACCCAGGGCTGCATCTGGAGTTGGCGGCACGCGGTGCCTACCTCGGCTACGACGGTTGCGCACGCCACAAATCGTGGCCCGACAGTGTGCTGGTCGACTGCCTGGAAAAGGTTGTCGCCGGTGGCGGCGAAGACCGCACGCTGCTGGGCGGTGACGTCGCCCGGCGCAGCCGGTATGAGTCCTACGGCGGGATGCCGGGCCTGGCCTACACCTACCGGCGATTCTTGCCACGGGTGCGCGCGGCCATCGGTGAACAGGGCGTGGCACTCCTGACGACGAAGAACCCCTCGCGGTGGCTGACGTGGCGCACCGCACCCGAGATCGACCAGAAAAGGTGAAGACCATGAGCACGGCTACGACCCTCACGATGGAAGAGATCTGCCGGATGAGCCCGGTGGTGCCCGTCGTCAAGGTGCCGAGCGCTGAGGCCGCGGTGAGCGTGGCCAAGGCCCTGGTGCGAGGCGGGGTGCCCGTCATCGAGCTGACCCTGCGCACCCCGGCTGCGATCGAGGCGATCCGGGCCATCGCGGCGGAGGTGCCCGACATCGTCCTGGGCGCCGGCACGGTGACCACCCCGGAGCAGGTCACGCTCGCTGTCGAGGCCGGCGCGCGGTTCGTCGTCTCGCCGGGCTCGCCGGCCGACCTGCAGGACGCCGTCCTGGACGCCAACGTCCCAGCTCTGCTCGGCGCGGCCACCACCACCGAGATGATGCAGCTCGCGAACCGCGGGTGGCGCACCATGAAGTTCTTCCCCGCTGAGGCGGCGGGCGGCGCCACCTACCTGGCCAATGTGCGCGGACCGCTGCCAGACCTGCAGTTCTGCCCCACCGGCGGGGTCAACCGGAAGAACGCCGCGGACTACCTCGCGCTCGCGAACGTCGCCTGCGTCGGGGGCTCGTGGATCACGCCCGAGGCCGCCATTGACGCGGGGGACTGGGCCACCATCGAGAGGTTGGCCGGCGAGGCGGCACAGCTTGGTGGCTGAAAGCTCCCCCTCCCCGGGCCGCCCCCAGCGCTACGATGCCTTATCTACAGGGGAGAAGTGATGACTGCGAGTCCCAATGGCGGGAGCCCGATGGTCGAGGAGATGCCCCTCCTCGAACGGATCCGAGACGCGATGCCCAGCCTGCGCAAGTCCGAGCAGAAGGTCGCCCAGGTGGTGCTGGCCGCTCCGGCAGACATCCTTGGCTACACGATGGCCGCGGTGGCCGACGCCGCCGGGGTGTCCGAGCCGACGGTCATGCGCTTTGCTCTGCGGCTCGGCTACGACGGGTTCCAGGCCTTCAAGCTTGACCTCGCCCAGGTGCTCGCCCTCGGGGTCCCGGTCACCTACTCGGGCATCGAGCCTGGTGACTCCGTGGAGACGATGGCGCAGAAGGTGTTCGACCACACCATCAGCAGCCTTGACCGAGCCCGTAAGACCTACGACCCCGAGGCGCTCTCCAAGGCCGTCGACTATCTGGCCGCGGCAACCTCCGTGACGTTCATCGGCTTCGGCGCCTCAAGCATCATCGCCCAGGACGCGGAGCAGAAGGGCGGGTTGTTCGGGGTGCCGTGCTCCGCCCCACTCGATGCCCATCAGCAGGTCATGGCGGCCTCGATGTGCGAGCCGGGCTGCGTCTTCTTCATCATCTCCAACACCGGCAACACCGGCATCGTCCTCGAGGTCGCCGAGCTGGCCCGGCGCCATGGGGCGACCATCATCGGCCTGACGGGGGGTCAGACGCCGCTGGTGCCGTTCTGCGACGTTGCGCTCATCGCCAAGACCTACGAGGACACCGAGGTGTTCACCCCCATGGTCAGCCGTCTCGCCGGGCTCGTCGTCATCGACATCCTCGCGACGGCCGTGGTGGTCAAGAAGGGGCCCCAGCATCTCGACCGGGTGCGGACGATGAAGCGCGAGCTTGCCCGGTTCCGGGCGAGCAAGACCTCCATGGACGGCTGGCATCCCGGTCCCGAGGGAATTGTTGACGGCGGGACCAGGAAGGCTTGACACCCCTTCAGCAGTAGGTAGTATCACTACATGCTCTCTCGGTGCAGAGGGAGAGACATGGCGCACCTCCGGTTGGCCCCGACGCGGGCGGGCCCGAACGCCCGCCTGGATGACCAGCACCACCCTCAGGACCTCTCCGTTCCGTTCCGGGCAGGCCCTAGTCCTCTCCCCAGAGGCTCGTCGCCACCCCCGGTGCCCCGACTGGCCCCACCAATGATGTTGGAGGTAAGAGTGTTCTCCCTACGCAACTCACGAAAGCGCACCCGCACGGGCGTGTCTGCCGTCGCGGTCTTCGCGGCCCTGTCCCTCGCCGCATGCTCCTCGGGCGACGGCGGGTCAGACGGCGCAGCCACCGGCACCCCGGACGGTGACTCGGGTGATGACGTGCAACTCGTGCTGGCGATTCGTTCTCTGTCCAACCCCTACCACGCCAACTGGGTCGAGGGAGCGGAGATCTTTGCCGAGTCCGTCGACAAGGACCTCACCGTCCTCAGCGATGACGGTGACTCTCAGAAGCAGCTCTCCCAGATCCGCTCGCTCATCGCCTCCGGTCAGACCATCGCGCTCAACGTCGACCCGAACACGTCCTCGGACACTCAGGCCATCGTGCGTGCGGTGACCGACGCGGGCGGGTACGTGGTGACGCAGTGGAACAAGCCCGACGACCTGCTGCCGCCGGACGTGGGTGACAACTGGGTCTCGCACATCTCCTTCGACGGCGACGAGAGCGGCTACCAGATCGCGACTGCGCTGTTCGAAGAGATGGGCGGCGAAGGAGGCATCATCGCCCTCCAGGGCATCCTGGACAATGTCCCTGCGCAGCAGCGGTTCGCCGGTCTGCAACGGGCGCTCGAGGAGTACCCCGACATCGAGCTGCTGGACGATCAGACAGCGCAATGGGACCGCAACACCGGTTACAGCGTCACTCAGACCCTGCTGACCAAGCATGGTGAGGACGTCCAGGGCATCTGGGCAGCCAACGACAACATGGCACTCGGCGCACTGGAGGCCCTGAAGGCGGCCGGTCGCGGTGGGGGCGAGGTGCCCATTGTGGGCGTCGATGCGGTCCCCGAGGCGCTGGACGAGATCAGCTCCGGTGAGAACGGCTACCTCGCCACGGTCACGACCGACGCATGGTGGCAGGGTGGGGCGCCGCTCGCGCTCGCCTACCAGGCAGCCATCGGAGAGTACGACGTCGCCGACGCGAGCGATGAGCAGCGGGCCTTCTACGGCACGCAGTTCCTGGTGACGCAGGACAACGTCGACGAGCACATGTCGGCGCCGACGGCCGAGGAGCTGCAGCCCGACCTCGATGACCCGTTCCTTCGCAGCGTCGGGCCGATCGAGTAACTCCGTTCCTCGTTGTGCCGAAGAAGTAGTGCCGTCCGCGGCTACGTCCCTTGGCCGCGGACGGCACTGACGAAAGGTAAAGGATGTCGCAAGACCTGCAGACCCCACAGAGTCCGGCAGGGTCCCCGGCCCCGGCGGCACCCCCGTCGAGGCAGTCCAGGAGGGGCTGGGCGCGCCGCCTGATGAACGTCGGTCCGCCGGTCGCGCTGGTGGGGCTCTTGATGTTGTTCACTCTGTTGAGCGACCGGTTCTTCACCGCGGCCAACCTGGGCGGGATCGCGGACCAGACATCGATCCTGCTCGTCATGGCAGTGGGTATGACGTTCGTCATTCTCCTGGGAGGGATCGACCTCTCTACCGAGGGCGTCATGGCGACGTCGTCGATGGTCGTCGTGCTGCTGGCGGCCAACGACCGCAATGACAACGACTTCGGCCTGCTGGCCGTCCTCGCCGGCGTCGGTGTCGGCGCCATCTTCGGACTGGTCAACGGGGTGCTGCATACCCGGCTCAAGATTCCCTCGTTCATGGTGACGCTGGGTGTCGGGGCTATCGGCATGGGAATCGCCACGGTGCTCTTCGCCGGCCGCGCCCCCCGGCTGTTGGATGAGGGGGTTCGTAGCTGGGGTCTGGGCCAGTGGTTCGGGCTCTCCAAGCTCGTCTTCATCGCGTTGTTCATCGTCCTCATCGGTTACGGCATCCAGCGCTTCACCCGGGCCGGCCGCTACGCGTACGTCATTGGTGGCGATGAGGCGATTGCCCGCTTGTCCGGTATCTCGATCCCGAAGTACAAGACCTTGGCATTTGTGATCTCCGGGTCGGCCGCTGGGCTCGGCGGGGCCATGGCCTCGATGCGGCTCGGGGTGGGGGACGTCCAGATCGGTGCCGGTCAGATGTTCGCCACCATCACCGCCGTCGTCATCGGTGGCACCCTGCTCGCCGGCGGCCGCGGAGGAGTGCTGCACACCGTCGTCGGTGCGCTGATCATCGCAACCCTGGCCAACGGGCTCATCCTGGTCGGCGTGCAGCCGTACATCCAGGTGTCTCTGCAGGGCGCCATCATTGTCGTTGCGGTCGCCGCCACTGGCTGGCATCTGCGGAACAGGACGCGGGTCATCAAATGAGCGAACCCGTGATCTCCCTGCAGAATGTGTCCAAGAGGTTCCCCGGCGTCCTCGCGCTGGACCGCGTCAGCATGGACATCCGACCCCACGAGGTCGTGGGCCTGATCGGCGAGAACGGTGCCGGGAAGTCCACGGTTCTGAAGATCCTCTCCGGCGTCTACAGCCCCGACGAGGGGGCGGTCGAGCTGCGTGGAAAGCCGATCAAGCTGCGCAACCCGCGGGACGCGGCCAACGCCGGCATCGGAATGGTCCACCAGGAGCAGTCGCTCATCGGCACCGTGTCGGTCGCGGAGAACATCCTGCTGGGCGCCGAGGGCTCCTCAGTCCGCGGTGGGGTGTACCGCTGGGGTGAGATCAACCGGCGCGCGCAGCGGCAACTGGACAAGATCCAGTCGTCGATCAAGCCGACCGACAAGACCGAGTCCCTGACCTTCGCCCAGCGTCAGCTGGTCGAGCTGGCCAAGGCGCTGGGCGTCGAGGAGCGCTCGGCCCACGAACCGGTCATCATTCTCGATGAGCCCACCTCGGTGCTCGACGGTGAGGACCTGGAGACACTGTTCGAGCAGATCGAGCGGCTGCGCTCGATTGCCTCGGTAGTCTTCGTCTCCCACCGACTCGACGAGGTCCTGCGCGTCTCGGACCGCGTCTACGTCATGAAGGACGGCCGCGTCGTCGCCGAGCGGGACCCCAAGACGGTCGACGTCGACGAGCTCTACCGGCTGATGGTCGGAAGAGAGTCGAGTGGCGGTTACTACCGCGAGGACGAGCAGCAGGAGATCACCGAGGATGCCCCGGTGGTGCTCGAGATCAACCGGCTCAACCGGGCCGGGTCCTTCCGTGACGTCAGCCTCAAGGTCCGCGCCGGCGAGGTCCTCGGCCTCGCCGGCGTGCTCGGCTCCGGACGCGAAGCACTGTGCCGCAGTCTTTTCGGCGCTGAGCCCTTCGACTCTGGGGAGGTGCTACTCCGGGGCTCCCGGGTGTCGTTCGGCTCACCACCGGACGCCGTCGATGCCGGTATTGGCTACATCCCCGCCGAGCGGCGGACCGAAGGCGTAGCCATGGGGTTGTCCGTGGAGGAGAACATTGTGCTTGCTGACCCCAGCACTGTGAGCACGGCGGGCGTCGTCGTGCCCTCGCGGCGCTCAGCGCTCGTGGCGGAGTGGACCGAGCGGCTGAAGATCAAGACCCCGACACCACATGTCGACGTCGCCAATCTCAGCGGTGGGAACCAGCAGAAGGTGGCCTTGGCCAAGTGGCTGAGCTCGCCAAAGCTGAAGGTGCTCATCCTCGACCATCCGACCCGAGGGCTCGATGTGGGGGCCAAGGAGGACGTGTTCACGTTCGTCCGGGAGGCCTGCGCCGCAGGGTTGGCGATCATCCTGCTCGCGGACACGCTCGAGGAGACCATCGCGCTGAGTCACCACGTCGTCGTGTTCCGTGATGGTGCGGTGACCGCTGAGTTCCCCGCGGCTCCGGGCAACAAACCGACTCAGATTCAACTTGTGGAGGCGATGGTCTGATGGCTCAGACGGAGGTGGAGGTCGCGACACCGGATCGTCGCACCGGCCGCGGGGCCGTATCCAGAGGCAGGCTCGTCACGGCGCTCCCGATGGTCATGCTGATCGCCCTCGTCCTCGCGGTGAGTGTGCGTGAGCCCACGTTCTTGAGTGGCCCCAGCCTGAGCACGCTGGCAGAGAGCTCGGTGCCGATCATCCTGCTCGCCCTCGGGCAGACTTTTGTCATCCTCACCGGGGGTATCGACCTGTCGGTGGCCGTGCTCGCCTCGCTTGGCACGATCCTGCTGGCGTCGTGGATCGACACCATGGGCGTGGCGGGCATCCTCCTCATGATCGCCTGTATCACGGGGGCCGGTCTGCTCAACGGCGTCATCTCCGCATACGCGCAGATCCCGTCGTTCGTGGTGACCCTGGGCGCGATGGGGCTATGGTCCGGGGTGGCGCTGGGCCTCTCGGGCGCCTCGACCATCTCGATCGGCGAGAACTACCCACTCATCGGTTGGCTGACCGGCTCGAGGTTTGCCGGGGTGGCGCTGGGCTTTTGGGCGACGATGCTCGGCGTCGTGCTCGTGCTCGTGCTCATGGCCTTCCTGGCCCGGGGCAAGTCGCTGCACACCATCGGGCTCGCGGAGCGAGCAGCCCTCATGTCGGGGATCCGCACACGCCGCGTGCGCGTCCTGGCGTTCGGTGCCTCAGGGTTCTTCGCGGCGATGGCGGCGATCGTGCTGTCCTCCTCCCAGTACAGCGGCTCTCCGACCCTCGCGGACGCGCTGCTGCTGCCCGCGATCGCTGCGGTCATCGTGGGCGGCTCGGCGATCACCGGTGGCATCGGCGGCCCTCTGCGGACGGTCGTGGGTGCGTTGATCATCGGCGTGCTCCGGGTAGGAATGAGCATCCTGGGCGTACCGCCGGCGTACGAGCAGATCGTGTATGGCGCCTTGATCGTCGTAGCTGTAGCGCTTTCGATGGACCGGTCCAGGGTCCGCGTCGTCAAGTGAACGCGTCCGAGGGGCTGAGTGCGGCATACCTGACGGGCTGCTCGCAGAGCAGGCAGCCCGTTCCTGGCCGCCCACGGCCCGGTGATCAGGTCTCCTGCTGCTCGGCTGAGGTGTAGGACAAGAACGCGACGTCGGAGACCAACGCGATGTGCTCCGTCATCGCTGCGGCGGCGGCGGTGGGATCCTGGCGACGGATCGCCTCGGTGATGCTCTCGTGCATGCGCAGGGAGTCCTGGGGGCGCCCGGGCTGGGAGAGCGACTCGATGCGGCTCTCCAGGATGAGCTCGCTGATCTCAGCCATCAACCGGGCCAGCACCACCGAGTGCGCGGCCCGGGTCACCGCTTCGTGGAAGGCGCGGTCGCCCTCCAGCGCCCGCTCGCCCGCCTGCACCTCGGCCCGCATCTGGGCGAGCGCCTCGTCGATCAGCTGCATGTCCTGCTCGGTCCGACGCTCGGCGGCGAGCCAGGCGAGCTTGGCCTCCATGGCGGAGCGGGCGTCGATGATGTCGGGCAGTGAGTCCTGGTGCTCGCGCACCGCCCGGACCAGCGTGTCGCTGGCCCCGGGCAGCTGACGGATGGTTGCCCCCTCGCCGTGCCGCACCTGGACGATCCCCACCACCTCCAGGGCGACGAGGGCCTGGGCCAGGGAGGCGCGGCTCACGCCCAAGGCCTGGGCCAGCTCACGCTCGGCGGGCAGCTTGTCGCCAGGGGCCAGCCCATGCTCGGCAATGTGGTGGTGCAGCTCCTGGACGATCTGCTCATACAGGCGGGGCCTGGGCAGTTGGGTCGGCCGCGGCGTCGTTGCCGCTGGCACCCGGGCGGTGTCGTCATTGGCACTCATGGCGCCACACTCTATTGACAAGTGTCTTACTTGCCTATTGGCTAGGCCACTGGTCCACGAGGGAGTGACGATGACAGAAACGAGCCAGGCCCGGCCGGGTCCGAGCATGACCCGCCTACCGGCACTGGAGGTGCTCACCACGGTGCTCGACCCGGGCTCCTTCCGGTCCTGGGACCAGCCCGTGACGCAACCCCAGCTGGGGGAGGAGTATGCCGCGGCGCTGCGCAAGGCGCACGAGCGCAGCGGCGTCGACGAAGCGGTGATCACCGGCGAGGGGCTCCTCGACGGGCGCCGGGTCGCCGTCGTGGCCGGGGAGTTCGCCTTCCTGGCCGGCTCCATCGGGCTGGCCGCCAGCGAGCGGCTGACCGTCGCGATCGAGCGGGCCACCCAGGAGGGTCTGCCGCTGCTGGCCTCCCCTTCATCAGGTGGCACGCGGATGCAGGAGGGGACACCCGCCTTCCTGCAGATGGTCAAGATCGGGCAAGCCGTGATGGCTCACCGCCAGGCGGGCCTGCCCTACCTGGTCTACCTCAGGCACCCCACCACCGGCGGCGTGCTGGCCTCGTGGGGCTCGCTGGGCCACCTGACGGTCGCCGAGCCGGGCGCCCTGGTCGGCTTCCTTGGGCCACGGGTCCGCGAGGTCATCCACGGGGAGCCCTTCCCTGACGGTGTCCAGGTGGCCGAGAACCTGGCGCGGCGGGGTGTCCTCGATGGCGTGGTCCCTCTCGAGGACCTCCGCGGGCTGGCGATCGCCGCGCTGCACGTGCTCACGGCGCCGCAGGAGCCGGTCCGCTCCGCGAGCCGATCCACGACGGGACCGGCCCGGCTGCCCGGGGTGGCCGAGGAGAACTCCGCCTGGGCGTCCGTCGAGGCGACCCGGCGCCCGGGCCGTCCCGGGCTGCGCGAGCTCCTTGAGCACTCGGCCGACATCTTCATCCCGCTGCGCGGCACGGGGTCCGGGGAGTCCGACCTCACCGTGATCCTCGGGCTGGCCCGCTTCGACGGGGTCTCCTGCGTGCTCGTGGGCCAGGACCGGCGGGCGCAGCGAGACGCCTACCTGGGCCCTGCGGCGCTGCGGGTGGCACAGCGAGGCTTCCAGCTGGCCGAGGAGCTGTCGTTGCCCGTCGTCACCGTCATCGACACCCCAGGGGCCGACCTGTCCCCGGAGGGGGAGGAGGGTGGCATGGCCGGTGAGATCGCCCGCACCTTGGGTGCCCTCGCGACCGTGCGTGTGCCGGTGGTCTCGATCGTGCTCGGTGAGGGCACCGGAGGTGGTGCCCTGGCCCTGATGCCGGCTGACCGGACGGTCTGCGCCGAGCATGGCTGGATCGCGCCGCTGCCGCCTGAGGGTGCCAGCGCGATCGTGCACCGCTCGGGGGAGCGGGCGGCCGAGATGGCCGAGCTGCACCGGATCCGTGCCGTCGACCTGTTCCGGATGGGCGCGGTGGACGAGATCGTGCCCGAGCACCCGGATGCAGCCGACGAGCCGCACGCCTTCAGCCAACGGGTCGCCCAAGCAGTGGTCGACCACCTCGCCGATCTGCTGGCGATGCCCGCTGAGGAACGCCTGGTCATGCGGCGCGCCCGCTACCGCAACCTCGGCAGTGATTGACGGCCTACCGAGGGCCCTCTAGAGTCCTCTAAATGGATGGGCCACTAGGCCACCAACCCAGTCAAAGGAGACTCTCGTGACCCGCAAGGTGTTGTTTTCGCTGGCCATCAGTTCCGGACTGCTTCTTGCCGCGTGCGGTGGGGGCTCCAACGACTCCCCGGCGGGCGGCGAGGCGGCCGGGTGTGAGGACGTGACGCTGCGCCTGTCCCACCAGTGGCCCGAGCCCACCGGAGATGACGGCGACTTCCGCTCCCAGATCGCCATCGACTTCAAGGAGAAGGTCGAGGAGGCCACCGACGGCTCCGTCTCGGTCGACATCTTCCCCAACAGCACCCTGTCCAAGGCCACCGAGCAGTATGACGCGATGCGCGCCGGCTCGATCGACATGTCGGTGTTCCCCCTGGACTACGCCAGCGGTGTGGTCCCCGAGTGGGGGATCACCCTGATGCCGGGCCTGGTGAGCAACCACGACCAGGCGCAGGCGTGGGAAGACTCCGAGATCGGTGACTGGGTCGAGGAGAACATGGAGGAGAACGGCGTGAAGCTGCTCACCTGGGTGTGGAACGCCGGCGGGATCGGCACCAAGGCCGACCAGCCCATCGTGACCCCCGACGACATGCCGTCGGGCACCACCATGCGAGCGGCCGGCACCTACGTCGAGCACATGCTCGCCGACGCGGGAGCCGGGATCTCCAGCCTGCCCTCGAACGAGATCTACACCGCGATGCAGACCGGCGTGCTCGACGCCGCCGTCACCTCGACCGGCTCGTTCGCCTCGTTCAACCTGCAGGAGCAGGTGGCGTCCTACACCAGCCCGACGGAGAACACCTTCTGGTTCATGTTCGAGCCGCTCATCATCACCACCGAGACCTTCGAATCCCTCTGCGAGGAGCAGCAGGAGGCCGTCGAGACCGCGGGCGCGGACCTGCAGGAGTACGCCTACCAGGCCTCCCGGGAGGACGACGCGCGGGTGGAGCAGATCTTCACCGACGCGGGCGTGAACGTGGTCACCATGGACGATGCGGCATACCAGGAGTGGGTCACCCTGGCCGAGAAGCAGTGGGCGTCCTACGCCGAGGACATCGAGGGTGGCCAGGAGCTGATCGACATGGCACTCGAGGCTGGGAACTGATCGGTGGATCGGGAACCCAACCTGGGGAGCACACCCGCCCCACCTCTCGACCGGCCTGAGCCGTCACTGCTGACCAAGGCGCTGACGTTCCGGTGGGCCACGTGGCTGTCCGAGCTGACCGGCTACCTCAGCGGTGTCGCACTGGTCGCGGCCACCTTCGTCACGGCCCACGGCGTCTTCGTCCGGTATGTGCTGCGGGAGTCGACGATCTGGCAGACCGAGACCACGATCTACCTGATGATGTTCGTGACCTTCGTGGGTGCGGCCTACGGGCTGAAACACCACGCCCACGTCGGGGTGGACCTGTTGGTGGAGCGGGTCGACGGGCGCGCCCGGTTGGCGTGGAAGCTGGTCACCAGCGTCCTGTGCCTGGCGGTCGTCCTCGTCGTCCTGTGGCTTTCCTTCCAGATGTGGCACACCGCGTGGCAGGGCGGGCACCGCTCGGCCACGGCCTGGCGTGCGCCGCTGTCCATCGCCTACGCCATCCTGCCGATCGGCATGCTCCTCGTGGCGCTGCAGCTCGTGGCGATGATCATCGAGGGCATCCAGGGGCTGCGCGGGCGGATCCCGCTGTCTGAGGTCTCGCTCATGCGCGCTGCCACCGAGCTCGCGCACGCCCAGACGCACATCGAGGTCGTCGAGCTCGCGGAGGCCAAGGAGGCTGCGGATGAGGCGCGGGCAGACGCGGCTCGGGCAGACGCGGACTCCGAGTCCCAGCCCGAGCCCGAGCAAGGACCAGCGCGACCAGGTCGGGCGACGGAACGAGGGAGTGACTGATGGCTGACCTGGACTCGCTGGTCCAAGGGCTGATTATTGCCAGCTTTGCCGTGCTCCTGTTCATGTCAGGTATGCCGATCGCCTTCGCCCTGGCGATCACCGCCCTCCTGTCCGTCTTGGTGTTTCTCGGGCCGGGGCAGTTCGACCTGTTCGGGAAGATGGTCTTCGACTCGATCAACGACTTCGGGTTGCTGGCCATCCCGCTGTTCGTGCTGATGGGCAACCTCTTCGGCGGCTCGCAAGCCAGCCGGCAGCTGTTCGAGGCCGGCGAAGCCTGGCTGTCCCGCATCCGAGGTGGTCTGGCGATGAGCTCGGTGGCAGCGTCCACCATGTTCGCCGCGCTCACCGGCTCCAGCCCGGCCACGGCTGCAGCGGTGGGGCGGGTGGCCATCCCGGAGATGGAGAAGCGCGGTTACTCCGCCAGGGTGTCCACCGGCGCCATCGCGGCCGGAGGCACGCTGGGGATCCTGATCCCCCCCAGCGTCACCCTGATCCTCTACGGCATCGCCGCGGAGCAGTCGATCGGGCAGCTGTTCGCCGCCGGCATCGTCCCCGGCATCGTGCTCGCCCTGATGTTCTGCATCTGGGTGTTCATCGCCCAGACGTTGGACATGCGCCGCGCAGAGTCCGAAGGAGTCAAGACCGGCGGCCAGGCATTCGCGCGTGCGGTGAAGCGCTACACGTGGAACGAGCGGTTCACCAGCCTCCTGAAGGTCATCCCCTTCGGCCTGCTGGTCGCCGCGATCCTCGTCGTGCTCTACCGCGGCATCGCCACCCCGAGCGAGGCGGCGGCCATCGGCGCGCTGCTGGTCGGGATCATGGTGCTGGGCATCTACCGCGGCCTGACCGGCCGGGGCCTGATGGACGTGCTGCTGGACACGACGAACCAGAGCACGATGATCCTGCTGATCACGGCCTTCTCGGCGGTGATCGCCACGGTGATGAGCTATCTGCGCATCCCGCAGGACCTGGCCGCCCTGGTCTCGGAGATGGAGCTCAACCGGTGGGTCGTGCTGCTGATCATCAACGTGGTCCTGCTGGTGATGGGCATGTTCCTGCCGCCGGTGTCGATCATCGTGATGGTCACCCCGATCCTGCTGCCGCTGATCATCAGCCAGGGTTTCGACCCGATCTGGTTCGGCATTGTCATGACCATCAACATGGAGATCGGGCTGATCACCCCACCGGTCGGTCTGAACCTGTTCGTCCTGAAGGGGATCGCTCCACATATCCCCCTGAAGGAGATCCTGATCGGCTCGGCGCCCTACATCGTCGTGATGGGCCTGGCGATTGCGCTGTTCTCGATCTTCCCCGAGATCGTGCTCTTCGTCCCTGAGTTGTTGTATCAGTAGCCGGTGACGCCGGCGCAGGAGAACGAAGGCTCCCAAGAGGTGATCGCACCTCTGGGGGGCCGCAGTTCGAGCAGGGGGAGGCGCCCGGTCACGGCCTAGGTAGGTGCTGACGTGCAGCAGCACCGGGGCCCCCGTCTTCGAGTCGGATCAACTCAGTCCCTGCCGCCGGCGCAGACGCGGAGGAAGAGCACCAGACTCTTGGCGAAACTGACCACAGAGACACTCACGGCGGCGCCCGTTGCGCCTCCCCACGCGGCACCAATGAAGATCGCCAACACAAGGATGACCGCGAACACGAGAGCATTCGCGGCCACGAAGCGCTCCCGGCCAGTGCCTTGCAGCAGAGCATCGAGCGGGGACGTCAGGGCAACGAACGGCAGCCCCAGGATGAGCGCGGCCAAAGCCGGGGCGGCACTGGCAAACTCCTCGCCGAGAATGAGCGTGATGAACGGGCTGAGAATGAAGGCGAGGGGCACCGCTAGGACGAACAAAACCAGCGCGCCAGCCCCCATGGACAGGGCAACACGATAGACAGTCCGGGGGGTGGAGCGAGCGGCTCTGGGGAGCACGACTGCGGCCAGAGTGGACGCCACCAAGGAGAAGGGGGCGATGAGCTTGGACGCCCCTGCATAGAAGCCACCAGTTGCAGCAGAACTCACCAGACCCACGATGGCGACATCCAGGGAACGTGACTGGTTGCCGATGTCGGTGACAGCGAAGAACGAGGACTGTCGGACAACGGTAGCGGCGCCCTTGGCGTGCCGGACGCGTATCTGGAGCCCGAGAGTGGCGAGCCGTAAGCGCATATGGATCTGTCCTGCCACGGGGCCAGCAACTGCGGCTAGGCAGTAGGCGGGAACAGCCGGCCAGCCCCCGAGCAGGGCGACGAAGAAGACGGCCGCCGTCGTCATCCGTCGCAAGAGCACCGAAACGGCGGGAAAGACCCGTTCGCCGTCTGCGATCGGAACACCCACGGCCGCGTCAATGTTCTTATCAAGGGCTTGCCCCACAACGATGAGCGTCAGAAGGCCAGCTAACTCGGCGTCGAACGGGCCCAGAAACGTGGCCGCGATGGCGATCAGGGCTCCCAGGGCGGCGGTCGCGACGTTGAGGAGCAGTGAGGTCGACACCGCGGCGGCGTCCCCTACCGCGCGAGCACGGGGAACGTAACTCGCGATGCCGAGATCGCACACGATGAACCAGAACAGGACCGCGCCAGCGAAACCGACGATGGTCCCGTACTCGGCCGGACCAACGGAACGAGCCAGGGCGATCCCGACAATGGCCTGCACAGCAGCAGCTGAGAGCCGTGAGGCGACGATGAAGGCGAACTGACTTCGGGCCGATGACCTACCTTCGCTGATGGCTAACCCCTGCGTTGTGCGCCTTGTCAGGCGGTGTGCATCCGGCCGGCCCGGGCGTATCCTCCGTCGAGGCTGATCGGCCAGCTGAGGCCGAGTGGTGCTCTGGTGGACCAGCTATGACCAGGAGGAACAGCACGCCCATGAAGGCATGAAGGGGCAAGAGGGACTCGATAGCGTTATATCCAGAGATGGCCACCACGAACGCGACGATGGCGCCTAGCGCTGCCAGGTTCCGCGTCCTAAGGCAGTGGGCGAGCAGTACGGCGATCAAGATAGCGAAAGCCAAGCTACCTGGAATTCCGAGGCTGACGAGAACCTGCAAGGGTGAGCTCTCCACCATCAGTCCTTGGTCGTTCCACGACTGAATTGACTGGTCCGAGGTGCCAGCGCCCGTACCTCGCCAACCAGTTTCCCTTACCGTGGCAAGCGCGATGGAGAGGACCTCAGTGCGCGCAAGGCTCGACGTCGAGGCTTCAAGTGCTCCAGACCGCGTTTGTAGTAAGCCGGTTGAGAGCGCGGCGACACCCATAGCACAAGTGATCACCAGCCCACTTCGGTATCCGGGCAGGTCACCCTTCTTGAACTGTAGCCAGCCGACGAAGAACACCACTGCGGCCGCTGCAGCCACCGCGAGGAGCGCGCCTCGGGATACGGTGACCGTTAACCCAACAATGCTGGCGATGATCCATACCAAGGAACTGCGGTCGATGAGCCAGCGTGCAAGACCTGCCGCAGCCGATGTTGCGAAGAACGTTGCCGCGTACAGGGGATGTCCGAACGACGCATGAGAGCGGTACACAGCCCACTGCTGCTCCACGGGCCGACCCACCAGGGCGTAGAGCGACTCGAACAAGGCATTGCTCTGCAGCAGGAATTCGATGGCGGCGTAAGAGGCAGCGACCAGCGTGACGATCGGCCAAACGCTCCATACGGCCCGCGCCTCCCGCGTGGGGCCGGCGACGAACAGCGGCAGAACCGCGGCCAGGGTCAGGCTGACGATCCAGTTGCGACTCGTCGTAAAGGTGTTGGCGGTAGCCGCATGCATCAAGAGGAACGTGCTCCACAGCACGACAGCCACTCCGGCCGACCTCGCGATCATGACTAGGACTGGTGAACGCCCGGAGGGGACGCGACGCAATGCCTTTCGTAGCGCCCAGGCGAATAGCGCCAACGCGGCCGGCGACGCTCCGTTCAGATACCCGACCGCTTGCTGCGGCACCGCAACGAACAGGATGAGCGCCATAGCAGGCAGGTACGGCACCGGAACCGCCGCAAGTAGAACGCCGAACGCCAGCGCAGTCACCAGCAGACCAAGTTGGACCGGGGAGTTCGGAGACACGACCTCGACGCCTACCGCCGCCGCAAGAAAGATGGCGAGGCCAGCAGCAATCCTCATGAGGAGAGCTCGCCGTGAGGTGAGATCTTGCACGTTAGACTGCAAAACCCTCGGCGCCGGCCGCGTTGAACGCCGCGACGAGGCGCTCTGACCACCGTGCTGGCGCCAGATGCTCAGCGGCGTAGGTGCGCGCCGCTTCGCTGAGGGCGCGTCCTTCGTCAGGGTGGTGCACCAGGCGCTGCATCGCCGCCCCGAGCCCTGCGACGTCACCAGGCTCGACCAAGAGGCCCCGGCCTGCTCCTAGCTGCTCCACCATTCCCCCGACATTGGTGCCGATCACCGGGACATCGGCCGCCATGGCCTCATAAACGACCAATGGGCTGACCTCATGCCAGACCGACGGTACGACCAGAGCCGCCGCCTGCGCCAAGAGCGCCGGCACCTCAGCACTGGGTACTGCTCCAACGAACTCGACTGGAGCCCCAATCGACTCCGCCAGCGATCTGAGTGCTTCCGCGCTGCGTCCGTCTCCGACTATCTTCACGGGGACGTTGGACGTGCGAGCCGCACGGATAAGGATGTCCACACCCTTCTCGGGAACCAGACGACCGACAAAGAGCACATGGGTACGATCCGCGTTCGGCCGTTCACTGCCGAGCGTCACGGGATGGGGGATTCGATGCAATCTGCTGGCGTCAACACCGGCGGACAGCGCTGCCTTCTCCTGAAGCGTGTTCAACACAACCACCGCGCCGGGACGCCGGTAGCTCTGCCGGGCACGCGTCGTTAATGCCTCAAGGCTCAGCGCTAGTCCAGCCTTCCGGCTCCCGGACCAGCAACGTTCAACGGCTGGAGCCCACAAGTATCCGGACCGGTGGTCGAGACACTTAGTGCACATCTTGTCCGTGCGCTCGGAGAAAAACCGGTAGTTGGGGCAGGCAATCTTGTAGTCATGCAGGCTGAGAACCGTCGGCACCCCCCAATCAGTCAGGTCATTGAGCATCACCATTCCAAGCTGGTGATAGACGTGCACGACGTATGCTGCGTCAATCGACTCGGACCGTAGCAGCTCTCCCAGTTTGCGCCGCGTTTCTGACGAGACCGTGGCGCGCTCCAGAGTGCGGGCAGTGGCTCGCACTCCGGACGCTCGGAAGTCGAGCTGACTCGGGAAGTAGCGAGAGTAGGCCGTGTTTTCGTTCCCTTCCTCAGCCATGGCAAAGGGGACGACGGTGTGGTTCGCCGCTACCAGCCAGTCCTTCACCGCCTCCACGTGGGATTCCACCCCGCCGACCGGGCGCAGGAACTTGTTAGCGACGAGCACTCTCACGGGTGGTCCCACCTCACTGGGTCGACTGCGTCTGCGCTTGCCGCCCAGGCTACGAACCACGTGCCGAGGCGCATCTGCGATCTGGCCCACTCTCGGTGCCGTCGCGTGACAACAGAGGCGATAGCAGCAGTGAGGGCGACGGTGAACCGCGCCGTACCAGCACTTGCCACGATCGCGCGCACCCCTGCCGCGCTTGTGCCGCCAACGTCCATCAGCGAGAGAGCCGGCGCCTTGGCGAGTTCCATCATCCGCAACTGCCGTTGCATTGGCGCATTGGTTTTGCGACTGTGAGCTCCCACATGCTGGGCGATGACTCCCGGCAAGACGACGACCCGGTAACCCAGTTGGTGCGCACGATGACAGATCTCCTGGTCCTCCAAGTACATCGGCAGCCGGGTGTCCAGCCCAACGCCGAAAACCTCGCGTCGGATGGCCATGAAGGCACCTGAAGTAATGTCGACGTCCGCCGGGGTTCGATGCAGAGATATGTGCCGGGGGGCGGTGCCCAAGCCTAAGGCGAGAGATGGGGCGCCAAGCACCTCCGCAAAGAGGCGGCGTCGATTCCAATAGCGACGGGCCACTCCGCGGTCAGGACGCCCGTTCACGTCGACCAACATGGGCGCGCTGATGCCGATCGTCCGATCCTGCAAATGCTCTGCCACGGCAGATAGGGCTGACCCCGACGTCGAGACGTCGGGGTTCAGGAGTACAATAACGTCGGCTGTGCCCCATTGATGCTCGGCGGCCGACACGGCGGCATTCACGGCCGGGGCAAAACCTAAGTTCCGAGCGGCAAGCGTGATCATGACCTTGTCGCTGGACTCCTGGGTCGCCTCCCTGACGACGTCGACCGTCTCCTGGGAGTGGCTATTCTCAATCACCGCCAGCCTGAACCCGGGATCCCTTTCGAGCCATTCCTCGAGAGCCGCACTCAGGTCACGTATGAGCGAGGCCGAGTTGTATGTCACCACCACGACCAGGACGCGCACTCGAGTCGCGGACTCGGGCAGGCTCTCAGTCATTCTCAACTCCGGCGAGGTGCGGCTGTGCCGTCGGGCTTGGGGACGATGGCGGAACGGTGACACGGAACTTCACCAGCACCAAAGCGACCCTAACACTGGTGAAGGGTCCGAGGTCGAGCACGCCCGAACCTGCCACTTTGAGGCCGCGGCGGCCGGGAGGTGGAGAGCTCGGCGCTGTCTTGGGATGTCGCCGGGCCGCCCAGTCAGGTCCGCTTGGCATATGCGCCGTCGCTGTGCAACTGGGACTGTGTAGGGTGCCAGTGCGTCCAATCCGGCGACGCGTACACGTGAGAGGAAGATGTCATCGACTCGACGACGCGCCGGACGCCAACGCGTCCTTCCAGCGAGAGTTCATGGCTCGGTCCGGCCAACCTATGGGCACTGCGCAAACGCTGGCTGACCTTGCTCGTCACGAGTGTTCTGGGGGTAGCGGGCGGAGCGCTGGCCTCCGCGGTGATGCCCCGCGAGTATCAAGCCCACAGCGAGGTGTTCGTCGCGGTCACGAGCGTGGAGAGCTTCAACGAGCAGGCGCAGGGGAACGCTCTGGTCGAGTCGCGGATCCGGTCGTATGCCGCTATTGCTGACTCACCCCTGGTCGTCGGACCCGTCATCGAACGGCTCGGTCTGGACGCAACCATCGAGGATGTCGCCGAGCAAATCTCGGCCGACGTGAGGCTCGACACTGTTCTGGTCACCATAACTGTGACGGACGACACAGCAGAGGGCTCGGCCGCGCTGGCCAATGCCGTCGTCGAGAGCTGGTCCGAGGCGGTAGAAACAATCGGAACGCTCCCGGACGGCACGCTTGAAGGAGTCAATCCACCATCCGTAGCGCTGCTGCCGACCATGACCGCGACCGTGCCGGAAGAACCATCCCAGCCAATGGTTTTTCTCAATCTCGTTCTCGGAGGGTTGATAGGTCTTACTGCGGGTGTCGCAACGGCTCTGCTGCGTAGACGTTCCGGCTCCGAGCCGATAGATGACGCCGACGTTCTTCGCTTGGTCGACGCCGTCCTGCTCGGAAAGGTCCCCCAGGTAGGGCAAGGTGTGCAGCGGTCGAGCGACCAGGACGCGACGAGCGCGGAGTCTTTTCGCCGGATTCGCACAACGATGCAGTTCCACTCGAGTACCCGTGGCGTGGGGAGCGTGCTGGTGACCTCCGCACTCCCTGGTGAGGGCAAAACGACGGTCGCATCTCAGCTGGCCCTTGCCATGGCGGCTGCCGGAGTCCGTGTATGTCTCGTCGACGGCAACCTGCAACAGCCGGCCGTCGCTGCGTACCTCGGAGCCCACCCTGCCCCGGGCTTGAGCGACGTCTTGTCTGATCCGTCGCTCCTGCCTACGGCAATTGCCGACTGGGGTGAGCACGGTCTCGCCGTCCTTCCGGCCGGCTCCAACACGGACCACCCAGGGGAGCTCCTGGCGAGCCCAGCCATGGGAAACGTCTTCACCAGCCTGCGGCGCGAGTACGAGTTGGTGCTCGTCGATGCGCCATCACTCCTCTCGGTGACTGATACGGCGGTCCTGGCGGGTCTCACAGAAGGCACCCTGCTAGTGGTCGCCTCTAGCCAACCTACCCACGATGACCTTGACAAGGCCCTAGACGCCTTAGGGGGTGTAGAGGCACGACTGATTGGTGTCGTTTTGAACAAGGTGCGTTCCTCCTCCCGGGGGAAGGCCTCGACCTCCCGGGGGAAGGTCTCCACCTCCGCCTAGGCCCGAAAGTTTCGTCCATGTTGAAGAAGACACTACTCCGCAGGCAACACATCCCCGCCAACCCGGAACGGAGTCCCCAGGGCCGTCGGGTAGCGATCACCGGAACGCGGGGTTACCCCAGCTACTACGGTGGGTTCGAGACCTTGGTCAGGCGTCTCGTCCCATATCTGCTGGACCGTGGGTGGCAGGTCACTGTCTACGGCCGTGAGCGGGTGGCCCATGAGGACCCATCGCGAGATGAGCGCGCTGAACTTATTGAAACGGCAGGCTTGGACTGGAAGTCCCTCAGTACGCTTTCTTTCGGTATGACCTCGGCCATCGATGCTGCGGTCGACCGATCAGACGTCGCGCTGGTCATGAATGTGGCGAACGGTTTCTGGCTGCCATTGCTCGATAGACGTCAGGTGCCTACGGTCGTCAACGTCGACGGCATCGAGTGGGAGCGGGCCAAGTGGGGACCTGTGGCCCAACGCGTCTTCCGAGCCGGTGCGCGGGTGACCGCCAACCACGCCACGACTCTGGTCTATGACGCACAGGCAATTCGGCAGCGCTGGATGGATAGGTACGGCAGGGACGGCATCGTGATCCCCTATGGCGGGGAGGTCCACTCAGCCCTCCCCGTTCCCCTGGGCCTGACCTCGCGAGCCTACGTCCTGCTGGTAGCGCGGTTCGTCCCTGAGAACACGGTGCGGGAATTTTTCGACGCTGTCCCGAAACTCGCGGAGGTCGCCCCGGTGGTCATCGTTGGTTCCGGTGGGTACGGGGGCGAACTGGACGCCAGAGCCGAGGAGTTGGCGCGTATTCGGGGTGTGCAGTGGCTGGGGCATGTGAGCGATGACCGCCTCCTGTTCTCGCTCTGGGAGCACTGCGGTGCCTACTTTCACGGACATAGTGTCGGAGGAACAAACCCTGCACTCGTGCAGGCGATGGCATGCGGGGCGCCCGTCGTCGCAAGGGACACCGTGTACAACCGGGAAGTGTTGGGAGAAGTCGGGGTTTTCACGCAGCCCTCAGCGGAGGCAATCGCCGATGAAGTACTGAGTTTGCTGGCCTCCCCGGGGCGACAGGATAGGTTGGCACGCCTCGCGCGGGAGCGCGCGCAGGCTCGCTACAACTGGGACGACGTCTGCTCAGCCTATGAATCAGCGCTCGCTGATGCAGTCGATCGACGCCGTGGGTCGGAGCCCTGATGGCCCGCCTCAGGCCTGAGCGTCGTACCGGCGAGTCACCGCGGACAGTCTTCATCTGCCATTCTTCGCTCGCCGTCGGGGTAGAGCGCACCATGGTGACTTTCGTGCGAGAGGCCGTGTCTCGTGGAGATGTCGTCACGGTCGTACTGCCAGGACCTGGTCCCATCCTCGATTTGCTGGAGCCTTGGCGTGAGGCGATCGACGTCGTTGTGCGCAAGCCGCAATGGTGGATGGGTATGGATCATGCCGGGGTGGTCGGCGCATTGAAACTGGCCCATGGATTGCTGCAGAGTATTGGATGGGCAAGGTTCGTTGCCCGGCTGAACCCAGACCGCGTCTACGTGATGTCGACGGTGTGTCCCGCACCGATGCTCGGCACGCGGCTCGCCGGCAGGCCCCTCGTCGTTTTCCTCAGTGAAAGCGTCTCAAGCAATCCCACACTGCGCTCTGTAGTACCCAAATGGGTGATTATCGCGCTGGTGAAGAGATGGGCAGACGTCACGGTGGCGGTTTCCACCTACGCTGCCTCTCAATGGCGTGGGGCAACCATCATCGAGCCACCCGAGGTCATGGACCCCGACAAGGCCCTGCCTGACGTTGTCCATGGTGAGCGTCCGGCGACACCGCTTGAGATGGTGATGCTCGGCACGATGTCGGCGGAGAAGGGGCAACTGGATGCGGTGCGGGCCGTTGGCCTGGCGGTAGACGGGGGTGTCCCCCTCCAGCTCACCTTTTACGGTGACGCGGACCGGGTCGGCCTGCGTGCGTTGGAGCAGTTGATCTCACAGCTGCACCTCGACGAGGTTGTACGACATCGGGGATCGACGACTACACCTATGACTGTGCTTGCGCAGGCAGACCTCAGCGTGGTGTGCTCGAGGAACGAGGCTTACGGGCGCATCACAGCCGAGTCGCTCCTGGCGGGGACCCCCGTGGTTGGTTACGCCCTCGGTGGGACCGTCGAGATCCTGTCCCACGGTGGAGGGGTCCTCGTGCCACCCGCCCCTGCGCACCTAGCGACCGCCATGGCCACCATTGCCACCGACCCGGGGAAGTATGTCGAACTGCGGGCCGCTGCACTGCGCAGGCGGGAGGCACGAGAGGATTTCGGAGACGCAGCACGCACGCTGAGAAGGGCCGAGGCCGAGCTGGCGGCTCTACCCAAAAGAGGTGTGCGGGTCGTTGATCGTCGAGACTGACCTAGCCGCGCGGGAGTGTCGGCGCCCTGCCCAAAAGTGGAGCCACTGGGTATGCCGTTGGCCCAGGTCCACTGTTATCGTCGACGTGCACACTTCACGTTCGTGACACCTTGGGCGGTCGTAAGTGCTGCACCACTGCTGAGGTCACGCGCGTGACCGACTAAGTAAGAACGACAAGGCCGTAGTTTGGCTGCGGCCTACTACGCTCGAGAAGGTGCGCGTCTTGAATTGTTCGTATGTAGACCGCGAGCACGGGGTCTGGAAATTTGCCAGGCGCAGGTCGACCACGGGCCAATGCCAGGTTGCGGCCGTTAGCCTATGGTGCGGTCTATGAGCGTCATGAGTCGGCGCAGCCTGCTCAAGGGTGTGGGTGCGCTCGGTGCCGCCCTGACCGGCCAATCCCGCGAGCCTGCTCAAGCTCAAGGCGGCGGGTCGACATTCTATCTCGCGGCGGATGGTGACGACGATGCCGAGGGGGTGTCGGCGACGGCGCCCTGGAAAACTATTGACCGGCTCAATGCGGCTATGGCGGCGAACCAGGTGCGCCAAGGTGACTCAGTGCTGTTTCGCCGCGGTGACACCTTTCACGGTCGCATTGAGAACCCCGGACATACCAACCCCTACGCCCCTTGGATGGTCTTCGACGCTTACGGCACCGGCCCGAGGCCGATTATCTCCGCGTATAAAGTCGCAGTCACCTGGATCAGTCAGGGAGACAATGTGTGGGCAATTGACCTCAGCGCGTCGTCAAGCAACTACGTTGGGGCCAGGTCCGACAACACGGACGTCGGGTTCCTTAAAGTCGACGGCGAGACATTCGGGAGCAAGCGCGCCTCGCGGCAAGCGTTGAAGAACCAATGGGACTTTTTTTCGGGCTCCTACGACAATCCCCATGGACAGAGCACCCTCTACGTGCGGTCTGTTCGGGACCCTGGGCAGCACGCCATCAAGATTGCCGTGTCTGGGCCATGGACCGAGGGCAGCGGTAGTCCAGACGTGTGCACGCCCGCCACCAAGACTTCCATCAGGGGCCTGGATCTGCAGGGCAGCGCCGGGCACGGCGTCTCTGGGTCTGCCTACTGGCAACCCAAGTTTGTGCAGGTGGTCGACTGTACGATCCGCGAAATTGGCGGCGCCTATGCGCCTGGACACTACCCAGGAACTCGACTCGGCAACGGTGTACAAGCCTGGATCGGTCAGTCTGACTGGCAGATCGAGCGCAACAGAATTAAGGATGTCTTCGATGCGGGCGTGACCTACCAGGGGTCCCAGGAGGGGGTTCGAGGTTCATTCGTGCGGTTGCAGGCTCGGCGTAACGAGATCACGAATTGCGGGCAGTCGTTCGAGTGGTGGTCTTCCGGCACCGACGGAGCAGGATTTATTGACTGTTCCTTTTCGGAGAACACCTGTCGCGACGCGGGAATGGGTTGGGGTCATGCAGTCCGCATCGACCCAGCGGGGCGTGGCACTCATCTGTTGGCATATCAACAGGAGCTCCCTTGCGACCTGAGGATACAACGAAACGCGTTCTTAGGTGCAAAGACAAACTACCTATTTGCTTTGAGCGGCGTTCCCATGGGTGCGGTCCTTTCGCACAACCAGGTGGCGTTGAGTCCCGGCACGAGCATTAGTCACCAACGCCCTGAATCGATTAGCCAGTGGCGTAATTGGCAAGCCTCCACCGGGCTCGAGGCGGGCAGTGTGTTCACCGTGGCTTCATGACGGCTTCTGGCACTTCGCGCCCGTCAAGGCGGGCCTGTTTTCAAGATGCTGACCTGTGCCTCGAATGACCGGCTATGTGTGCCAAGCATGCGGGGTCGGTGCCTCTCCATATTGTGGTATCGCGCATCGAGCATCTGGTCACTTTTCTGGGGGGTCGTTGCCGGTGACCCATTCGTCCGCGGTGTCAGACCCGGCGCAGGCGCAGTATGTAATGAGCCGGTCAGGGCTGATCAAGGGCACCTGGGCCGGACGGCTCAACTCAGGGCTGACAGGGCCGCCCCGCCGACCTCTGGTCCGCAGCGGCAACGCCGTAGCGGTTTGTCCCGAGAGGCGGTCCACCGGCGCCCGTGAGGGCCGCAGCCTCCTCCAGCATTGCGTCAGCCACGGCGCGGTCGCCGCCGAGCAGCGCGACCCGCTGGGATCGATCCGCTGAGCTCGGCGATCGTAAAATTGGGCAGCGCGTCCTTGCGGGTGAGCACCACGGGGGCGTCCGGCGACCTCGAACGCCGTCGGGTCCAGGGTGAGCCAGTCGGCGTCGGTGGACAGGGTGACCTGACTTGGCTCACTCACCACGTTCAGCGATGACCACGGGCTGCTGACCTGCGGAGTCGTCAGCGACTGCTCGGAGATTGGGGCACTAGCCGAGGGGTTCTGGGGTGGCGGCGTGGCTCACATCCGTACCGTGAAGACGTCGTCGAGGGCGACGGCGGTGCAGATCGTGTACTCGCGCCGCAAGGGCTCCAGGCAGATCGAGCACATCGGCTCGGCCCGCACCGACGTCGAGCTCGAGCTGCTTAAGACCGCGGCCAGGCAGAAGCTTGCGGCTGGTCAGGGAGAGCTGGACCTGGGGATCCAGCCGCCTCCGGAGGCCGGTGGGCCGCTGCGCATCCTGTCCTCGCGCATGGGGCACCTGTGGGACTCCCTCGCCGCCGGCTACGCGGTGCTCGGGTTCGACCAGGCCGCCGGTGACGAGGTGTTCAAGCAGCTGGTCCTAGCGCGGATCGTGGAGCCGACCTCGAAGTTCGACACGGTCCGGGTGCTCGAGGAGATCGGTGTCCCAGCGGCGTCTTACCCGACGATCAAGCGTCGGCTCAGCCTGTACTCGGCCATCGGCTGGCGCGAGCAGCTGGCCGCGGCGTGTGCCGCTCACGTGCACCTGGGTCCCTCAACACTGGTCCTGTTCGACGTCACGACGCTGTACTTCGAGACCGACGAGGGAGACGGCTTCCGCGAGCCCGGGTTCTCCAAGGAACGACGCCTGGAGCCACAGATCACCGTCGGGCTGCTGTCGGACGCGAACGGATTCCCGCTGATGGTGCACGCGTTCGAGGGCAACAAGGCAGAGACGAAGACGATGCTGCCGACGCTGAAGGCCTTCATGGACACCCACGGCCTACATGACGTCGTGATCGTCGCCGACGCCGGCATGGTGTCCGAAGCCAACATGGACGCGATCGAGGCCGCCGGGCTCTCCTACATCCTGGGCGCCAAGATGCCGCGGGTGCCGTACGTGATCGAGCAGTGGCGCACGAACCACCCCGGCGCCGACGTGCCGGACGGCCTCACGCTTACGGCACGCTGGCCCGGCGGCCCCTCCACAAAGGGCAAGGACGTCACGACGTTCTACCAGTACGCCCACGACCGCGGCCGACGCACCATCAAGGGCATCGAGACCCAGGTCGCCAAGGCCGAGTCCGCCGTCGCCGGCAAGGCGTCCGTCAAGCGCAACCGGTTCGTGCAGCTGACCGGCGGAACCCGCTCGGTCAACCGAACCCTGGAGGAGAAGGCCAAGGCCCTGGCCGGGTTCAAGGCCTACGTCACCAACCTGCCCGACCCGGACGCCGAGATGGTGATCGGGTCCTACCGGCGGCTGTTCCAGATCGAACGGTCTTTCCGGATGGCCAAGTCCGACCTGCGCGCCCGACCGATCTACCACCGCAAGAAGGACTCCATCGAGGCCCACCTAAGCATCGTCTTCGCCGCCATGGCTGTGGGGCACTGGATCGAGCAGACCACCGGCTGGTCCATTAAGCGCTTCGTCAAGACCGCCCGCAGATACCGGACCTTCAGCATCGCTGCCGGTAAGCACACCATCACCGCCATCGACCCAGTCCCCGACGACCTCGCCCAGGCACTCGAGGCCATCAAGACGAAATCAGGAGCGCACTAGCCTGAGCCAAGTCCGGTCGAACGCCGTCGGGTCCAGGGTGAGCCAGTCGGCGTCGGTGGACAGGGTGACCTGGGCCGGCGTCGCCGTCACCGGTGTTGGTGAAGGTCACGTCGACTCCGAGCTCCACCGCGTGCGTCGCCGAGGTCGGCTCGACCTCGATCATGCCCACCGGCGGCTCCGGGTCAACCGGGCGGTCGGCATACGCGACGAACATGCCGTTGCCCCGCTCGACCTGGTCGTTGCCCTCGGGGTGCACGGAGACGTGATCAAGACGTCATCGTGATTGTTGATCTGCGGGGCTCCACCGAAGGCCGGGCTGTTGTCAGTCGGGAGACGTCGGCGGCGTGCTCGACGGTGGTGCCGCCCGTCTCCTCACCGGACGTTCTGGGTCAGGTGCGGGCATGGTCTGCCTCACTGGTATTGGGAGGGTGAGATGGGGACACCCCGCTGGTTAGACTAGATGAAGGATCAAGGGTCGCGTAGAGTCACTCGTTGGGTCGCCCGCCTCCCCCCGTGGCGGTGTTTCCCTGGTGCGCCTCCTGCTGCCGTGACCGGCGGGAGGCGCCCCCCCTGAGGACCTAGTTTTGAGGTTCAGGTGGCCTCCCGTGACGAGGTCGCCGCGCATGACTCTCGCCGGCCGTGACCCCGGCGAGTGCCGAAGGAGGCGACCCCGCCGTGACGAAGTGTCAAGTCCTCGACTGCCGCAACCCCAGTACGTGCCAGGTGGGCGGCACCCGGCTGTGCGCAGTCCACGCCCTTGTAGTGGAGCTTGAAGAAGGCTGAGGGGCTTTCGTCACCCGGCAGGTCTGGGCCAACGAGGAACCGCGCCTGCGACAGAAGTGGACTCATGGGACGTCGGCCCGAGCGGCATATCGGAGAGTGGTGTGCCTGGCTCGGTGCGTAGGACCTGACCGGCTAGGGACCGACCTTGAGCGAGATGGTGTCGCCTCGGTGGACGAGGCGGAGCTGGCCGGGCAGCTGGCGCTTGTGCCATTCCTGCTCGAAGTCGCTGAGCGGAGATCTGAAGACGGTGTAGTCGTCGTAGTGGATCGGCACGGTCAGGGACGGCTGTAGGAGCTGGACGAGGTCTGCGCCCTGGTTGCCGTCCATGGTCACGAGGATGCTGCCCAGGATCTTGGTGCCGCCCAGGTGGACTACCGCGGCGTCGAGGTGTCCGCAGCGGTCGGTGATCTCCCGCAGCCAAGGTCGGTAGAGGGTGTCGCCGCTGATGTAGAGGCGGAAGGGTGCGCCTGCGCCGGTGTCCAGCTCGAGCACGCTGCCCATGACCGGCGGCAGCAGCGGCTTGACGAGGTTGGGTGCGTGGGTGCCCGGGACGGCAGTAATCGTCAGGCCGGTGTCGTCCCGGGTCAGGGTTTGCGAGGTCCAGGTCTGCACGGCGGTGGCTTGCTCGAAGCCCCACTTGTGCAGCCGGCGCTGGGCGTGCCCGGTGGTGAAGATGGGCAGCTGACGGTCCAGCTTCTTCTTGGCGACCCGGTCGAAGTGGTCGCCGTGCAGGTGGGAGAGCAGGATGCCGTCCAGGGGCGGCAGCTGCTCCGGCTGCAGGGAGGGCTCGGTGCGCCGCTTGGAGACCAGGCCTTTGCCGAGGTAGGCGCGCTGACCCTTGTGCAGGAAGTTCGGGTCGGTCAACAGCGTGAATGGCCCGAGTCGGAGGATTGTGGTCGCCGTCCCGATGAACTCCAGGCTTGGATCGGTCATACCCCACGGTGTGACTGCCGCACGCGGCTGTCAACTTGACCTGGACTACGCCGATCTCCACCAGGCCAGGCTCACCGGGGGCTCGCGCTCAGTCACCGGAGAACGTGGGCTCCCGTTTGTCCAAGAAGGCCTCGACTGCCTCCGCGTGATCGGGGGCGTGGTGCGCCAGGGGTTGCATGGCTGCCGACATCTCCAGGATCGTGCTCAACTGCGAATGCCTGGCTTCACGCAAAAGTACCTTCGTCATCCGCACGTAGGTCGATGCGCCTGCGCGACGTCGGTCAGTGTCACAGGCCGCGGAGCAGCTCTGCGTGCAGCCGGACAAACTGCTCCCGCAGGCCGGGAAGGAAGTCGCGCAGTGTCCTCCAGACGAGTTCGTGGTCGATGCGCTGGTACTCGTGGACGGTGCGGTTCCGCATACCGCGGATCGCTGACCTGGGGATGCCGGGCTCGAGGTTGAGGACGTCCTCGGGCAGTCGGGAGATGCCCTCCCCGAGACGGATGAGGATCGCCTCGGAGGCCAGCCTCAGCAAGCGGTCCTGGCGATAGACCTCCTCCCCGCGGCTCACCAGCGCGGCAGCGGAGTCACAGACGTCGATGAGGTCCTCGATCGTCCATAGGTCCCGCTCATGTTTGCGCGGGCCCGAGCGGTCATCGGTGCTGGTCACAGCGGCACGGCGTCCTGAAGGATCGGGTCGTCCGGGCCGCGGAGACCGCCGCGGGACAGGACCTCGACCTTCACGTGCAGCAGCTCCTCCAAGGCGTGCTCCATCTCGATCAGGTCCACGAGCGTCGACTCGGGCGCCATGGTGACCAGCAGGTCCAGATCACTGTCCGTCGTGTCACGGGCGCGGGCGACGGACCCGAAGACGGCAGGCTCGGAGCCGCCGTGCGCGGTGATCGTGGCGATGACGTCCTCTCGCGCAGACGCGAGGGCGACGGAGGGTCGCTGGCGGCGCGCCTGGTCGAGCAACCGGGCGAGCATGGCGCGGGACATCGGCCGCCGACCGCTCTCGTAGGCGCAGAGGTTGGACGCGGGCATTCCAGACCTGCGCGCCAACTCTGCCTGAGTCAGACCCATCTGCAGCCGGAAGGTGCGAAGCTCCGCACCGAAGTCGGACATGGCACCAAGTTATCACTGATAAGAAGCGGGATCTGCTGACCGGGTGACCCGCCCAGCGGCAGCAAGCCACTCGAGGAGGTCGGTGTGCTCCACAGGATCCAGGTGAGCGAGCGGTCAGTTGTCCCGCGCGCGCTCGGCGGGCGAGGAGGATGACGTCGGCACTATCCGCCTGGGCCTCAATCGGCTGTCTCGCAGGCGAGGTAAGCCTGAACCGGCGCGACTGGGAGGAAGAGCGTGCGGGTTGGAATGTAGCTGTGTTGGGCTTGCTCGATGAGGTCGTCCAGGTCGATCTCCCCTCGCACGTACGCCTCCTGGGCCTCACGCATGTTCTCGCTCGAGCGTCCACCCTCCATCTCGGTGCTATGGCGGGCGTTGTCGACGGCGCGTCGCCGGCGTTCCCTTTCCTCGGCGGTGATCCGGCTCATGACGTTGTGTTCTTCCGGTGCCGGGCTGGGTCCAGGAGATCAGCAATCATCCCCTCGGGTGGCGTGTGCGAGCGAGACAATCTCCACGCCTGAAGACGCCTGGTGTCGCGGAACCTTGACAGCAGGATCGTTCCGCGCGTATCCGTGGCCCGCGAGGCGTGAGGCCGGTCAGCCCAGGTGTGCGTCGAGGGTGATCTCGACACTCTTGAGCGCCTGGCTCACGGGGCAGTTCTCCTTCGCGCCCTGGGCGAGCTGCTGGAAGGTCTCCTCGTCGAGCCCCTCGGCGGTGACCTGCGTGGTCAGGTGGATGCCGGTGATGCCGGTGCCGGCGACGAAGGTCACCTCGGCGCTGGTCCGCACCTCGGTCGGAGGGGTGCCGTTTTTCTTCATCTCGTTGGAGAAGGCCATCGAGAAGCAGGTCGCGTGGGCCGCACCAAGCAGCTCCTCCGGTGTCGTCGTGGTGTCCGAGCCCTCGGCGCGGGCGTTCCACTCCACCGGGAAGGACCCAGCTCCAGAGCTGTCGAGCGTGGTGGTGCCGCTGCCGGTGAACAGGTCACCGTTCCAGATGGTGCTGGCCTTGCTGACTACGGGGTTGGGCATGGCGTGCTCCTTGTCGTCGGGCGGTGCCCGAAGGTCTAGGCACCTGCTTGGCACCGTAGCGCGCCTGCGTGCCCGGCACTGCTTGAGGGCGGCCGGGCACCGCCCTAGCGCCCGTGGCGCGGCCCCACCTGCTCCGTCTGCACAACCTTGATCCCAATCTTGTGCCGAGGAGACATGGCGCGCGGGGGTGATCCCCCAGCACAACCTTGATCCCACGATCTGCTGTCCCTGAGGCGACGGTCTGCCCGGACTGTAGTCTGGACCGGTACGACAGGGGAGCGCGAGGTGCGCTGAGAGTGCGGCAGTGGCCGCAGACCCTTGAACCTGCTCCGGCTAGCACCGGCGAAGGAAGTCGAAGGAGGAGGCGGCCATCTGGGCTCGTCTAGGTCGAGGTGCCCGCGGCGCGCACCTCAGCGGACCTGGGCTCGTGCTGGGGCTGGCTGCCCTTCTGCCGCTGGCGTTCCTGGCGGTCTTCTTCGTGCTCCCGGTCGGCGGGATGCTGGCACGCGGCTTCTTCCCCGACGGTGGGCTCGACCTGTCTGCGGTGCCAGAGGTGCTGTCCCGGCGGCGGACCGTGCGCGTGCTCACCTTCACGGTGGTCAGCGCCACCGCCGGCACGGTGCTCACGTTGCTGGCTGGGCTGCCGGTGGCGTTCGTGCTCTACCGGCTGCGCTTCCCCGGCCGTGCGCTGCTGCGCGCGGTGGTGGTGATGCCGTTCGTGCTGCCCACTGTCGTGGTGGGCGTGATGTTCCGCTCCCTGCTCTCGTCCGGAGGGGCGCTGGGGTGGCTCGGCTGGGACGGCACCTGGGTGCCGATCCTGATGGCTTTCGTCTTTTTCAACCTGGCGGTGGTCGTGCGCACCGTCGGCGGAATGTGGGAGGGGTTAGACCGGCGGGCCGAGGAGTCCGCCGCGGCGCTGGGTGCCAGCCCCTGGCAGGTGTGGCGCACCGTGACCCTGCCCGCCCTGGCCCCGGCGATCATCTCCGCGGCGACCCTGGTCTTCCTCTTCTGCTCCACCGCCTTCGGGGTCGTGCTCACCCTCGGAGGCCTGCGCTACGGGACGATCGAGACCGAAATCTACCTGCTCACCGTCAACTTCCTGGACCTGCAGGGCGCGGCGGTGCTCTCCGTGCTCCAGCTGCTTGCCGTCGTGGTGCTGCTCGTCCTCGCCGCCCGCACCCGGGACCGGCGCGAGCAGAGCCTGCAGCGGGTCGGCGCTCGGGCGGCGGCCCGCCCGGTGCGAAGGCACGACATACCTGCCCTGGCGGTGACCGGGCTGGTGGTCGCGTTCGTGCTGCTGCCCGTCGGCTCGCTGGTGGTGCGCTCGCTGAAGGTGGGGGACGGCTGGGGGCTGGGGCACTACCGCGCGCTGACCGACCCGGACGCCACCCAGGCGCTGCGGGTGAGCGTGACCGACGCGATGGGCAACTCGCTGCGTGCGGCGGTCGACGCGACCGTGCTGGCGATGGTGCTCGGGCTCGTGGTGGCGGTGCTCGTGTCCCGGCGACCCCGGGCGGCAGGGTGGCGGCGCGTGGTCTCCGGGCTGGACGGGGCGTTCATGCTGCCGCTGGGGATCTCGGCGGTGACCGTCGGCTTCGGCTTCCTCATCACCCTGGACCGGCCGCCGCTGGACCTGCGCACCTCGCCGGTGCTCGTGCCGATCGCCCAGGCGATGGTGGCGTTGCCGCTGGTGGTGCGGACCCTGGCTCCGGTGCTGCGCTCGGTCGACCCGCGGCAGCGGGAGGCTGCGGCTGCGCTGGGGGCCGGGCCGTGGCGGGCGGCGTGGACCGCCGAGGCGCCCGTGCTGACCAAGCCGCTGCTGGCCGCCACCGGTTTCGCGTTCGCCGTGTCGTTGGGGGAGTTCGGCGCCACCGCCTTCCTGGCCCGCCCGGACCGGCCGACCGTGCCGGTCGTCATCTACCAGCTGATCTCCCGCCCCGGGGCCGACCACGTCGGGATGGCGCTCGCCGCGAGCGTCCTACTGGCGCTGGTGACGGTGACCGTCATGGGCGTGGTCGAGCGGCTGCGTGTCGGATCGGTAGGTTCCTTCTGATGCGACCGGCGACACGCTTTGCTCGCGACCGGCGACACGCTTTGCCCTCGACCGGCGAGAGGAGCTTGTGGTGCTTGAGTTGGAGGACGTGACCGTGCGCTTCGATGAGACGACCGCGGTCGACGACGTCTCCCTAGACCTGGAGGAAGGTCAGGTGCTGGCAGTGCTCGGGCCCTCAGGGTGCGGGAAGTCCACGCTGCTGCGGGCCGTCGCCGGGCTCGAGCGGCTCGACTCAGGACGCATCACCTGGCACGGGCGCGACCTGGCGGGCGTGCCGACCCACCGCCGCGGTTTTGCCCTCATGTTCCAGGACGGCCAGCTCTTCGCCCATGCCTCGGTCGCCGACAACATCGCTTACTCGCTGCGGCTGCGCGGCGTCGCGCGCGCGGCTCGGACGTCACGGGTGGGGGAGCTGCTGGAGCTGGTCGGGCTGCCGGGCTATGCCGACCGTCGGACCACCACGCTCTCCGGCGGCGAGCAACAACGGGTAGCGCTGGCGCGAGCGCTGGCCGCAGAGCCAGCGCTGCTCTTGCTCGACGAGCCGCTGTCGGCCCTGGACCGGTCGCTGCGCGAACGGCTGGCTGGGGATCTTCGGGAGATCCTCACGACCACCGGCACCACCGCGGTCATGGTCACCCACGACCACGACGAGGCCTTCACCGTCGCCGATCGGATGGCGGTGATGCTGGCCGGACGGGTGGCGCAGGAGGGGGACACCGCGCAGGTATGGCACAGCCCGGTCTCCCGGGAGGTCGCCGAGTTCATCGGTTACGAGACCGTCCTGGAGGGTCCTGCAGTTGCGGCGCTCCTCGCGCGGGCTGACGGCGGGCATGCGCTGCGCGCCGGCACGGGGGGTGGAACGCTGGCGCTGCGGCGCAGTGCCCTGCGCGTTGATGCAGCTGGCCCGCTGACTGGGGTGGTGCGGCGTGCGGTCTCCGTCTCCGACGCGGTGCACCTGCTGGTCGAGGTGCCGGAGATCGGCCAGGTCGCGGCTCGGGCCGACGACCCCGTCCATCAGCTTGGTGACGAAGTGCGCCTCAGGCTGGACGCTGGGGGGATCGCGACCCTCCCGTAGAGCCGTCGACCCGGCCGACCCCTGTGTCGGCTACCAGACCCAGCGGCCCCGGCCGTGGTCCCGACGCCGGCCGCCCGCGCCCGTGCGGCGGGGCTGGCTGGCTGGCTGGACGACATACTCGGCGACTTGCTCACCACTGTGGTTCACCACGCGGACGGTGCCGCCACCTTCCGCCCGGCAGATCTCCCGTGCCCGGTCCTCGGCGCGAAGACGGTCACTGCGGAAGATCGGCTCCGGACTGTCTTCACCCTCGAACACCCTCCACCAGCCAGTGCTGTTCTCGTGGATGACAAGGTGCTTCACAGTGGCCCTCTCCGTGGTCGACGACGGCCGCGCGGACGGCGCCCAGGTGCGGTGTTCGGACCGGCTCGGTTGCACCGATCCCTCCTGCGGGACGACCCCGTTTTTCAGCGAGGCGATGGCTCCGGCCAAGGTCTGCGCTGGTTTCGTGCTCGGGTGGTGCTCAATTAGACGGTTCACGGCGTCTCCTGATCTTCGCGGTCACCCGACCCTGGGTGCCTACTGTCAAGTATGTATCAGTAAACGTTAAGGAACAAGCAAAGTCCAGAGGTGGCTCTCACGCCAGTGCGCTGGTGCCCCGGGGGTGCACTGATCGGCGGATCTGCAGGTGAAGGGCCCCTGCTGACCTCCGTCAGATGAGAAGTGTATGCACTACGCCCAGGCCACGCGGGTCAGGAGTGGGGCCTCATGCCGCGCCGGGACGATCACGTATACAGGGGAGGAGGCCCTTATGTCGCACCATTGTCGCAGTAGCGTCGCATAAGGGTGTCTCAATTGGTTGCCGACCCAAGGAACCCTGGCGCCGGTGCGACAGGATTGAGGCCAGATCAGCCTGGTTTAAGCATCAACTGGTAGAGGTGCCGCCGGCGCCGCCGGGCGCGGGGGTCATCGGGTTGGCGCAGTACCGGAAGAGCTTGTCCTTGCCGGAGTGGTAGCTGGCGCGCTCGCCTCCGACCTGGAGGATGAGCTGATAACCGGGCACGAGTGCCTGGGTGTAGTGCATGCCAGGCTGCGGGCAGCCCAGGCTCCCGTCGGTCCAGGTGACGTCGGCGAAACCGATGACTTCGACCTCATCCTCACTGACCTGTCGCCGCTCCGCTTCTGCGGTGATCGCCGCCTTGACCTCTTCGCGCTCCAGCACGGAGGCGTCGACCGGGCCGGAGGGCAGGGAGTCGTCAGGGGTGGGGGCCGGGATAGAGGTGGGGCGGGCGTCGTCAGTCATGGTGGGCCTCTCAGGGGTGATGATCTCTGCCTCGATGGGGGCGGGGCTGTCCGCGGCACCGCCGCCGGTCTCAGTTCCGGTCTCAGCTCCGCAGGCGGTGAGCAGCACACTCACGCTCGCCACGGCAATCAGGTATCCCGTTCGTGTGGGTCGGCTCATCGTCGATCACCTTCCGTAGGGTCCCAGTCAGTCTAGGAGAGGGTCTGCCCGGCAGTCGCTGCGGCGCGGCTGTCGGTCGGCAGTCACGCGGCACTGTTGCACAGAACCCGCGGATGGCGTCCTGTCGGCCTCTGTGGCGCGCTTCGTGCGGAACAGAAGGAGTGGGGCGCCGGGCCCCTGCACCGGCACCCCACCCTCCTGCAACCCCTCTGTCCCGCCGAAGCGGCCTCCCCGTGACGGGTGTCGGCTGTCCCGAACCGACACTACATAGACGTCGCGACGAGGCAGATCGTTGCGTCGGTTTCAGGTGATGTCGGTCACATCTGCGATGGGCTGGTCACGGCTCGATCGGCCGGAGCGTCAAGCACTGGGCCAGCGTGCCCACCGGGCCGTGCTCATCGTGCAGGACCGACGAGGTCTCGCCCACGCCGCTCGGACCGAAGTAGACCTTGGTGTCCAGGCCGACCCAGGGTCCTTCTGGCTCGCGGTGCAGATGCAGGGTGAGGTCCACGTTGGGGAACATCCACTCCCGCGGGTCCTTGCGCACCGCTGTGCCGTTGGCCGTGTCGAGCAAGCCGACCCAGGCGGCCAGCGCGGAGGACGGCTCTCCACCGACCAGCTCCAGCGGCGTGCGGACCCACGTGCGGCCGCGGCCGGGCTCGTTGCCGGGGGAGCGGAACTCCAGGCTCTTGATGAACCCGCCGCCCCAGTGCAGCATCCCGCCCCAGACGGGCAGCTCGTCCGGAGCCGGCATCGGCGTCCCCTCCGGCTCGGGCGCTCCCGCCACCTCGCTGGTGTCGCCGCGGACCAGCCGCCAGGCCGTGGCCCGCACCGTGTCGCGGTCGTCGATCCGGGCGGTCGCCTCAAGCAGCTCGATGGTCCGCCCGGCCCGCAGCACCCGCGTGGTCACGGTCATCTCGTCCCGGCGGATGAAGCCCAGGATGTCCACGCTGATCCGCGCCCACTGCAGGTCCTCGCGCGGGTGGTTCAGCTCCAGGGCGTGCAGGAGCAGCCCGATCACCGGCGCCACGTGCTGCTCCTCGGGCGACCAGGCGCCCTGCACGTGGATGGTCGGCTGGTAGCGACCGTCGCCCAGCGCCTCGAAGTAGTGCTCCCGCGTCATGGCCGCGAGTGTAGTAATGGAGGGGTGAGCCCCCAGACCCCGCCATCTGCACCGACGCCCGAACCCGACCTCAACGCCTGGAGCCGGATCGCCCGTGAGGTGATCGGCACGCCATACCCATGGGCACCGGGGCACGTGGTGACCGGTCCGGACGACACGCGGGTCGTGCCGCACGAGCTGCACCCCGCCTTCCACGGCGCCCTCGACTGGCACTCGTGCGTGCACATGCAGTGGTCGCTCGCGACCATCCTGCTCCGGCACGGCGACGCGCTCGACCCGGCTGAGCGGGAGGCGGCTGGTGCGCTGCTCGCCGAGCGGTTGACCGCCGAGCATCTTGCGGTGGAGGTCGCCTACCTCCGTGAGCGACCTTCGTTCGAGCGCCCCTACGGCTGGGCGTGGGCGGCGCAGCTCATCGCCAGGGTGCAGGAGCTGGTCGACGCAGCCGGTCATGGGAGTGCCGCCACGGCGTATGGAAGCGACGTGCGCGCCTGGGCGGAGGCGCTCGCGCCGCTGGGTGAGGTCGTGGCCGGCCACGTGCTGGACTGGCTGCCGCGGCAGGCCTACCCGGTGGGGCACGGCAAGCACCAGAACGACGCCTTCGCTCTCCTCCTCCTGCTGGACGCCTACGGCCGGCTGGGGCGGCAGGACGTGGTGGAGGTATGTCGGTCCCGTGCGCTGGACTGGTTCGCGCAGGACGAGGGGGCGAGCACGGGGGACGAGCCGGGGGGTTCGGACTTCCTCTCGCCGGCGCTGACCGAGGCGCTGCTGATGACGCGGGTGCTCCCGCAGGAGGAGGTGAGGCCATGGCTGGAGAGGTTCCTGCCGGGGCTGGGGGAGGGCGCGCACGGGCACCTCCTGGTCCCACCGACGGTGCTGGACCCGACCGACGGTCAGGGCGCGCACCTGCTGGGCCTGGCGCTGTCCCGGGCCTGGGCACTGGGGGGCCTGGCAGGATGGTTGGCCAGACCTGCCGCCGACCTGCTGCGGGAGTCCGCCCGCCACCAGGAGGCCGCCGTGCTCGACCAGATCACCGATGGGCACTTCATGGCGACCCACTGGCTGGTCTCGTTCGCGCTGCTGGCTCGGGGCGAGGGGGCGTCGTGAGGCGCGGCGTGAGGTGGCGTCCATGAGGTGGCGCCCGTGAGGGGTCGCAGGTGAGCCAGCAGCACGAGCCTGAGGAGCCCCGGCTCCCGGCGCGCTTCCTGGGTCGCACGGTGCGTCGGCGCCTGCTGGTCCTCATCACCCTGATGCTGGGGCTGACGCTGCTGCTCACCGGGGTGCTGACCTTTGCGGTGCAGTACGCCACCGTCTCTGAACGGGTCGACAGGGACCTGGAGCAGGAGATCGGCGAGCTCACCCTGCTGGCTCAGAGCGGCCCGGCCCGGGACGGTCCCCCCTACGACAACGCCGCCGACCTGTTCCTCGACTTCATGAACGTCGCGGTGGCCGGTGAGGACGAGGCCTTCCTCGGCATGCTGGAGGGGGAGCAACCGATCTACAGCGGCGGGACCGGCCGGTCGTTCAACCCCATCGACCCCGAGATCATCGAGACGGTCGACGCCTTGGACGTGGCCGACGGGCGGGCCCGGACCGCCACGTTGCGCACCCAGGGGACGACCCTGCGGATGATCGTCGCCGACGTGCAGCTGCCGGGCGAGACCAGGGATGCCAGATTCGTGGTGCTGAACGACTTCGGCAGCCAGCGCGCCCTGGTGAACCGGCAGGTGATGACCTACGCGGGGGTCTCCCTCCTGATGCTGCTCGCCGGCGGCGCGGCCGCGCACCTGGTGCTGGGCCGGCTGCTGCGCCCGCTGCAGGCGCTGCGGGAGGCCACCGCCCGGATCCACCCCGAGGACCTGTCGATGCGGGTTGACGTCAACAGCGCCGAGAACACCGACGTGGCCGAGCTCGCCATCCGGTTCAACCAGATGCTGGATCGGATCGAGGACGGCGTGCGCCAGCAGCGCCAGTTCCTCGACGACGCCGCCCACGAGCTGCGCACCCCGCTGACCATCTTGCGCGGCAACACCGAGCTGCTGCAGGCCGACGACCCGGAGGACGTGGCCACCACGCGGGTGCTGCTGCTGGATGAGCTGGACCGGATGCAGCGCCTGGTCGACGACCTGCTCATCCTGGCCCGCGCCCAGCGCCCCGACTTCATCCGGCGCTCGCCGACCGAGCTGGCAGAGCTGGCGGTGGAGTGCATGGACCGGATGACCAACCTGGGCGAGCGTCAGTGGCGGCTGACCGCCGACGCGGAAGGTGAGGTGCTGGTGGACCGGCAGCGCCTCATCCAGGCGCTCCTCCAGCTCGCAGCCAACGCGGTGAAGTTCAGCGAGCCCGGCTCCAAGGTCGAGCTCGCCACCGCGCTGGTCCCGCAGGACGACCCCCGCGTGCTGGACGCCATCGCGGCCGGCGCCGCCGAGGCCCCGGAGTACATCACGCTGTCCATCACCGACCAGGGGCGCGGCATACCGGAGAGCCAGCTGGAGCGGGTCTTCGACCGCTTCGGGCGGGGGGAGAACTCGGTCAACACCGAGGGCAGCGGCCTGGGCCTGGCCATCGTCAAGGCGATCGTCGAGGCGCACGGCGGCGCCGTCATCGTGAAGTCGACCGAGGGGATCGGCTCCCGCTTCACCTTGTGGCTGCCGACCGACCCGCCGGAGGAACCCCCGCACTCCGACGTCGCCTAGTAGCCTGCCCGCTATGCAGCACATCCTGATCGCCGAGGACGAGGAAGGCATCGCCCGGATCATCGAGCGCGGCCTGCGCGCCGAGGGTCACCGCACCACCGTGGTCACCGATGGGCTCGCCGCGCTGGAGGCCGCCACCGCCGGAAACATCGACCTGCTCGTCCTCGACGTCGGCCTGCCCAAGATGGACGGGTTCACCGTGCTGCGCATGCTGCGGACCATGGAGGAGCCGGTCCCGGTGATCATGTGCACCGCCCGCGACTCGGTGGAGGACACCGTACACGGGCTCGACTGGGGCGCGGAGGACTACATCGCCAAGCCGTTCCGAGTGGAGGAACTGGTGGCCCGCGTCCGGCTGCGGCTGCGCCAGCACGCGGACATGCAGGGCGGCTCTGTCGAGGTCGACAACGGGGTCCTCAACGCCAGCGGCGTGGTCCTGGACCCGGCCGCCCGGACTGTCACCGTCGACGAGGCTCCCGTCGAGCTGTCCACCCGCGAGTTCGAGCTGGCCAAGGAGCTGATGTCCCACGCCGGCCAGACCCTGTCCCGCGAGCAGCTGCTCGACCGGGTCTGGGGCTATGAGGTCACCGGCAGCTCTAACGTCGTGGACGTCTACATCCGCTACCTGCGCGCCAAGCTCGGCACCGAGCGCATCGTCACCGTGCGCGGGATCGGCTACCGGTTCGTGACCTGACCGGGCCTGCGGGCCGGAATCAGCGCACGCCGATCTGGCGCCGCCGCACACCGACCAGGCCAAGACCGACGCCCAGGACCGCGATGGCCAGCAGGACCAGGATGGGGAGCAGGGCGAAGTCCTCGACGGGGAGCTGGGCGGGGTAGCTGAGCGGGGACAGGTTCTGCAGCCACCTGGGCAGGTCCAGCATCGCGGCGAAGTTGCCGACGAAGACGATCAGGCCGACGAGGGCCCAGCCGACGGGTGCCAGCAGAGCTGGCGCCCAGCCGTACAGCACGGCGCAGACGGCCAGCACCACCAGGACGGCCGGCAGCACATTGACGTGCGCGGCGACGAGCTCGATGACGAGGGACCCGTCCCCGGTCACGGCGGCGGCGGCCACACCTGTGCCCAGGCCGGCGACGACCAGGATCCCGGCCGCACCAGCGGCGACGACAAGGAGATGGGCGCCGGCCCATGCCGTGCGGCTGGTGGGGGTCGCCAGCACCGCCTCGGCGCGACCGCGAGCCTCCTCCCCGCTGAGGGACTGGACGGCGTAGACGACGTAGGCCGTGGTGAGGTAGCCGCTGAAGGCGGCGAGGAAAGCCAGGTAACCACTGACGAGCGCCTCCATGCCGAACATGTCGCGGACCGTCTCGGGCATCTCCTCGACGCCCTCGACCATCACCTGGGTGAAGGCACCGTCCACGCTGCCCAGCACGACGATGGCCGCCCCCCAGCCCCAGATGCTGGCTCGCTGCAGCCGCGCAGCCAGCCCCAGCGGCGTACCGAGGCTGCGCGAGGCCTCGCCCGGGCCAGGCCGCTCGGCTACCAGGCCAGCGCCGAGGTCGCGCCGCCGCTGCAGCGCGAAGGCGCCGGCCCCGGTGACCAGCGCGACCGCGGCCAGTGGCACCAGCGGCCAGAACCGGTCCAGCACATAGGGACCGGTCTGGGCCGCCCAGCCCAGGGGGGAGGTCCAGGACAAGGCACTGCCGCCGGCTGCGGCCATGTCTCCGAGCGCTCGCAGCATGAACGCCGCGCCCAGCACCGCTCCGGCCGCACCGGCGGCCGCCCGGGGCGACTCGAAGAACTGGGCGGTGACCGCGGCGACCCCGGAGAACGCCATACCCACCAGGCCGGTGCCCAGCCCCACGAGGACCGAACCGGTCGGGGCGAACCCGACGGCGGCCGCCAGTGCGGCGACGATCAGCGCAGCACCCGCGTTGGCGAGCAGGGCGAGCAGCAGGGTGGCGGCCAGCCCGGCGTCTCTCCCTGCCACATTGGCGCGGACGAGCTCGGCCCGGCCCGACTGTTCCTCCGCCCGGGTGTGCCGCACGACCAGGAGCAGGCTCATCAGGGCCGAGAGGAGGAAGAGGTACGGCGCGTAACCGGAAGCGAAGAACCGCTCATAGGTGGGGTCCTCCATGCCGAGGGCCGGCCCGGTGAACATCCGCCCGACCGGCTGCTGCAGCAGCGGCACCACCGCCTGCAGGTCATCCTCCGTCGGGGCGATCTGCGGCAGGGCGGCCGCGATGTAGAGGACGAACAACCCGTGCCCGGCCAGCCACGCCGGCAGCCGGACGCGGTCCCGGCGCAGCATGAACCGCACCATGGTGCCGGTCCCCGTGAACGGCCCGGAGGTATGCGGCGTCGGGGCGGTCGGTGAGCGGCGTCCCGCCAGGGTGGTGCTCACCGCGGGTCCCGGCCCTGAGTCGTGCCACCGCGGGCACCGCGGGCGGCGAGGTCATCCCCGTAGTGCCGCATCAGCAGCTGCTCCAGGGTCGGCGGATGCGCCACGATCGAGCTCACCCCGAGGTCGGCGAGCCGCCGCAGCACGGGCTCGACCTGGTCGCCATCCACCTCGAGGCGTACCTGGCCGTCTGCGTCGTGCAGCTCGTGGACGCCGGGCAGCCCCGCCAGCGACCCGGCCGGCTGCCGGGTGGTCGCCTCGATCGTGGTGCGTGTCATGTGGCGCAGCTCGCGCAGCGTGCCGGACTCGACGATCCTGCCCTGCCGGACGATCGAGATCCGATCGGCCAGAACCTCCACCTGCGCCAGGATGTGGCTGGACAGCAGGACGGTCGTCCCACCGTCCCGCGCCTCCCGGATGCACTCCTGGAAGACCACCTCCATGAGTGGGTCCAGCCCCGCCGTGGGCTCGTCGAGCAGCAGCAGGTCGACGTCCGAGGCGAGCGCGGAGATGAGGGCCACCTTCTGCCGGTTGCCCTTGGAGTAGGTCCGGGCCTTCTTCGTCGGGTCGAGGTCGAACCGCTCGCACAGCTCGACCCTGCGTCGCCGGTCCACCCCGCCGCGCAGCCGGGCGAACAGGTCGATCGCCTCGCCGCCGGTCAGCCGGGGCCACAGCTCGACGTCGCCGGGGACGTAGGCCAGACGGCGGTGCAGCTCGACCGCGTCGTCCCACGGGTCCTGGCCGAACAGCCGCAGCGTGCCACCGTCGGCCCGCAACAGCCCCAGGAGCAGACGCATGGTCGTGGACTTGCCAGCCCCGTTGGGGCCCAGGAAACCGTGCACCTCGCCCTGGTGCACGGTGAGGTCCAGGCCGTCGAGGGCGCGCGTGCTGCCGAAGGTCTTGATGAGTCCCACGGACTCGATGACGTCGGTCGTGCCTGCTTGCTGCGGGTCCATCACTCCTCGCTCTCCGAGCCGTCCGGCTCGTCGTGGTCGGCGGCATACCGCCGTAGCTCCTCGTAGGTGCCGTCGGCGAGGACGCCCTCGGCGTAGATCTCGAGCACCGCCTGCAGGTAGGGCTTGGGCAGGTCCGGACCCTCCAGCAGGGAGACATCGAGCAGCCGCTCGAGGTGCTCATGCAGCACGAGCACGCCCATCGACCACAGGAAGAGCACGACGACGCGGGCACGGGGGTTCTCGCTGGGCCGGATCAGCCCGGCCTCCACGCCGGCCTGGGTGTAGCACTCGGCGTCGGCGACCATCTCGTCGATCAGCTCGTTGACGTGCGGGCTGCCGTCGGTGAGGGTCTTGGCCAGGTAGCGCGTCACCGGCCGGTGCTCGCTCAGCTGGGTCATCATGCTGACCGGGTCCGGGCGGCTGCCCTGGGTGAGGGTGGAGGTCTTGACCGTCCGCAGGACCCGCGCGGCGTGCTGGTCGCAGGCGACGCGCAGGGCGTCCTTCGACCCGTAGTGGTGGACGATCAGGGCGGGGGAGACCCCGGCGGCCTCGGCGATGGTCTTCAGGCTGGTGGCACTGACGCCCTGGCGGCCGAAGAGGTCGAGCGCCGTCATCAGGATGCGCTCGGCCCCGTCGCCATGGCGTGGAGTTGGCATGCCTCCACCGTAGTGACTGAACGTTCAGTCAGTCAACGGGGCGGTCATATGACCGTGTCGCCGGTGGGGGGCGAAGCGTGTCGCCGGTCGGGCGCGAAGCGTGTCGCCGGTCGGGGGCGAAGCGTGTCGCCGGTGGGGGCGAAGCGTGTCGCCGGTCGGGGGCGAAGCGTGTCGCCGGTCGGGGGGTGGATGAGAGAGCTCTCATCGCTCTGTCATGCACCCCTCATCCGCGTGCAGTTCACTCAATCGTCATCGGCCGCCAGTCCCGGCGGCCCCGGATGAGGAAGGACGGTGGACGCCGTGGTCCCTCGACCAGACAGCGCACCGCTCCGGGTGGTGTTCTACTCGCACGACTCGCAGGGGCTTGGTCACTTCCGGCGCAACCGGGCGCTGGCTCACGCGCTGAACCAGCGTCTGCCGGTGCTCACCGGCCGGCAGGTGACCGGTCTGCTCATCAACGGGGTCCCCGAGGCCGGGGCCGACTCGCTGCCGCAGGGTTTCGACGTCGTCACCCTGCCGGCGATCGGCAAGGACGCCGGCGGCTACGGGCCCAAGCGCCTTGACGTCGCTATGCAGACCGTCACCTCGGTGCGCCGCGACATCGTCAGGGCCACCCTGACCACCTTCCGCCCCGACCTTTTCATCGTCGACCGGCACGCCCTGGGTGTGAACGGCGAGCTGGAGACCGGGCTGCGGGCCCTGCGCGCCGCGCACCCTGGGGCGCGGATCGTCCTGGGCCTGCGGGACGTGCTCGACTCCCCGCAGGTCGTCGTCGCCGAGTGGGCCCGCGTCCAGCCAGGGCTGGTCCGCGAGCTCTACGACGAGATCTGGGTCTACGGCGACCCCCGCGTGCACGACCTGCGCCGCACCGAGGAGATCCCGGTCCAGCTGCACGGCCTGGTCCGCTACCAGGGCTTCCTGGCCCACGGCCGCGCCGAACTGCCCTCCGGGCTCGACCCCGAGATCCCTTACCTCATCACCACCGCCGGCGGCGGCAGCGACGGCTTCCGCCTGTGCGTGGCCGCGGCTCGCGCCACCGTCCCCGCCGGCCACCGCCACGTCATCATCACCGGTCCGCAGATGTCCGACGCCGACCACCGTGCGATCGAGCTGCAGGCCGGCCCGTCCACCATGGTCGTCCGGTCCATCCCGGATGCCGCCGGACCGATCCGCCGCGCCGCCGCCAGCATCTCGATGGCCGGCTACAACACCGTCACCGAGACCCTCGCCACCGACGTCCCAGCCCTGCTCGTGCCGCGGGAGACGCCCCGCCGCGAGCAGCTCATCCGGGTCGAGTCGCTGGCCGCCCGCGGCGCGGTCGACCTCCTGCGTGAGGGTGACCTGACCCCGGAGGCGCTGACCCACTGGTGGGCCGGCGCCGTCCGCCGCCGCACCCAGCGCGGTCACCTGCACCTCGGCGGTCTGCGCGAGGTCGCGCGCTCGGCCGCCCGCCTGGTCCGCACCGCCCAGCAAGCGCGCCGCGCCGAAGCCACCGCCCCCGCGACCCCGGCCGCCACCGCCCCCGCGGCCGTCAAGCCCACCGACGCGTCCCCCACCCAGGAGCTCCCCGTTGCTATCTGAGACCCAGCCCCGTCCCGAGCGCACGGCCTACATCCTCAAGGTCTACCCGCGCTTCTCCGAGACCTTCGTCGTCACCGAGATCCTGGCCCGCGAGGCCGCCGGCGAGGACCTGGCGATCTACGCCCTGCGCCCCACCAGCGACTCCCGCTTCCACCCTCAGCTGGCCCAGGTCCAGGCGCCGGTCACCCATCTGCGCCGGCCCCTCAAACTGTCGACCGAGTGGGACGCCTTCGCCCGCGCACACGCCGAGCTGCCCGACTTCGGTGCCCGGCTCGGCGAGCTCATGCCGCTGCTGGTCCGCCTCGACCCCTCCGACGCCGCCCAGGCCGTCGAGCTGGCGTTAGCCCTGCGCCGCGACGGCATCACCCGGATGCACGTGCACTTCGCCACGCTGGCCTCCTGGTGCGCCGCCGTCGCCTCCGCGCTCACCGGCATCCCCTACACCGTCACCACCCACGCCAAGGACATCTTCCACGAGGACCTCGACCCGGTCCTGCTGCGCGAGATCCTGCACCGCGCCGAGAAGGTGGTGGCGATCAGCGACTACAACCGCCGCCACCTGCTCACCACCATCGACCCGACACTGGACGAGAAGGTCGACAAGGTCGTGCTAGTCCGCAACGGCCTGGACCTGCCCCGGTTCACCTACCGCGACCCCGAGCCGCCGCATACCCCACTGCGCGTGCTGGCCGTCGGCCGCGTGGTGGAGAAGAAGGGTTTTGACCACCTCGTGGAGGCCACCCGGCAGCTGCACGCGGAGGGTATGCCGCTCCAGGTCCGGATCGTGGGCGAGGGCGAGCTGCTCCCCGCCCTGCGCCAGCAGGTCGCCGACGCCGGGCTGACCGACGTGGTCAGCCTGTTCGGCTCCCGCAGCCAGGCCGAGCTGGTCGCCGAGCTCGACTGGGCCGACGTCATGGCCGCCCCCTGCGTGGTGGGCGCGGACGGCAACGCCGACGGGCTGCCGACCGTCCTGCTGGAGGCGATGGCCAGCGGCGTGCCCTGCGTGGCCACCGACGTCACCGGCATCCCCGAGGCCGTCCACCCAGCCCGGGGCGAGACCCCCGCCACCGGCATCCTGCTCTCCCACCAGCCGGCGGGCCTGCCCGAGCGGGTCGCCGACGCGCTGCGGCAGGTGGCCGACCCGACCTGGCCTCGTGTGGAGGCCGCCCGCGCCGCCCGCGCGCTGATCGAGCGCGACTTCGACACCACCCGCCAGGTCCGGCTCCTCGCCGACCTCGCCCGACCCGTGGAGGCCCGCCGATGACCACCGTCGCCTACGTCTGCGCCGACCCCGGCATCCCCGTCTTCGGCACCAAGGGCGCCAGCGTGCACATCCAGGAGATCGTCCGCGCCTGGCGCGCCCGCGGCGCCCACGTGGAGGTGTATGCCGTGCGCCGCGGCGAGGACGTCCCCGCCGACCTGGCCGACCTGCCCGTGCACATCGTCCGCGTCGGCGGCAAGGGCCTGGACCCGGCCGAGCGCGAGCACGCACAGCAGCGCGCCGCCGCCGACCTGGCCGGCCAGGTGGTCGAGCTCGCGCCGGACGTGGTCTATGAGCGCTACTCCCTCTTCTCCCGCGTCCTGGGCCAGGTCCGCGACGCCCTGCCCGGGCGTGAGCCGACCACGATCTTGGAGGTCAACGCGCCGCTGATCGAGGAGCAGGCGACCCACCGGGTGCTGGTCGACGTGGAGAGCGCCGTCGGTGCCCTGCGCGCGCAGCTCGCCGCCGCCGACGTCGTCGGCTGCGTGAGCCAGCCGGTGGCCGACTGGGTCGGCGGTCACCTGGACAACCGCGCTGACGCTGCCGCGCGCACCCGTCACCTGGACGGCGGCGCTGACGCTGGTGCGGTAACGGTGTGTCACATCCGTCGCCCGGACGACGGATGTGACACACCGTTCTGGCACACAGGTGCCCAGCGTCCTACGACCGCCGCCCGTCCCTCCATCGTGGTCACCCCCAACGGCGTCAACACCGCCCGCATCCGCCCCGTGATCCCTGACCTGGCCGGCGCTCCCGTCGTCGTCTTCGTCGGCACGCTCAAGCCCTGGCACGGCGTGGAGGACCTGGTCGAGGCCGCCGCCCTGGCGCAGGTCCCGTGGCGGCTACGGCTCATCGGCGACGGGCCGGTGCGCGAGGTCGTCGAAGCGGCCGTGGCCAAGCACGGCCTGGACGTCGAGCTGGTCGGGGCCGTCGCGCCGGAGCAGGTCCCGCAGGCCCTGCAGGGTGCTCTCGTCGCCGTCGCGCCCTACCCCGAGCGGGACGACCACTACTTCTCCCCGCTGAAGGTCTACGAGTACGGCGCCGCCGCGCTGGCGACCGTCGCCACGCGCATCGGCCAGATCCCCTCCGTCGTCCGCGACGGCGAGACCGGCGTCCTGGTGCCGCCGTCGGACCCGGCTGCCCTGGCTGCCGCGATCGACGCGCTCGTGGCCGACCCGGCGCGCGCCGGCCGCCTCGGGGCCGCGGCCCGCGAGCTGATGGACTCCGAGCATTCCTGGGACCACGTCCTGGACGCGACCCTGGAGGCCCAGGGTGCACTGGTCTAGAGCAGGCCTCCCCGCCGGGGCGGCGCGGCCCAGGACGCGCAGGGAGCCGGTCGACACGACATACCCGCACAAGGAGAGGAAGGTGGCGCGCATGGCGGAGACGTCCGAGACGTTGCGGCCGACGGCCCTGCGCCGCACCCTGGGGCTGATCAAGCCCCACCTCCATGGCCAGAAGAAGCTGCTGGCCGGGGGTGGGCTGCTGCTCATGCTCGAGGTCGTCTTCCGCGTGCTCGAGCCGTGGCCGGTCAAGCTGGTCGTCGATGCGGTCACCCGCAGCCTCGGCGCCGACCTGAGCGGCAGCGGCCCGAGCGCCTCCACCCAGCTGCTCATCGCCGCGGGTCTGGCGACGATCTCGATCGTCGGGCTGCGCGCCGTGAGCAACTACGGCAGCACCGTCTGCTTCGCGCTCGGCGGCTCCCGGATCGCCACCCAGCTGCGTGCGCGGGTCTTCGACCACGTGCAGGGACTGTCCCGCTCCTACCACGGCAAGGCGCGCTCCGGTGACGTCGTGCAGCGCCTGGTCGCCGACGTGGGGCGGCTGCAGGAGGTGGGCGTGACCGCCGGCATGCCGCTGCTGGTCAACTGCTTCACCCTGGTGGCGATGCTGGGCGTGATGACCTGGCTGGACCCGTTGCTGACGCTCATCAGCCTGGGGGCGATCCTCGTCTTCGTCCTCTCCTCACGGACGAGCACCAGCAAGATCACCTCCGCCTCGCGCAAGACGCGGCGCAGCGAGGGCGACCTGGCCAACATCGCCCAGGAGACGATGGCGGGGATGACGCACGTGCAGGCGTACGGCATGGAGGGTGACCGGTCACAGCACTTCCGGGGCTCGAACGTCAAGTCGCTCAAGGACGGGGTCAAGGCCCGGAAGCTGGCCGCCGCGCTGGAGCGCCGCACCGACGTGCTCGTCGGGATCGCGACCGCCGCGGTGCTCTACCTGGGCGGGACCCGGGTGCTGCAGGGCGCGATGACGCCCGGTGACCTGGTGATCTTCCTGACCTACCTGAAGACGTCGATGAAGCCGCTGCGGGACCTGGCCAAGTACACCGGCCGCATCGCCCGCGCCAGCGCCTCCGGCGAGCGGGTCGCGGACATCCTCGACGTCGAGCCCGACATCGTCTCCCCGCCGCACCCGTTGCCGCTGCGCAAGGTCCGGGGCGCGCTGGCCCTGGACGAGGTGGACCTGGAGTTCGAGCCCGGCGTGCCGGTGCTGCGCGGGCTGTCGCTCGCGGTGGTGCCCGGTGAGACGGTGGCGGTGGTCGGGCCCTCGGGCTCGGGCAAGTCCACGCTGATCTCGCTGCTGCTGCGGCTGCTGGACCCGGAGCAGGGCAGCGTGCGGCTCGACGGCATCGACCTGCGCAACCTCGACCTGGGTGTGCTGCGGCGCCAGGTCGCCCTGGTGCAGCAGGACGCGATCCTCTTCACCGGCACGATCGAGGACAACATCCGCCAGGGCAGCCCGGACGCCACCGACGAGGAGGTGCTGCACGCCGCCCGGCTGGCCCGGGTCGTGGAGTTCACCGACCGGCTGCCCGACGGCCTGCAGACCACGGTCACCGAGCGGGGCTCGAGCCTGTCCGGCGGGCAGAAGCAGCGGATCTCGCTGGCCCGTGCCTTCCTCCGCGACGCGCCCGTGCTGCTGCTCGACGAGCCGACGACGGGGCTGGACCCGGAGAACGTCGAGCTGGTCAGCCAGGCCATCCAGGAGCTGGCCCGCGGCCGCACCTGCGTCATGGTCACCCACGACCTGGAGACCGCCCGCTGGGCCGACCGTCTGATCCTCATCGAGGAGGGTCAGGTGACCTGGCAGGGCCCGCCCGACGAGGCGCCCTGGGAGCGCGTGCTGGAGGACCTCAATGGCTGAGCTGCGCAGCCCACGTCACGCCCTCGGGTCGTTGCGGCTGCCCGGGCCCGCCCCGTGGACGCCCGACCCGCACCTGGGCCTCCTGCTGGACGCCGACCGGCTGAGCAAGCTCATCGGGATGCCGGTGCGCGCCACCCGCCTTCGGCCCAAGCCCAGCGTCAAGCACGTCGCGGCGCTGGCAGACCGGTCCACCGGCGCGGCGGTGGGCTGGGTGCAGGTGCTGATCGGGCCGACCCGGGTGAAGGTGGACAAGGCCCGGCTGGTCGCGGCCGAGGTGGGGCTCGCCGACCGGTTGGGAGAGCGGACGCTGCCCAGCGGTGCCCTGCTGGTCTGGGGTCCGGTCGAGACCGACCCCCGGCTGGCCCGGGCCCTGGCAGGGCTCGATCTCGGCGCCGCGACCCTGCTGCGCTACAACCCGCTGCGCCGGCTCGTGCTGCGGGTCGGTGACTCGGTGGTGCGGGTCACGGCCGAACCGCACCGGTGGCGCTGGGCACACGCGGTGCAGGTGCTGACCGACCACGGGGTGCCCGTGCTGCGCCCGGCGACGCAGGAGCAGGCCCGCGCGACCGGGATGCGGCCAGGTGACCGGGTGAGTGCCTGGCAATGGATCGAGGGGCGCGACCTCTCGGGGGGTGCCACCGAGGACGAGCAACGGAGCACCGGCCGGCTGCTGGCACGCCTGCACCAGGTCCCCACGTCGTCCGTGACCGGCCTGGAACGACGCGGCTGGCCCGAGGTCCGGGCTGCCGCAGACTGCACCGTGGTGCAGCTAGAGCAGGTCGCCCCCGAGCTCGGCCGCGTCGCGCGGGGGTCCTGGACGAGCTGCCCTCCGCCCGCGGGGAGGGGGCAGACGTCGTCCTGCACGGCGACTTCTCCCTCGACCAGTGCCTGGCCGCCACCGACGGCCGCGTCGTGCTCGGCGACCTCGACCGACTCTGCCGCGGCCCGGCCGAGGTCGACCTGGGCAACCTCTGGGCGGTCGCGCTGATCGAGGGCACCTCCGTCGAGGCGGTCCAGGAGGGGTATGGCGCACCCTCTCCCCACCCCGTCTGGGTCGCCGCAGCGCTCCTGTCCCGGGTGACCGAGCCCTGGCGCGCGCAGGACGAGGGCTGGGAGGCCGAGGTCGAGCGGCGCACGGCGCTCGCTGCGGGGGTGCTGGCCCAAGGCGTGGGCCCTCGAGCACGGGTCGCCCGGGGGCACGCGACCGTGCCCGTCGGGTGGCGGGTGCCCTCGACCGTGCAGGCCGACGGCGAGGTCATCCAGGTGTGCCGGGCCTGGCCGGTGGGCGAGCGGGCCCGGGTGGCTGTCGAGGGCCTGGACGGCCGGAGCCGGCTGCGTGCCGCGACCGTCGACCTGGACGGCAGGGTGAAGCTGCTGCCGCCGGGGGCGGACGACACGCTCCCGGCGCTCGCCGACGTGGCGGCGCGGGGCAGGCTCGTCGTCCACCGTGCGGGCCGCCGCGCGGTCGTCGAGCTGGCCGACCGCTACGCCAAGGTGCTCCGTCCCGGCCGGGCCCCCGGTGTCGCCGAGGCGAGTGAGGCGGGGCGCCGGCTCGTCGAGGCGGCCGGGCTGGTTGCCCCCTCGGTGCTCGGTCACGACGACTCGGTCGTCGACCTCTCCGTGCTGCCCGGCCGACCGGTGCACCGGCTGCACGCGGACCCGTCCTGGCCGCGGATCTGGGAGACCTGGGCGGCTTCGTGGGCCCGGCTGCAGGGGCTCGGCGGTGAGGCGACAGCCGGGCTGGCACGGCATACCGGGGGTGACGAGGCGCAGGTGCTGCGCGGGTGGGCGACCCGCGCAGCGGCCACCGGGATGCTGGACGGGACGCCGTGGCCGCAGCGGCTGGCAGAGACGGCGCGGCAGCTGGGGATGGCGGCCGGCGAGACGACCGGCGGGCTCGTGGTGACCCACCGCGACCTGCACGACCAGCAGCTGCTCTGGGACGGCACCCGGCTCGGCGTGCTCGACCTCGACACGCTCTGCCTTGCCGAGCCCGCGCTCGACCCACTCAACCTCGCGGTGCACGCCGACCTGCGGCATGCCCAGGGACTGTGGCCGGCCGAGGCGGTGCCGACGGTGGTGGATGCGGTGAAGGGCGTGCTGACCGCGGCCCGGGTGGGGGAGGACAGGCGGGTGCTGGCCGAGCGGGCGACGGTGACGCGGCTGGCGGCGGTGTATGCCTTCCGGCCGCGCTGGCGGGAGCGGGTGCTGGCCTGGGCCGAGCGGCGCTGGGCTGCCCTGGGCGGCTGAGTGCCTGGTCTGGCATGAAATCGTGATGCTGCTCACATCTGCCATCCATGATCCCGCCGGCGCCGAATCATGTAGTGACACCCAGGTGGTGGCCCGCCGCCGGGTGCGCGGGTGAGCCGACCGTGACCAACGAGCTCACCCGCCAGGGCCGTGGGGGCCGTCGTGCCCCCACGGCCCTGGTCGTGTCCGCGATGCTCAAAGGTCTGCTGGGCTCGCGGCTGCTCGTCCCCGCGGCGGGTGGACAGCGGCGGGCGGGTAGCGGCGGGTGGACAGGCCGCTGCCCGCAGCGCGGGTATGCCGCCGTCAGCCGAGCGGGACCACGGCGAACGGCTCGCTCGTCGGCTGGTCCGAGCCACCCTCCGGCTCGAGGGTCAGCCCCACGGCGGCGGCCCCCTTCAGGTCACCCTGCAGGACGACCTCACGCTCCTGCACGACGTCACCGGTCAGCAGACCCGCCGACCGGGCCGAGCCGTCCCCGCCGACGTACCAGGCCTGGTACACCTGCCCCTGTGGGGGTGGCTCCAGGTCTGCCGGCAGTCGGAGCAGTGCCGCTCCCTGCTCGGCGGAGGCGATCACCGTCGCCTCGCCGGTGGTCGCGTCGAACTCCCGCGCGTCCTGCGCCTGCACGATGCGTGCCGACGGGTCCGGCTCCTGCAGGACCTGTGTGGCCACGTAGCCCCCCGTGCCGATGACCACAGCCGCGGCTGCGGCCAGCCACCAACCCCGGCGGGGGCGGCCTGCCGCCGCCGGGGCCGGCTGGGCCTCGTCGCGCGAGGCGCCGCCCACCGCAAGGACGGCTGCGGGGGACTCAGGCCGGCGCGGCTGAGTCTCGACCTGTTCGAGCACGCGGTGGCGGAGGCTGGCGGGCGGGGCGAGCTCCATACCCGCGGACAGGAGCGCCGCCGCCTCGCGAAGGTCACGGACCTCGGCCTGGCATGCCGCACAGCCGGACAGGTGGGCCTCGAACCTGGCACGTTCCAGGTCGTCCACCGCGTCCAGCGCGTAGGGGGCGGCCAGGTCGTGCGGCTCACCCTCGGGCGGGGTCTGATGCTGGTCGCTCACTGCTCACCTCCTGTCATGGCGTGGCGGATCTTGTGCAACCCGTCCCTGATCCGGGTCTTGGCGGTCCCCAGCGGCACGCCGGTCTGCTGGGCGACCTCACGGTGAGTCAGGCCCTCCAGATAGGCCAGCTGCAGCGCGGTGCGGTGGGGCTCGCCCACCAGGTCGAGCGCCGTCCGGACGCGCCCTGCCTCGACCCGCCCGACCGCCTCCTCGGCAGTAGTGTCATAGGGCACGGACGTCACATGTGATTCGTAGCGATGGAGCCGGTCGGATTGCGCCTGCTCGGACCGCACCCGGTCGACCGAGCGGCGGTGAGTCAGCGTGAGCAGCCAGGCCAGGGCCGAGCCGCGGGCCGGGGAGAAGCGGTCCGCCTCCCGCCAGACCTGCAGGAACACCTCTTGGGTGACCTCCTCGGCAATCGCCGCGTCGCGCACGACCCGCTGCGCCAGCCCGTACAGCCGCGGTGCGACGGCGTCGTAGAGGTCGGCGAAAGCGGCCCGGTCGCCACGGCCGACCTGACCCAGCAGACTGTCGAGCGGAGCAGCCCCCGAGGAGCGAGCGGCACCCGCGGTCGAGGGGTCCGACCCTGGTGGCTGAGCTGGGTGGGATGTCAGGAGCGGCCCTGCTCTTCCTGCGGATCGCCCGCTGCCTCTAGAACCCGCACGTGCCGCCTCTGCCTCCGGCAAGACCCGGCTGGTCCGAGCCGGCCTCGGACACGCCACAGCGTACGCGATCACTTGGGCGGCCGGCCAGGACCTGCGCGGCTCCGGGTCTCATGGCTCCGGGCCTCATCCTGCTCGGCCGCACAGCCGCAGCCGCGCTGCCCACCGCGGCCACGAACTGCGCTGCGGAGCGAGGATCCCTAGGTCCTCCATGAGAACTTCTCATGGAGCTCTCACGAAAATCTCCTTCCGCGCAGGCAGGATGGATGCCATGAAGGCTCTCGCATCCGCTCTCGCCCTGGTTCTCGTCGGCCTGGCCGGTGTGTGGCTGTGGCTCGATGCAGCCTCCGACGGCGACCAGGACCTGGCCGGCGTCGTGGCCGTCTCGGCCGTCGACCCGGAGGCCGTCTCCGCGGCCCCGGGCGGGGACGGTGTTGCGGCTGACGGTGCTGCGGCTGAGGATGCGGCAGCTGATGGGGCGGCCGCCACCCAGGCCGCCGAGGAGCAGCTGGACGCGGCCGACGGGATCGACGACAAGGTGATGGCAGCCACGATCAGCTCACTGCGGGGCGTCTTCGAGGGCGTCCGCATCGGGAGCCGGACCCTCTCGGAGGATCTGCGCGTTGCCGCCGACGAAGCGGCTGCAGAAAAGGCCAGCGCCGAGAAGGCTGCCGCCGAGGCGCAGAAGGAGGAAGAGGAGCGGGCCGCACGCCAGCCTGCGCCACAGCCTGCGCCTCAGCCCGCGCCTCAGCCTGCTCCGGTGCAACCGGCCCCCGCGCAGCCCATCCCGGTCCAGCCCGCCCCGGTCCAGCCGGTCCCGGTCCAGCCCGCCCCGGTCCAGCCTGCCCCCAACCCCGGTGGTCCTCCTGGCCCCTGCTGGGAGTGGGATGACGACGAGTGGGAGTGGGACTGCGATGACGACGATGATGATGACGACGATGATGACGACGACGACTGAGGTCGCCACCCCCTGACGTCGGGGCCTGCGCATACCGTGTGCGCATGACGAGCGCGCGCGCCGAGGTGGGACCTGCGGGGCCGACCCCGATGATGCAGACCCTGGCGGTCCCGGCCAGCCCGCTGCCGCGCCGCACCCTGCTGGCCGAGACCGTCCTCGTGCTCGGCGTCAGCCTGGGTGCCTCCGCGGTCTGGGCGGTGCTCAGCATCCTGCGCAAGCTCACCGCCGAGGCACCGCTGTCGGCTCAGACCACACGGATGAACACCAGCTCGGCCCCGGACCGGCCGTGGCTGGACCTGGCCTACCAACTCGCGGGGATCGCGATCGCGCTGGTGCCGGTCGTGCTGGCGCTGCACCTGCTGGCCCGTGAGCTGGGCCGGCCGGCCCGGCTGCAGGGCTTCGACCTCGCCCGGCCAGGACGCGACCTGCTGCTGGGGGTCCTGCTCGCGGCGGCGATCGGCATCCCCGGCCTGGGGCTCTATCTCGCCGCGCGGGAGCTGGGGCTGAACACCACCATCGCCGCGGCCAACCTGCCGTCGGTCTGGTGGGCGGTGCCGGTCCTCATCCTTGCCTCGATCCAGAACGCGGTGCTGGAGGAGGTGCTCATGGTCGGCTACCTCTTCACCCGATGGGCCCAGGCGGGTTGGTCGATGTGGGCGATCATCCTGGCGTCGGCGCTGATCCGCGGTACGTACCACCTCTACCAGGGCTTCGGCGGGTTCGTCGGCAACATCGTTATGGGGATCTTCCTCGGCTGGGTCTACACCCGGACCAGGCGCGTCATGCCCCTGGTCATCGCGCACACCCTCCTCGACGTGGTGGCCTTCGTCGGCTACGCCGCCCTCGCCGACCGCGTCGCCTGGCTCTGATCAGCCGCTCTGCGCAGGCTGCGCTGCAGGGGTGCTCTTACTCGGACAAGCTGCGCCGCAGCACGCGCCGGGTCGCCCAGGTCACGGCATACACCAGGATCCACGCGGCTACGGTGATGAGCGTGGTCTGCAGGGCGATGTCCTGGCCCCCGCGCTGGACCGCGAGGCCGAACAGCCAGGGCACGCCCAGGCCTAGGGCGCCCAAGGTAGCCATCAGCCACGGCCTGGCTCGCGGCCAAGCGACCAGCTGGGCCGGGACCGACACTGTGGCCAGGGTGCCAAAGACCATCACCAGCTGGAAGATCAGGACGCCATCGCCGCGCCCGCTCCACGCGTGTCCGGCGACCCACGCCAGCACGCCGCCGAGCAGCATGATCGGCAGGCCCTTGGCCAGCGACCCCTCGACGGGCACGATTGCGCCGTGGGAGAGCGACATGCTCACTTTCTACCGCACGCCGGTCAGGAGCCCTGCCACACCACGTCGAACGGGGCGTTGCTGGCCAGGCGCTCCTGGATGCCGCGAGTGACGAAATCCTTGGCGGACCGGGCTGCCTCCAGCGGGGTCGCGCCGAGGGCCAGCTGGGCCGCGACGGCGGCCGCCAGGGTGCAGCCAGCGCCGGCGACCTGCACCCCGTCGCCGATCTTGGGCGCCGAGAGGATCTCGGTGCGATCGGCGTCGACGTAGACGTCGATCGCGTCGTCGCCGGGTAGGTGCACGCCCCCCTTGGCCAGGACGACGGCGCCGCTGGCCTGATGGATGCGCCGGGCCGCCTCGGTCAGCTGCTCGACGCTCTCGATGGTGTCCATCCCCGACAGCGACATCGTCTCGAAGTGGTTGGGGGTGACGAACGTGGCTAGCGGCAGCACCTGCGCCTTGAGCGCGCGGTCGGTGTCGAGGGCGGCGCCGGGCTCCTGGCCCTTGCAGATCAGGACCGGGTCCAGGACGACGTGACCAAAGCCCCGCTCACGCAGCGCGCCGGCGACGGTCTCGATCGTGGCGGGGGTGCCCAGCATGCCGATCTTGGCGACCTCGAGCAGCTCGGGTCCATACGTGGTGGTGATGACCTCGAGCTGGTCGGCGATGACCTGCGGGTCGACCGGCACGAACCGGTGACCCCAGTCGGCCTTCGGGTCGAAGGAGACGATGCAGGTCAGGGCGATGGTGCCGAAGACACCGTGCTGCTGGAAGGTCTTGAGATCGGCCTGGGCCCCGGCACCACCGGTGGCCTCGGAGCCCGCGATCGTCAGGGCGACGGGTGGAGTCTGCATCCACCCATGATCCCACCCGTGCAGCGTTCTGCGGAACCCCGCCGCCGCTGACCCCTGCCTAGGCGCCGTCGCCTACGCTCACCGGGGTGACGCGCTGGCCGGCATACTCCACGACCTGCCCCGGCCGCACCTGCGTGCCGCGGCGGACGACGACCTCGCCGTCGACGGTGACCTCGGAGTTCTCGATGACCATGCGGGCCATCGAACCGTCCGGCACGAGAGACGCCAGCTTGAGCAGCTGCCCCAGCCGGATCGCCGCGTCGCGGATGAGAACCTGCTCGACGTCAGCCATCGCTCTCGCCGACCTTGGGGGCCCCCTCCAGGAGGTCGAGGTGCTCGGGGTGCTGCGCCATGTACGGCGGGATGAACGGGCACGTCGGCCGCACCCGCAGCCCCTCGGCCCGCGCGTGCTGCAGCCCCGCCTCGACCAGGCGCCCGCCCAGGCCATGCCCGCGCATCGCGGGGTCCACCACGGTGTGCTGCATGTCCATGACGTCGCCCCGCATCTCGTAGGAGAGGAAGCCGACCGAGCGCGCGTCCTGCCCCTCTCCCACCATCGCCTCCCAGCGCTTGTGGTCCGGATGGTGGACGATCTGCGGCTCGCTCATACCTGCCAGGGTATGTCGTCCCGCCGCCCTCGTCTTGCCCGCCGGGCGTGTTCTATCAGGCCTTGTCGCGTGTTCTGTTGGGCCCTACGACGTGTTCTGTGGGCGATGTGGCGTGTTCTGTGCGTCAGGGGCGGGGCCGGGTGGCGAGCCACTCGGCAGCGCTGCCGATCAGGCGGTCGTTGGCCTCGGGCTCGGCGATGGTGCAGCGGACGCCGTCACCGGCGAAGGGGCGGACCATGAGACCGCGGGCCTGGCAGGCCTGGGCGAAGGGCACCGCGTCGTCACCGATCGGGAACCAGAGGAAGTTGCCCTGCGCGTCCGGGATCTCCCAGCCCTGCTCGCGCAGCGCGGCGACGACCCGCTCGCGCTCGGCGACCAGCTCCTTGACCCTGACCTCGAGTTCGTCGTAGGCGCGCAGGCTGGCGATCGCGGCCTCCTGGGCCAGGTCGGTGACCCCGAACGGCGTCGCGGCCTTGCGCAGGGCGGTGGCGACGGTGGGGTGGGCGACGGCATACCCGACCCGCAGGCCGGCCAGGCCGTAGGCCTTGGAGAAGGTGCGCAGCACGGCGACGTTGGGGTGCTCGGCGGCGAGGGCCAGCGCGTCGGGGACGGTGTCCTGCGTGGTGAACTCCAGGTAGGCCTCATCGATGACGACCAGCACGTCCTGCGGCACCTTGGCGATGAAGGCCCGCAGCTCGTCCTCGCGCACCGCCGGGCCGGTGGGGTTGTTCGGGGTGCAGACCAGCACCAGACGGGTCCGGTCGGTGATCGCGGCGGCCATCGCCTCCAGGTCGTGGCGGTGATCGGCGTCGAGCGGCACCGGCACCGACTGCGCACCGGAGAGGGCGATGACGATCGGGTAGGCCTCGAAGCTGCGCCAGGCGTAGATGACCTCGTCGCCCGGCTCGCAGGTGATCGCGACCAGCTGGGAGAGCACGGCCACGCTGCCGGTGCCGGTCGCGATCTGCTCCACCGGCACGCCGAGGTGGTCGGAGAGTGCCTGGCTGAGCATCACCACACCCATGTCCGGGTAGCGGTTGATCGCCTGCGCCGCCGTGGTCACCGCGTCCAGCACGGACGGCAGCGGGGGATAGGGGTTCTCGTTGGAGGAGATCTTGTAGGACGTCACGCCCTCGATCGGCGCGGCCGGCTTGCCGGGGGTGTAGGCAGGGACACCCTCCAGGGAGGTGCGCAGGCGGACGGGGCACGGCTGGTCGCTCATGCGCACAGGATAGTGAGGGCCTGCGACTTGACGGCCCTTGTGGTGCTGGGGGCCGGATGTTTCCGGGGGATCAGCACTCACAGGGACGGTAAGTCGTGGTCGTGCAGGGAGAAGTCGTGGTCGTGTGGGGCGAGGGTCGGTGAGTCGCCGTGGTGACGGCGGCGCCGGCGTCCCACGTTCAGGGCCCGGACGTAGAGTGAAGACCATGACGTTCGTGCTCGCCATCCTGGCCAACGCAGTCGCCCTCTGGGTGGCTGCGGCGGTCGTGCCCGGCATCGAGTTCGGCGGCGAAGGCGGTGACCTGGCGCTGAGCGTGGTGCTGGTCTCTCTGGTCTTCGGCGTGCTCAACTCGGTGGTCAAGCCGCTGCTGAAAATCATCTCCATCCCCCTGATCGTCCTCACCCTCGGACTGTTCCTCGTCGTGGTCAACGCGCTCATGCTGTCGCTGACCTCGTGGCTCGCCGGGGTGCTCGGTCTGGACTTCACCGTCCAGAGCTTCTGGTGGGACGCCGTCCTCGGCGCGCTCATCGTCTCCGCCGTCGGTGTGGTCACCGGCATGATCCTCCCCAGCAAGGACAAGCGCTGATGTCCGCCATGCTCCCGCACCAGATCATGACCTCCAGGGGTCCGCTGCCCTCCCTGCTCTGGCTGCCCCAGCGGGCGACCGGGCTCGTCCCCGGGATCGTGGTCTTCCAGGAGATCTACGGCCTGTCGGACTACGTCCGCGCACGCTGCGCCGACCTCGCCGAGCTCGGGTATGCCGTGCTGGCACCCCAGCTCTTCGCCCGCCTCGACCCGCCGGTCGCCGCGGTCCAGGAGCACGGCGTCGAGCCGCAGGACGCGCTCGCGGAGGCTCTCGAGCTGGGCGGCAAGCTCAACTGGGACCTCGCGGTCAAGGACGGCCTGTCCGCGATGAGCGCTCTCGGCCGGCTCGGCCCGGTCAAGAAGAAGAAGGTCGCGGTGCTGGGCTTCTGCCTCGGGGGCGGGCTGGCCTTCAACGTGGCCGCCGCCGCAGCCACTGCCGGCCGCCCCGCAGCCGCCCTGGTCAGTTACTACGGCTCCACGCTGCCGCAGCTGCTGGACCTCGCCCCGCAGGTCGAGTGCCCCAGCCTGCACGTCTTCGGCACCGACGACGACTACATCCCGATGGAGCAGGTGGAGCGGATCCGTGAGGCCGTCACCGACGGCGGCGCCCGCGAGCAGGTGCGCTTCGAGCTGCACGCGGGGGCAGGGCACGCCTTCGACAACCCCAACCCGTTGTTCTTCCACGAGGAGGCCAGCAAGGCCGCGTGGGCGCAGACCCAGGAGTTCCTCGCGGCCGAGCTCCCCATCGACGGACCCTGACCCCGGGGCTCGTCGCGACCGGCGGATCCTGCCCTCGGGTCAGGTTGACGTCTGCGGTAACGTGACGCCGAACCACACCCGTACCGCTAGGCCGCACGAGGCACCTGCGCCGGTGCCGGCCTGACGAGAAGGAGTTTGCGCGTGAGCGACGAGGACGTCGTGTCGGCCCAGGTGGCCGATGCCCCCAGCGGGAACCCAGGCACCAGTCCCGAGAGTCACGAGCCACCAGAGCGGGACATCACCGACGGCGGACCGGACATGGTCCAGTTCCTCGCCGCGGACGGTACCCGGGTCCCGGTGACGGACGTGAACAGCCCCTACGCCGCCTACCTCGAGGAGCTCGACGAGGACGCGCTGCGCGGGATGCTGCGCGACCTGGTCCTGGTGCGTCGCGTGGACGCCGAGGGCTTCGCGCTGCAGCGGCAGGGCGAGCTGGGGTTGTGGCCCAGCCTGCTCGGCCAGGAGGCAGCCCAGGTCGGTCCGGGTCGCGCCATGCGGCCGCAGGACTACGCCTTCCCCGGCTACCGCGAGCACGGCGTCGCCTGGTGCAAGGGCGTGGAGCCGGAGAACCTGCTGGGCATGTTCCGCGGGGTCAACCACGGCGGGTGGGACTCGAGCGAGAACAACTTCCACCTCTACACGATCGTCATCGGCAACCAGATGCTGCATGCCGTCGGCTACGCGATGGGCGTCCAGCGAGACGGCGACGTCGCCACCGGTGACACCGACCGCGACACCGCCGTGATGGCCTTCACCGGCGACGGCGGGACCGCCCAGGGCGACTACAACGAGGCCCTGGTCTTCGCAGCGGTCACCAACGCGCCGGTCGTCTTCTACGTGCAGAACAACCACTGGGCGATCTCTGAGCCCAACGAGCGGCAGTTCGTCATCCCGCCCTATCGCCGCGCCGACGGCTTCGGCTTCCCCGGCGTGCGGGTGGACGGCAACGACGTGCTGGCCTCGTATGCCGTCTCCCGGGCCGCCCTGGAGCGCGCCCGGTCCGGCCAGGGGCCGACCCTCATCGAGGCCTTCACCTACCGGATGGGCGCGCACACCACCTCCGATGACCCGACGAAGTACCGGATCTCGGCCGAGGTGGACGTCTGGAAGACGAAGGACCCGATCGACCGGATGAAGAAGTACCTGCTCGCCGAGGGCATCATCGACGACGCCTGGCTCAGCGAGATCGAGGCTGAGGCCGACGAGTTGGCGACGCGCATCCGGCACGCCTGCCAGACCATGCCCGACCCGCCGCACCCGGACATGTTCGAGCACGTGTATGCCGAGCCGCACCCGCTGGTCGAGCGCGAGGCCAAGGCCTTCGCCGACTACCACGCCGGCTTCGAGGACTGAGGAAGGAAACCGCATACCTCATGAGTAGATCGAGCACCACCTCCGCTACCGGCCAGCGGACGACGATCGCCAAGGCCCTGAACGCAGGCATGCGCGCCGCCATGGAGCGCGACCCCAAGGTCCTGCTCATGGGCGAGGACGTCGGCAAGCTCGGCGGCGTCTTCCGCATCACCGAGGGCTTGCAGAAGGACTTCGGCGAGGACCGCGTCGTCGACTCCCCGCTGGCCGAGGCCGGGATCATGGGCAGCGCGGTCGGGCTGGCCCTGCGCGGCTACCGGCCCGTGGTCGAGATCCAGTTCGACGGCTTCGTCTACCCGGCCTTCGACCAGATCGTCAGCCAGGTCGCCAAGATGCACTACCGCTCCCTGGGCAAGCTCAAGCTGCCGATGGTCATCCGCATCCCCTACGGCGGCGGCATCGGCGCGGTCGAGCACCACAGCGAGTCCAACGAGTCCTACTTCGCGCACACCGCCGGCCTACGGGTCGTCACCTGCTCGACCACCGACGACGCCTACTGGATGATGCAGCAGGCGATCGCCAGCGACGACCCGGTCGTGTTCTACGAGCCCAAGCGGCGCTACCACGAGCGGGGCGTGCTCGACCTCGCCGGTCTCGGCTCGGCGCCCGACCTGGCCGACGCCCCCCATGGCCTGGGCGAGGCCGTGATCCGCGCCGAGGGCGACGACGTGACCGTGCTGACCTATGGCCCCTCGGTCAAGGTCGCGCTCGCCGCCGCGCAGGCTGCCGAGCTGGAGGACGGCCCGTCGCTGGAGGTCGTCGACCTGCGCTCGCTGTCGCCGCTGGACATCGACGTCATCGAGGCCTCGGTGAGCAAGACCGGGCGGTGCATCGCGCTGTCGGAGGCCCAGACCTTCTCCAGCATCACCGCTGAGCTGGCCGCGCACGTCCAGGAGCGCTGCTTCTACCACCTCGAGGCGCCGGTCCTGCGGGTCGGCGGCTACAACATCCCCTACCCGCCCAGCCGGCACGAGGAGGTCTTCCTCCCCGACCTCGACCGCGTCCTGCACGCCGTCGAGACGGTCATGGACTACTGACCGGCGGCCAGCCCGCCGACTGACGCGGCCGCACGCACCGCACACCCCTGCTCGTCCCCGCACCCGCGCACAACCCGCAAGGAGCCCCTCGTGCCCGAGTTCAAGCTTCCGGACCCCGGTGAAGGTCTCGTCGAGGCCACCATCATCCAGTGGAAGGTGGCGGTCGGCGACACCGTGGCGACCAACGACATCGTGGTCGAGGTGGAGACCGCCAAGTCGCTGGTCGAGCTGCCCATCCCGTGGGCCGGCACGGTGACCGAGATCCTCGCCCAGGAGGGTGTGGAGGTCGAGGTGGGCACCCCGATCATCGTCATCGACACCGGCGACGGCGGCGGCGGCTCTGCTGAGGGCGGGTCCGGCACGACCAGCGTCGAGGACGTCACCGACGCGGCGACCGCGGCCTCCGATGATCTGGTGCCCACGCTCCCCGCGGGTGGGGAGAGCGCGCAGGAGGGGGCCAAGCGTGAGGCCGTGCTGGTCGGGTATGGCGCGATCGAGGGCTCCACCACCCGTCGCCGTCGGCGCGGTGCGGCCGAGGCTGAGGCGCAGGCCGAGAGCGTGGGGCCGCGCAAGGTGCGCTCCACCCCGCCGGTGCGCAAGTACGCCAAGGACCGCGGTGTCGACCTCACCCAGGTCACGCCGGCCGGCGAGGACGGCGTGATCCGCCGCTCCGACGTCGACGCCTACCTGGCCGGGACCGCTGCCTCGCCGTCGGCGCAGCACGCGGCCGCCGAGCTCGCGGCTCCCGCGGGCCAGGGTGCGGCCACCGGCGACGCGGCTCCGGCCGGCGGGCTGGCCGAGGGTGCGGCCGGCGCGGCCGCTCCTGTGTCCGCTCCCTACCAGCGTCCGCAGTTCGACCGTAGCGGCGAGCGCGAAGAGCGGGTCGACGTCAAGGGCGTCACCAAGATGATGGCCCAGGCGATGGTCTCCTCGAAGTTCAGCGCCCCGCACGTCACCGAGTTCATCACCGTCGACGTCACCGCCACGATGGAGCTGGTGGAGCGGCTCAAGACCGACCGTTCGTACGGCATGGCTGACCTGAAGATCAGCCCGCTGCTGATCCTGGCCAAGGCGATGACGATCGCGGTGCGCCGCAACCCCGGCATCAACGCGGTCTGGGACGAGCAGGCGCAGCAGATCGTGCGGCGCAACTACGTCAACCTCGGGATTGCCGCCGCGACGCCGCGTGGGCTCATCGTGCCCAACATCAAGGACGCGGACCTGATGGACCTGCGCCAGCTGGCCCAGGCCCTGCAGGACCTGGTCGCCACCGCGAAGGCCGGCCGCACCCAGCCGGCCGACCAGTCCGGTGGCACGATCACGATCACCAACGTGGGCGTCTTCGGCGTCGACACCGGCACCCCGATCATCAACCCGGGCGAGTCCGCGATCGTGGCCTTCGGTGCGGTCCGGCGGATGCCCTGGGTGGTCGGCACCGGCGCGGACGAGCGGATCGAGCCGCGCTGGGTCACCCAGCTCGCGGTCGCCTTCGACCACCGGCACATCGACGGCGAGCTCGGCTCGCGCTTCCTGGCCGACCTGGCCGCGCTCATGGAGGACCCGGGCAGGGCGCTGGTCTGGGGCTGATCCGACCCTGGTGCCCGAACGGTGCGTCACTTCCGTCGTCGACGCGACGGGTGTGACGCATCATTCCGGTCCAAGGGTAGGGCGCGAGCGTCGGAGGACCGTGGGTCGGTCAGCCGTCGAGGAGCTCGACCAGCTCGCCCTGGTCCAGGTGCCACCGGACGGGGTAGCCCAGGACGACCATCGCGCCGCCGCCGGGCTGTTCGAACCAGGGGGCGGCGACGCCTTCCTGGGCCAGGCTCAGCGGTGCCCGGACCTCATACCGGTGATAGGGGCCACCTACTTCCCCTGGCGGCTGCGAACGCATCGGGAAGGGTGTGCCCAGCGCGAAGAGGTGGTGGCCGGACGCAGCCCCCACCTGGTCCAGCAGGTCTCCCGGCGCCAGCTCGGCGGGGCCCGCGGCGCCCCCGCGCCTCGCCGTCCGTTCCTGGATCGCCCGCGAGGTGGCCCGACCCCGGTCCAGCAGGTTCTCGCCTGCCGGGACCGGGGGGTATGCGGTGGGGCCGAGGAGGGTGAGCACCAGCTCGACCACCTCCTGCTCGGTACGGACCCAGGCGTAGGGCCGGAAGGAGCCACGGGACACCCCACCCACAGCAAAACCCTCCTGAGGGACGACCACCCACGGCCCCTCCGGCGGCACCGGCGACCCCGGCACCGGTGGTGCGGTGACGACGACGACGTCGTGCGGGTGGCCCCGCTGGGTGAGCAGGTCCGCCAGGGTGGCGCGGAGCCGGTCGTGGTCTGAGGTCATGTCTCGATCCTGCCCCGGCGCGGCGGCGCGCCGGTCACCGGCCCCGGCGCCTTTCACGGGCTTGGCGGGCGCGTTCGGCGAAGTGCTCCATCCGCGCCCCGCGTGTGCGCTCGATCTCAGCCAGCTCCTCGGGGGTGATCGTGGACACCGGGGTGCGGCGATGCGACTCCAGCCGCTCCAGCGCCAGGGTCCGGACAGCCTCCTGCTCGGTGGGGAACCGGCGGGGATTGAACACGTTCCCGCGCTCGTGCGCTGCCGCCTCCCAGCTGCCGTCAGCCAGCCGTTCCAGGAGTATTTCCCCCGAGCCCTTCCGCTGGTTGCGGTCGTGCAGGTAACCGATCGCCTCTGGGTTGCGGCCCAGCGTGGTCAGGAAGGCCTTCAACTCCGGCACCGTCCGCACCGAGCGTGCCTGCTCGTCCAGGGTCATGGGATCGGCTCCAGGTAGCCGTGGTCGATGTACCACTGCACATCGTGCGGCAGCTGGTACTGCCACCCGCCTCCCGGTTGCTCGAACCACGGCGCGATGTCGCCCTCGAGGACGTCGTCCATGGGTCGGACGACGCGGTAGCGCTCGTAGTTGAAGTTCACGCTCGACGGCGGCAGCGCCCGCTGGTCGAAGGGGATGCCCTCGGGGGAGACGTAGGTGCCGCTGCGTGGCCCGAACCGGTCGATGACGTCTCCGGGCTCCAGGGTGGTCGAGGCCGGCGGCCCGGCGAAGCCGTCGTTGGGCGGGTAGTTCCAGGATTCGCGCTGCGGGTCCCAGTAGCGGTCGTAGAACTCCTGCTCGTTCATCCGCCCGGTCGGGTGGAAGTCGTCCGGGTAGAGGTGCCCGTCGGGGCCGGTCCGGTCCGGGTCGCGGGGCCTGCTCCAGGGCGGCAGATCGTCCATGTCGACGTTGCCCCGCGGCGGGCGCCCGGGGGTCGGGTGGGGAGTGCCCCGGAAGAGCCGCTCGATGAAGTCGCGGACCCTCTGGTTCATCGAGCTGGGGAGCGCGTCGAGCAGCCGACTGCCCAGCTTGCCCAGGAAGCCGAAGGGAATGATGGCTGAGACGAGGGTCAGGGCGCCTTCCAGGGCGAGGGCCTGGACGAGCTCCTGGCCGTCGATCTTGCCCTCACCCCAGTCGGCGATGGTGTCGACCATGTCCCCGGCGCCGACCGCGGCGAAGCCCCAGCCGATGAGCGCGATGGCCACCCCCGCGCCTGGCACCCCGGCCAGCGCCCCGACACCGGTCAGGCTCGCGACCACCGCCAGGATGAGCAGCACCACGCCGACGACGACCATGATCCAGCCGACCACCTTCAGCACGATCGCGATGATCCGGAGGATGACCACGTTGTCCCGGATCCAGATCCGGACCGCGGCGAGGTTCTCGTCGATCCAGGCGCCCAGGTTGGCAGTGAGCTCATCCCACCACGAGACGAAGGAGCTCCAGGCCTCCGAGACCGCCTCGCCCAGGGCGTCCCATGCCTCGGTGACCTTGCCGGCCAGCCATTCCGCGCCGTCCTGGAGTGCACCGCCGATGTCCCCGGCGAGGTTGCGCAGCCCGCCGATCGAGAACAGCGGTGGCTCCTCCGGCGGGAGCTCCTCGGGCTGGTCCGGCACGCAGAGGGTCGGCTCGACCGGCACCGCAGAGCCGCCGCCGGTGAGCGCGCTGATCGACGTCTCCGGGGCGGGTGGCTGCGGGCCGACGACAAGGTCGGCCGAGGCCACCTGGTCGGTCAGCGCACCGGAGTAGGGCAGCTCCGCGACCCGCTGCGCCTCCGCCTGACGGTGCTGCAGCGCGGGCAGGATGTCCCGCTCCAGGTCGTCGCGGGCGGTCAGCGCGGCGTCCAGGTTGCCGGTGCCGACCCCCAGCCGGAGGAAGGAGCCGCGCAGGGTCTCGATACTGCCCCCCACCGCTTCGGTCACCCGGTCGAGGTCACGGTTGACCTCACCCAGGGCGCGGTGGTCGATCCGGACCAGTGCCATCGCCTACAACCCCCACTGCTGCCGGATCAGCTCGGCCTGCTCCGGTGAGACCTCCGCCGGCTGTGCGTCGCGAGCGACCCGCACCTCATCCTCCAGGCGGTCCAACGGGACGTAGAGGGCCTGCGCGGTGGGTGAGAGGTGCTGGTTGTGGAAACGGCGGGCCGCGGGTCCTTGCCACGCCTGGCCGTCGCCGATCGCGGACAGCGGGCCAGCCATCCCAGGCACCTGCGACCGGGCTTCCTGGACCTGGGACAGCAGTCGGGACAGCTCCGAGCGCAACGGGTTGGACACCGGTGTCTCGTCCGGCTCCGACATCGTCTCTCCCCTCCCGCGGCGATGGCCGCCCCGCGCGGCCCCGCCGCATAGTCGCATCCGCCCTGGCCGGACGCAACCCGCAGAGGTGGACGGAGTGAGGCACAATGCCGCCATGACTACCGAGGTGGGCGGGGCCGGCGAAAGGGGCCGGTTGACCTGGGGGGACCTGGGCAGACCCGGCGAGAAGATGGCGATGGGTGTGCCGCCCTTCCGCTACACGGTCCAGGTGCCACCGGGGTGGAAGGTGCTCCGCCCGACCGAGGAGCTCAAGGGTGACGTCGAGCGGATGTGCACCGCCACCCCGGGCTGGTCCAACCTGGCTGCGGACAAGCAGGTCGCGCTGCGCGACCTGCTCACCGGGATGGCCACGCAGGCGGGTCTGACCGGTGCGGTGCTGACGGCGGCCGACGCAGGGGTGGACCGGGCGACGGGCGAGCTGCTGATGGGTTCGTTGTCCCTTGCCTGGTTGCGAACGTCGCCGATCGAGGCGGACACCGCGCTGGCCCAGATGATGGCCGAGGGGGGCGGTGACGTGCGACAGTTCGCCGGACGGTACTCCGTGTGCGTGCTGCAGCGCTCGGTCGCCGACACCGGGATCGAGCCGGTCGAGGGGGCCGGGCGCACCGCCTACACCGTCCAGGCCTTCGTGCCGACGCCGGGAACGTCGTGGATGGGCATCGTCACCGGCACCACGCCCCAGCAGCGGATGGCCGAGCTCATGGAGCGGGCGACCGAGCGGATGGCCACGACCCTGCACCTGCTGCCGGCGGAGACAGTCGCCGGCTAGCCCCGCTTCTTCGACCCGGCGGGTCCCCGGGCGCCGTCCGGGACGGCATACCCTCCTCCCATGGCCAGACCAGCACTGAAGGACCGCCTGTTCACGGCGCTCTGCGTCCTCGGGGCCGTGGTCGTGCTGGTCGGCGGTATGGCGCGCGGCAACCCGCGGGTCGCCGTCGTCGGGGCGGTGTTTTTCCTCGGTTACGCCGGTCTGCAGTCGGTCACCCGGCGGCTGACGCCCGCGGCGCGGCTGGTCAGCGGCAGCGAGGCCGACCATGCGGAGCGGATGGCCCAGTTCCGCGCCACGCGGCTCGCGGGCCAAGTCGCGCTGCTGGTCGCGGGCGTCGGCCTTGGCCTGGAGCTCGGCGTCGAGTGGGGCCCCGGCCTCTGGGTCGCCGGGACGGCGCTGCTGGTGGTGGCGGTCTTCGTCATGGGGCTGGCCTGGTTCAGCCCCCGAGCGGTCACTCCACGGCGATGAGCCGCCGGATCCGGTCTGCCGCCGCGCGGGTCGCCTCGTCGCCGGCGGCGATGGCCTCCTTGGCCTTGTGGAAGTCCTGGATGTCCACGCCCTCGATCGGCGGGTCGATGAGCACGTCGGGGCGGTAGAGCGAGAGCCGGGCCATCGTCAGCTGGGTCTGCATGACGTCGATCGCGCGCATCGCCTCCTTGAACGCCCCGGTCACCGGGCGGCGCCGCAGCACCTTCTCCACGTTGCGTGGCCGCTCCAGCGGCTCCAGCGCCGTGGCGTTGACGGCGATCACCCGCCGGGCGCCGAGGAAGAGCGCGCCGTCCACCGGGATCTGGTTGAGGATGCCGCCGTCGACCAGGATCGCATCGCCGAGCGGCACCGGCTCCACCAGACCGGGGTATGCCGTCGTGGCCCGGATCGCGGTGTGCAGGTCCCCGGAGCGCAAATAGTGGATCTGCCCGTCGACCACGTCCGTCGTGGTCAGCACCAGCGGCAGCTCCAGCTCCTCGAAGGTCGGCGGCAGGTGCTCCTCCAGGAAGGCCCGGTAGGCCTTGGTCGACAGCAGCCGTCCGGACAGCCCCCAGTCGATCAGCTTCAGCCAGCCGATGCTGGCGGTGATCTCCTCCAGCTCCGTCGCGCTGTAGCCCGCCGCGATGAACGCCCCCACCAGGCCACCCATGCTGGTCCCCGAGACCAGGTCGGGGCGCACCTCGAGCTCCTGCAGCACACGCCATACCCCGATGTGGCACAGCCCGCGCGCGCCCCCGCCACCCAGGGCGATGCCGAGCAGGTTGGTCTGCAGCGCACCCGGCGCCGTGCCTGCTCCCGCCACCTCCGTGCCGGGGGCGGCTCGGGTCACGGGGTGAGGACCAGTGCGTCGAGGACCTGGCGAGCCAGGTCCTCGTCGCCGTGCACGTGGTAGGCCGTCTCCTGCGTGCTCTGGCGGCCGGCGGCGCGGCGGGTGAGCTCGTGGGTGGACAGCGAGATGGTGGTCACCGACTCCTCCGGCTGGTCCTCGGCGGCGGGCGCGTCGCCCTCCTCGTGCTCCTCGACGTGGCCGGTGAAGAGCTCGTGAGCGACCTGCTCGCCGTCGGTGTCGGTGGTGATCCGCACGCCCCCGCGCCCGGTGACCGGGCCGGTGCTCTCCAGGATGACGACGGTGCCGGCCGGCGGGTCGATCCGGCGGGCCACCACGTCGGGCAGGGCGCCGAGCACGGCAGCAGTGAAGACCACGGCGCCGGGGGAGTCCAACAGCCCGGGACGGTCCACGACGCCTCGGATGTCCTGGGTATGCACCCAGACATCGCAGAGCCGCAGCACGGTCAGCTTGCCGAACGGCATCTGATCCCCCTGGACCGAGCGGACCGAGGTGTCCAGCTCCAGGTCGGGGTCGTACATCTGCGCCACCCGCACGTCGATCAGCCCGCGCAGCTCGGCGAGCAGGTCCTCGGGCGAGTGCTCGGCGCGGGCGCGCACGCCTTCCTCGATCCAGACGCCGAAGCTGTTGCGCACGTGCTCCGGGCGCCCGACCTCGATCTCCTCCTGCTCGCTTCTGGAGCCGTCGGCCCAGCCGCTGATCGGGTGCTCGCCGCCGGTCAGCTGGTCCTCGATGTGCACGACGTGGGCGAGGTGGTCGCGTGCGGTCCAGCCGGCGCACGCGGTGGGCAGGTCCCACTCTGCCGGGCGCAGGCCGTCGCAGGTGTCCACGAAGCCGCCGAGAACCGTGCGGTAGGCCTCGATGAGGGACGGGACGTCGGCGGGCGGTGACGGGTGGACGACCATGCCGACCACACTAACGACTGGACCGCCCGCGAGCATGCTCGCGGGCGGTCCAGGGGGTGACTCAGGCGCAGGCCGCCTCGAACCTCAGGCGCAGGCCGCCTCGAACTCCTCCAGCGCGGCCTCGGCGTCGGAGGTGTCGACGTCCGGGATCACGATCTCGGGCTCGTTGCCCAGGTCCTCGGAGGTGACGGCGTCGACGACCTCGTCGAACGGGGCGTTGATCCGCTCGAGCAGGTCGGCGTGCTCGCCGTCGGCGTCCTCGACCAGGGTGGCGATGCGGCCGTTGAGCAGGTTGACCTCGGAGAAGGACACCGGGTCCAGGTCGTCACCGGCGCCGACGACCTCGAACTGGTCGGTGGCCCGCTCGGCCAGCGGGGTGCCCTGGGTCTCGAAGAACTCCGCGCACACCGGGTCGGTCATGCCGCCGGCGCTCGCACCGTCCTGGCCGGCGCCCGCGGTGGTGGCGTCGTCGTCGGTGGCGCCCGCGGTGGTGGTGGCGTCATCGGTGGCGCCCGCGGTGGCGGTGGCGGTGTCGTCGTCGGTGGCGCCCGCGGTGGCGGCGTCGCTGTCGGTGTCGGTCGTCCCATCCATGGTCTCGACGGCGGCGGTGTCCTCGCCGGTCGCGGTGTCGTCCGTGCTGTCACCGTTGCAGGCGGCCAGGGCCAGGACGGCGCCGAGCGCGGTGATGGTGGTGAAGGTGCGACGCATGATATTTGCTCTCTTTCTTGGTGACTTTGTCGTGCATGTGCGTCGGTCGGAGGCGGGCACGGCGTGGCCACGGGTACCAGGGGACTCCCCCTCCACGCCGGCACCCTCGTCGACTCGACCCGTCCAGTCTCGCAAATTCTGTGGCGAATGCCCATTCGAGGCGGGGCCCGCCGGTGCGGGCGGGGTGGAGCTCGCAGTGTTCGATGGTGCCCCGTGAGAGTGGCCACAGACGGCCTGTTCCACGGGACACCTTCCCCGGCGTTGACGGGTATGCAGCACCGGCTGCCGCCGGTCTGGGCACGGAGGGAGGCGGCCTAGCATGGCGGGTATGCCGCACCGCCCCCCGCTCTCCTGGACCGCCCCGGTCGCCGCGCTCGTTGCCGCGGTGGTGGTGGCGATCCCCGTGGCGGCCCTCAGCGGGGCTGTGGCGCCGCTGCCCCTGGGCGATGCGGGCCCGGTGGTGCGCTGGGGGATGGTGCTGCTGCGGGTGGTTCACCACGTGGCCGCTTCCCTGACGATCGGCCTGCTGCTGGTCGCCGCCTTCCTGGTCCGCGAGGGGAAGACGACCTCCCGGCGGGCTACCGCCGCGAAGATCGCCTCGATGTCGGCCGGCATCTGGGCCCTGAGCGCGCTGGGGACCCTCATCCTGGGCTTCGGCGACCTGGCCGGCATCTCGCCGTCGGCCCCCGGCTACCTCGCCCAGCTGTGGGGCAACAGGTCGCTGGAGATCCTGACCCTGCGCGGCCTGGAGACGGTGATGCTCGTCGCGCTGGTGCCGTTCGCGGCGCTGGCCCGCACCCGCGGTGCCCTGGCCTGGGCCACCGTGCTGGCCGTGCTGGCGCTGATGCCGCTCGCCTTCAGCGGGCACGCCAGCGGCACCGATGGCCACGAGACCGCCGTGACCGCGCTGGGCATCCACCTCGTCGGCATCACCGTCTGGGTCGGCGGCCTGCTTGCTCTGGCCGTGCTGCTCCCGGTCATGGGTCCGGCCCTGGGCGATGCGCTGCGCCGCTACTCCACCCTCGCCGCGTGGTGCTTCGTCGCAGTGGGCCTGTCCGGCGTCCTCTTCGCCCTGCTCACCGTCGACGAGCTTGCCGACCTCGTCAGCCCCTACTGGCTCGTCATCTGGCTCAAGGTCGCCGCGTTGGCCGGCCTGTTCGTCTTCGGCCTGATGCAGCGGCGCACGATCGTCGCCGGTGACGACGGCCGCCCCAGGGCCTTCGCCAAGCTGGCCACTCTCGAGGTCATCCTCATGGGGACCGCAATCGGGCTGGGCACCGTGCTCGGCCGCACCCCGCCTCCCGTCGGGGGCGAGCCCCGGGTCGGGGACATGGCCTACGTGCTCACCGGCTACCCCATGCCCGAGCCGTTCACCTGGGCGCGCCTGTTCACCTCCTGGCAGGTCAACTGGCTCTTCCTGCTCACAGCGCTCGTCGCGCTCGGGCTCTACCTCGCCGGCGTCGCGAAGCTGCGCCGGCGCGGGGACAGCTGGCCGGTCGGCCGGACCATCCTGTGGGTGCTCGGCTGGGCCGCCTTCATCTGGGTCACCAGCGGCGGCCCCTCGGTCTACGGGCGGGTGATGTTCTCCCAGCACATGATCATGCACATGGCGCTGATGATGCTGGTGCCGATCCTGCTGGTGCCGGCGCAGGCGATCACCCTGGCCTACCGGGCCCTGCCCGCCCGGCGGGACCGCACGCTTGGACCCCGCGAGGTTCTCCTGGCCGTGGTGCACTCCCGCTGGGCCACGATCATCTCCAACCCGGTCGTCTCCGGGGTCATCTTCTTCGGCAGCCTCATCGTCTTCTACTGGACCGGGATGCTGGACTGGGCGATGCGGACCCACTCCGGGCACATCTTCATGGTGGTCCACTTCTCCTTGACCGGATTCGCCTTCGTCTGGTCGATGGTCGGCCGGGACCCAGGGCCGCCGAAGTGGGAGCCGCCGCTGCGGATCATCGTGCTGCTGGCCACCCTGGCCGCCCACGCCTTCTTCGGCCTGGCGCTGATGCAGGGCACCTGGTTGCTCGCGCCCGAGTTCTACAAGACCATCGACGTGCCGTGGGTGGACGACCTGCTGGCCGACCAGCAGCTCGGCGGCGGCATCGCCTGGGGAGTGGGGGAGGCCCCCACGGTGATCATCGTGCTCATGGTGATGGTGGACTGGATCCGTAGCGACGGCCGCGAGAGCACCCGCTCCGACCGTCGGGCGGACCGCGACGGCGACGCCGAGCTCGCTGCCTACAACGCCCGCCTGCAGGTCATGCATGAGAGGAGCCAGCGATGAGGATCGCCCTGATCCAGCTCGCCTACGGCGAGGGAGCCGAGGAGAGCGTCGAGGAGCGGGCCGCGAGGGCTGCGGACCTGGTCAGGAACGTGGGGCACGACCACGACCTGGTCGTGCTGCCCGAGTTGTGGAGCGCCGGTGGGTTCGCCATCGACGACTGGCAGGAGCGCAGCCAGGACCTTGAGGCTGTGCGCGCCGCAGAGGTGGGCGAGGCCGCGGAGGACGGCGCCGGCGAGCCGGAGTGGCCACCTGCCCTGGCGCCCCTGGCCGCCGCGGCGCGGGAGGCAGGGGTGGTGCTGCATGCTGGGTCGGTCGTGGAACGGACCGCGGACCCGGGCGAGGAGGGCCGCCACCTGTCCAACACCTCGGTCGTGCTCGGCCCGGATGGCCGCGTGTGCGCCACCTACCGCAAGATCCATCGCTTCGGCTTCGGGTCGGGGGAGCCGCGGCTGATGGAGGCCGGCGCTGAGCTGGTCATCACCGACCTGCCGGCCCCCGCCGACGCGCTGACCGTCGGCCTGTCCACCTGCTACGACCTGCGCTTCCCCGAGCTCTACCGGGCCCAGCTCGACCTGGGCGCCGAGATCTTCGTCGTGCCGGCCGCCTGGCCGGCGGCGCGGGTGGAAGCCTGGCGTCTGCTGGCCCGCGCACGCGCGATCGAGGACCAGTGCTTCGTGCTGGCCTGCAACACTGCCGGCACGCACGCCGGGGTGGAGATGGGCGGCCACAGCGCCGTCATCGACCCGTGGGGCACGGTGCTTGCCGAGGCCGGGACCGAGCAGGAGATCCTCTCGGTGCAGATCGACCCCGGTGCGGTGGTCAAGGCTCGCGAGCAGTTCCCCGTCCTGGCCGACCGGAGACTCTGACCCCGCCCCCGACCGGGGACACGCTTCGCCCCCGACCGGGGACACGGTTTGCTCACGACCGGGGACACCGTTTGCTCCCGACCGGGGACACCGTTTGCTCCCGACCGGGGACACCGTTTGCTCCGACCGGGCGCCATCGCCCAGTCCCCGCTACTGTGCACAGGGACACCAACCGAAAGGACTGTCCCATGGGTATTGGTCTGGGTATCTTCCTGCTCGTCGTCGGCGCCATTCTCGCCTTCGCGGTGGAAATGGAGACCTGGCAGGGCCTCGAGATCAACACCATCGGCTACATCCTGCTGGCCGGAGGTGTGCTCTCCCTGCTGATCGGGCTGGTCATGCACACGCAGCGCACCAACACCACCCACCGCGAGGTCGTGGACCGGCACGAGGACCGTGACGTCCGCCACCGCGGTGACGACCTGCGCTGACGCTCCCCGCACGACCCCACGACCGGGCGCCGGCCTCGGTCGGCGCCCGTCTTCGTGTGCGGGTCCTCGAGTGGCCGTCGTGGGCGGATCGCAACGAAGCTAGAAGGCGTCCTCCGGCAGCTCCATCAGCGCGACGTCGGCGGCGGTGACCGTCCGCCGGTCAGCGCCCAGTCGCGGCAGGACCTCAGTAGCGAAGAACTTCGCCGCCGCCACCTTGCCCTGCAGGTAGGCCGGGTCCTCGCCGGCGCCACTGACCCCGGCCTCGCCGGCGGCGAGCAGGCCTGCGGCGACCTCGGCCTGGCGCAGCAGCAGCCAGCCGATCATCAGGTCACCGGCGGCCATCAGCAGCCGGGTGGTGCCCAGACCGACGGCGTAGATCTGGCCGGGCTCGGACTGGGAGGCCATCGCCCTGCCGGTGAGGAACTCCACCATCTGCTGGACCTCGGCCAGCGCCCGGCCCACCGCCTCGCGCACCGCCCCCAACCCGTCGTCCTGCTGACCCGAGACGGTCGCCATGACCTGCTGGGCCACATACCCCAAGGCCGCTCCCTTGTCCCGCACGATCTTGCGGAAGAAGAAGTCCATGCCCTGGATGGCGGTGGTGCCCTCGTAGAGGGAGTCGATCTTGGCGTCGCGGACGTACTGCTCGATCGGGTAGTCCTGCAGGAAGCCGGAGCCGCCATAGGTCTGCAGGGACTCGGTGCCGAGCAGGGTCCAGGCCCGCTCTGAGCCGCAGCCCTTGACCAGCGGCAGCAGCAGGTCGTTGACCCGCGCGGCCATCGCGACCTGCTCGGACAGCTCGCCGGGGTCTTTGATGTCCTCGGAGGAGTCCAGGTCCTGGGCCGCGTGCACCACGTCCTGCATGGACGCGGTGTAGAGCATGAGGGCGCGCAGGCCCTCGGCATACGCCTTCTGTAGCATCAGCGAGCGGCGCACGTCCGGGTGGTGGGTGATCGTCACCCGCGGCGAGGCCTTGTCCGCCATCTTGGCCAGGTCGGCGCCCTGCACCCGCTCCTTGGCATAGTCCAGGGCGTTGAGGTAGCCGGTGGACAGGGTCGCGATCGCTTTGGTGCCGACCAGCATCCGGGCGTACTCGATGATCCGGAACATCTGCGCGATCCCGTCGTGGACCTCGCCGAGCAGGTAGCCGACGGCCGGGCGGGAGGCGTCCTCACCGAAGCGCAGCTCGCAGGTGGTGGAGATCTTCAGGCCCATCTTGTGCTCGATGTTGGCGACCTCGACGCCGTTGCGCTCGCCCAGCTCGCCGGTCTCCAGGTCCTCGATGTGGTGGTCGCTGACGAGGAACAGCGACAGCCCCTTGGTGCCCGGGAGGGCGCCCTCGGGGCGGGCGAGCACGAAGTGGACGACGTTGTCGTAGAAGGGCGCGATGCCGCTGGTGATGAAGCGTTTGACGCCGGTCAGGTGCCAGCTGCCGTCCCCGGCGTCGACCGCCTTGGCGCGGCCGGCGCCGACGTCGGAGCCCGCGTCCGGCTCGGTGAGCACCATCGTCGCGCCCCAGCGCTGGTCGATCATCAGCTGCGCCAGCTTCTGCTGGTCCGGGGTGCCCAGGCGGTGCAGGAGGTTGGCGAAGGTGAACCCGGCCGAGAACATCTTCACCGCCGGGTTGGCGCCGAGCACCAGCTCGGACAACGCCCACGACAGGCTCGGGGGAGCGGGGGTGCCGCCGAGGGACTCGTCGACCTCCAGGCGCCACCACTCGTTCTCCACCCAGGTCAGGTATGAGGTCACGAAGCTCTCCGGCATGCTCACCTGGCCGGTGGCCGGGTCGAACACGGGCGGCTGGCGGTCGGACTCCTCGAAGCTGGCCGCCAGGGGGCCCTCGGCGAGCTCGGCGACCTGGCGCAGCGCCTCGCGGGCGGTCTCCAGGTCCACCTCCTCATAGGGCGCGGCGCCCAGGACGTCCTGGCGCCGCAGGACGTCGAAGAGCATGAACTCGGTGTCGCGGACGTTGCTGCGGTAGTGACCCACGATGGCCTCTCTTCCCGGAAGGCGTGTACCCAAGTACCTGATACCGACAGTATCAGTTTCCCGCCGGTAGTCCAGGCCTCTGGGCACGAAATTGCACCTGTTCTGCCCGATGCAGGAAGATGCAGGTCATGACCGCGACGTCGACGCTGACCCGTGCCCGCACCCTGGCTGCGGCGGCCCTGGCGAGCACCGCCCTCGTGGCCGGGTGCAGCGCCGGCTCGGGCACCGCCGAGCCCACGCCGACGGCAGGGTCAGGGACGGGTGAGGGTGCCGGGGACGGCACGGGTCACACCGGGTCTGGCGCTGGGGACGGAGACGGCAGCACCGGGACCGACGGGGGCACCACCCCGGGCGGCTCGGAGGAGACGGTCCGGGTCGGCCTGGTCGCCGAGCCGGCCAGCCTGGACTTCACCACCAGCAGCGGCGCCGCCATCCCGCAGGTGATGATGGACAACGTCTACGAGACCCTGGTCACCATCGACGAGGGTGAGATCGTGCCCGGCCTCGCCGAGTCCTGGGAGGTCAGCGAGGACCGCACCACCTACACCTTCACCCTCAGCGACGGCGTGACCTTCTCCAACGGCTCCGAGTTCACCGCGGAGGACGCCAAGTTCAGCATCGAGCGGGTCAGCACCGACGCCTGGACCAACGGGCTCGCGGCCAAGCTGGACGTGGTCGAGTCGGTCGAGGCGCCGGACGACACGACGGTCGTGGTCACCCTGTCCCGGCCCAGCAACCAGTTCCTCTTCAACCTCACCACGCTGGTCGGGGCGATGTTCGACAGCGAGGGCGTGCACGACCTGGCCAACGACCCGATCGGCACCGGCCCCTACGTCTTCGAGAGCTGGGACCGGGGCTCGATGATCACCCTGACGCGGCACGAGGACTACCACGGTGACGCGCCCTACTTCCAGACCGTCGAGATGCGCTACTTCAGGGACGGCAACGCGCTCAACAACGCCATGCTCACCGACGCCATCGACGTCGTCGCGACCGTCCAAGCTCCTGAGGCCCTCATGGAGTTCGAGGGTGGGGCCTACCAGATCATCGAAGGCACGACCAACGGCGAGATCGTGCTGTCGATGAACCAGCAGGAGGGCAACCCGCTGTCCGACCTGCGCCTGCGCCAGGCGGTGCGGCACGCGATCGACCACCAGAGTCTGATGGACACCTGCTGGGCCGGCAAGGGCGTGCTCATCGGCTCGATGGTCCCGCCGACCGACCCCTGGTACGAGGACCGCACCGGGGACTACCCCTTCGACCAGGACCGGGCCCGCGACCTCATCGAGGAAGCGGGGGCTGGGGGCACCACCCTGCGGCTGCGGATCCCGACCCTGCCCTACGCCGTGGCCTGCGGCACGGTCGTGGAGTCGATGCTCGAGGAGGTCGGCCTCGACGTGACCATCGACGAGCTGGAGTTTCCCTCGGCGTGGCTGGAGACGGTCTTCACCAACAAGGACTACGACCTGTCCATCGTGAGCCACGTCGAGGGTCGGGACATGGCGGCGGTCTTCGGCAACCCCGACTACTACACCACCTACGGGACGGAGGATCTCCAGGCGCTCCTCGAGGCGGCGGACAGCGGGAGCGAGGAGCAGGAGATCACCAAGATGCACGAAGCCGCCCGGCTGATCAGCGAGGACGCCGCCGCCGACTTCCTCTTCCTGCTGCCCAACCTCATGGTCGCCGAGCCGGACATCACCGGCCTGCCGGAGAACATCCTCGCCGAGTCCTTCCCACTGGCTGACCTCGCGCGGGACTGAGCCCGAGCCCTCGCCCCACCTCACCGAGTGCTGCGGGTCACGCGCTTCGCCGGTATGCCGTGCAACAGACGCGTCATACGGTGAACGGTGAGGGACCGCATCGGGTCTGGGGTGTGCACAGGCGCGTCACCCGGCGGCGGTGAGGCAGCGCATACCCTGATCCAATGCTCCTGCGCCTGCTCAACCGCGCGCTGGTCCTGGTGGCCAGCGTCCTGGTGGCCTCGGTGCTCGTCTTCGGCTTCATGCGGGTGCTGCCCGGCGACCCCGCGCGGATCGCGCTGGGGATCAACGCCTCGGAGGGGGCGGTCACGCAACTGCGGGAGCAGTTCGGGCTGGAGCGGCCGGTGCTGGTGCAGTATCTGGACTGGATGCGCGGGCTGCTCACCCTCGATCCCGGCGTGGAGTTCATCTCGCGCGCCGCAATCGGCCCGCAGATCGCCGACCGGCTGCAGGTGACCCTGTGGCTGGTGGCGGCGTCGATGGTGCTGGCCGTGCTCGTGGCGGTGCCGGTCGGGACCTGGATGGCGGTGCGGCACCGGCACGCCGACGGAATGGTGGTCTCGGCGCTGTCGCAGGTGGGGGTCGCGGTCCCGGCGTTCCTGGCCGGCATCCTGCTCATCTCGGTCTTCGCGGTGCGGCTGGGCTGGTTCCCCTCCGGCGGCTGGGTCGTGCCCGCGGCGGACCCGCTCGGGTTCGTCCGCGGGCTGACGCTGCCGGCGATCTCGCTGGCGCTGGTGCAGGCGGCGGTGCTGGCCCGGTATGTCCGCTCGGCCGTCCTGGACGTGCTGCGCGAGGACTACCTGCGGACCGCGCGGGCCAAGGGGCTGCGGCCGCTGCCGGCGCTGTGGCGGCACGGGCTGCGCAACGCGTCCGTGCCGGTCGTCACCGTCCTGGGCCTGCAGCTGGCCACGCTCTTCATCGGGGCCGTGGTGATCGAGCGGGTCTTCGTCATCCCTGGGCTGGGCTCGCTGCTGCTGGACTCGGTCGCCCGCCGGGAGCTGCTCACCGTGCAGGCCGTGGTGATGGTGCTGGTCGTCGTGGTGCTGGTCATCAACTTCATCGTCGACGTGCTCTACCTGCTCATCGACCCGAGGCTGAGGGCGCGATGAGCGAGGCGCTGCAGGGGCTCCCGTCCCCGGGCCGGGTGGGGTCGCGGCGTCGACGCCTGGCCCGGGTCAACCCGGCCCTGATCGTCGGCGGCTCGCTCGTCCTCACCGTGGTCGTGCTGGCGCTGGTCTCCTACGTCTGGACGCCGCACCCCCCGATGCGGGTCCTGCCCGTCGAGCCCTACCAGGCCCCCAATGCCGAGCACTGGCTCGGCACCGACCGGCTGCGGCGCGACGTGCTGACCCAGATCCTCGTCGGCGCCCGCACCACCCTGTATGTCGGTCTGGTCGCCGTCGGCGTCGCCGCCGCGGTCGGCGTGCCGCTGGGCATCCTGGCCGCGATGTCCCCGGGCTGGCTGGGGCAGCTGGTGATGCGCGGCAACGATGTGCTGCTCGCTTTTCCCGCGCTGCTGCTGGCGATCATGTTCGCCGCGCTCTACGGCGGCTCGACCCGGGTGGCGATGATCGCGATCGGGATCGCGACGATCCCCGCCTTTGCCCGGGTCACCCGCTCCGGGGCCCTGGGCGTGATGCGCACGGAGTATGTCCTGGCCGCCCGGGCCGCCGGCCGGTCCTTGTGGGGGATCGCCTGGCGGCACGTGCTGCCCAACGTCGCCGGGCTGGTCATCGTCCAGGCCTCGGTGTCCTTCGCGATCGCCATCCTGGCCGAGGCGGCGCTGGCCTACCTCGGGCTCGGGACACCGACCGGACAGGCCTCCTGGGGCAGGATGCTCTACGAGGCCCAGACCACCCTGCGCGCCGCCCCCCACCTGGCCCTCATCCCCGGCGCCGCAATCGCCCTGTCGGTGCTGGGTTTCAACCTCTTCGGTGACGGCCTGCGCGACTGGCTCGACCCCAAGCTCCAGGACCGCTGAGCCCACCCCCGACCGGCGACATGCTTTGCCCCCGTCCGGCGACATGCTCTGCCCCGTCCGGCGACACGCTCTGCCCCGTCCGGCGACACGCCCTGCCCCGTCCGGCGACACCGACCCTCATCCCAGCTGCGGCACCACTTCGGCCGCGACCAGCTCGGTGTGCTCCACATCGCTCAGGTCGAGCATCTGCAGGTAGTAGCGCTCGGCCCCGGTCTGCTCACGCCACTGCGCCAGCCGCTCGACCACCTGGTCGGGCGTGCCGGCCAGGCCGTTGGCCCGTAGATCCTCCACGTCGCGCCCGATCGCGTCTGCCCGGCGACGGACCTCCGCGTCGTCGCGACCCACGCACGCCACCAGCGCCACCGAGCGCAGCAGGTCCGACGGCTCCCGCCCCGCTGTCCGGCAGGCCTCGTCCACGCGGGCGAACTGCGCGACCGTGTCCTCCATCGTCGGAAACGCCATGTTGAACTCCTCGGCGAACCGCGCCGCCAGCGCCGGCGTCCGCTTCTTGCCGCCACCGCCCATAACGATCGGCGGCCGCGGCGACTGCACCGGCTTGGGCAGGGCCGGGCAGTCCTTGACCGTCACCACCTTGCCTTCGTGGTCGAAGGTCTGCCCCTCCGGTGTCGCCCACATCCCGGTGATGATCTCCAACGCGTCCTCGAGCAGGTCGAACCGGCCGGGCGGGTCGGGGAAAGGCACGCCATACGCTTCGTGCTCGGCCTCGAACCAGCCCGCACCCAGCCCGAGTTCGACCCGCCCGTCACTCATCTGGTCGACCTGCGCCACGCTGACGCCCAGCAGGGCCGGGTGCCGGAAGGTGACCGACGTGACCAGCGTGCCCAGGCGGATCGTGCTCGTCTCGCGCGCCAGCGCCCCGAGCGTCACCCATGAGTCGGTGGGGCCCGGCAGCCCTTCGCGGCCCATCGCGACGAAGTGGTCGGAGCGGAAAAAGGCACCAAAGCCGCTGTCCTCCGCAGCCCGGGCGAGGCGCAGCTGATCGTCGTAGGTCGCCCCCTGCTGGGGCTCGGTGAAGATGCGCAGATCCATGGCCACAGTCTGACCGCCCGGTCGTCCGAGCGCATACGGTGGACCCATGCTCTTCGCCTTCTCCGTCGCCCCCTCCGCTTCCGATGAGTCCGGCTCGGTCAGCGCCGCCGTCGCCGACGCCATCAAGGTGGTGCGGGATTCCGGTCTGCCCTACGAGCTGACCTCGATGTTCACCACTATCGAGGGCGAGTGGGAGGAGGTCATGCCGGTCATCAAGGCCGCCTGCGACGCCGTCGCCGCGCACGGCCCCCGCGTCTCCCTGGTCCTGAAAGCAGACCTGCGCCCCGGCTTCACTGGCCAGCTGCAGGGCAAGGTCAACCGGGTGCGCGAGCACCTCGGAGATGCCACGTCCTAGGCCACGCCCGGGCCTTTGGATCGCCAGTGAGCAGGCACGGCCCGCCTTCGTCATACTCCGTCCATGGCGTATGACGAAGGGTTGGCCCAGCGGGTCCGTGCCCTGCTCCAGGACGAGGCCGACGTCACCGAGAAGAGGATGTTCGGTGGTCTGGCGTTCCTGCTTGCCGGCCACATGGCCGTGGCGGTGGGCGAGGACGGCCTCATGTTCCGCATCGAGCCAGGGACCGGTGAAGCACAGGTCGGCGGTCACGTGCGGGAGCAGGTCATGGGTGAGCGGGTGATGACCGGCTGGCTGCACGCCGACACCTGCGGGCTGGCGACCGAGGACCAGTTGCGCGCCGTCGTGGACCGCGGGAAGGCGACGACGCGGGCGCTGCCGCCGAAGTGACGCCGACGTCGGCAGGCCCCGCTGCCCCGGCCCGGCGCTGGGCGGAGCCATCGATCAGTGGCAGGGTGCCCCGACTACGCTGAACGCTGTCCAGCACGCCGATCGTCAGAGGAGGCCACGCCGGTGACCAGTGGGCCCACCCCCCCGACGGGCGGCACTGCCGAGGCTGCTCCCGTGCTGGAGGTGAGCGGCCTCAACGTGGGGACGCGGCACACCCCGCTCCTGCACGACCTGGCCTTCACCATCCGGCGCGGCGAACGGGTCGGGCTGATCGGCGAGTCCGGCTCGGGCAAGTCGCTGACCGCGCTGGCGATCATGGGGCTGCTGGGGGAGGGCCTGCACGCCGAGGGTGACGTGCGGCTGTCCGGCCGGACGCCCGCGACGCGCAACCTGCTGACGGTGGGCGAGCGGGAGATGGCCAAGCTGCGTGGCGACGCGATGTCGATGGTCTTCCAGGAGCCGATGACCGCGCTCAACCCCACGATGCGGGCCGGTGCGCAGGTCGCCGAGGTGATGACCATCCACGGCACCCGCTCGCGACCCGAGGCCCGGCAGCGGGCGATCGAGCTGCTCGACCAGGTCGGCCTGGCCGACCCCACGCACGTGGCCCGCGCCTACCCGCACGAGCTCTCCGGCGGCCAGCGCCAGCGCGTGGTGATCGCCATCGCCCTGGCCAACGACCCCGCGCTGCTGATCTGCGACGAGCCGACGACCGCGCTCGACGTCACGGTGCAGGCGACGGTGCTCGACCTCGTCGTGCGCGGGGTGCAGGAGCGTGACGCGGCGATGCTGTTCATCACCCACGACCTGGCGGTGGTCGCCACGGTGTGCGAACGGGTGCTCGTCATGTACGGCGGCCGCATCGTCGAGGCCGGCCCCATCAACCAGGTCTTCACCGACCCGCGACACCGCTACACCCAGGGGCTGATCGCCGCGAGCGACCTCTCCGGCGCCGACGGGGCCCGTCGCGAGCGCGCCGCCCTGCCGACGATCCCCGGGACGGTGCCCCCGGCCGGCCGCTTCCCCGAGGGGTGCGTCTTCCGCACGCGCTGCCCCCACGCCACCGAGGTATGCCGCACCCGCCCGCCCTGGACCTCCCGCGGGCAGCACCCGGCCGGCGTTTCCGCGTCCGGCTTTGCCTGCTTCCACCCGGCGGGGGTCGGCGATGGTTGAGGAGAGCTCGCCAGCGGTCGAGCTGCGCGGCGTCAGCCGGGAGTTCCGCCGGCCCCGGACCTCCGTGCGCGAGAAGCCGCCCGTCGTGCATGCGGTGCGGGACGTCACCCTGAGCATCGAGCGGGGCGAGCGCTTCGGGATCGTGGGGGAGTCCGGGTCGGGCAAGTCGACCCTGCTCCGGCTGATCTGCGGGCTGGACCACCCCACTGCCGGAGAGGTCTTCGTCGAGGGCCGGCCGGTCCACGACCAGCCCGGGCGCCGGCTCGGTTGGCTCCGGCAGAAGGTGCAGCTAATCTTCCAGGACCCGATGAGCAGCCTGGACCCGCGGATGCGCGTGGGGGAGATCATCGCCGAGCCGCTCGTGGCCCAAGGTCGCCGGGAGGGCTCCCGTGAGCGCGTCGCAGAGCTGCTGGAGCGGGTCGGGCTCTCGGCCGACATGGTCGACCGCTACCCCCACCAGTTCTCCGGCGGCCAGCGTCAGCGGATCTCCATCGCCCGAGCCCTCGCCCCTGGCCCGGACATCCTCGTCGCCGACGAGCCGGTCTCCGCTCTGGACGTCTCGGTGCGCGCCCAGGTGCTCAACCTCATCGACGAGGTCGTCGACGGCTTCGACCTGACGCTGATCTTCGTCTCCCACGACCTGTCCGTGGTGCGGCACACCTGCGACCGGATCGCTGTCATGCAGCACGGCGAGGTGGTCGAGATCGCCCCGACCGAGCAGCTCTTCGCCGCACCGCAGCACCCCTACACCCGCTCCCTCCTGGCCGCCGTCCCCGACCTACGCCGCGCGTTGGCCGGTCAGACCACCCAGGACCTGGCCGCAGGAGTCCGGACGCCCGAGCCCTAGGGCCACACCCCACCCGGGTGCAGAAGCGGTGCGAGACCGCCGTGCCCCGACGCCGGCGCGGCCCCGCCACGAGGTCGGCCACAATGGGCCAGATGAGCACCTGGAACGCAGGCCCACGCAACGCCCTCACCGACGTCGCCGGGCTGGCCGTCGGTCACCACCAGCGCACCGGCGACGGATGGCTCACCGGCACCACCGTCATCCTCGCGCCGCCCGAGGGCGCGGTCGGGGGCGTCGACGTGCGCGGCGGCGGCCCGGGCACCCGGGAGACCGCCCTGCTCGACCCGCGCAACCTGGTGGAACGGGTCCATGCCGTCACCCTCACGGGCGGCTCGGCGTTCGGCCTGGCCGCCGCCGACGGAGTGATGCGACGCCTGTATGCCGAGGGGCGTGGCTTCCCCATGGGCGGGCCCGGGCGGGTGGTCCCGATCGTGCCCGGCGCGGTCGTCTTCGACCTGGGGCGCGGCGGGGACTTCGACAACTTCCCCGGCCCCGACTTCGGCGAGGCCGCCTGCTCCGCCGCCTTGCAGGCCCAGTCCGCGGGCGAGCAGCCGGTGCTGGCCCAAGGGTCGGTCGGCGCAGGGACCGGGACCCAGGCCGGCGGGCTGCGCGGCGGCGTCGGCTCGGCCAGCGTCGTGATCGACGGTGCGGTGACGGTCTCCGCGCTGGTCGTCGTCAACGCGGTCGGCTCCGCGGTCGACCCCGCGACCGGTGAGCTGTGGGGTGCCCGGCACCTGCTGGAGGCGGACGTGCACGGCATACCGGGCTGGCCGGACGGCGCCCTGCCCAGCCGCCCAGACGCCGAGGAGGTGGAGTCCGCGCGCCGGGCCGCCGCCGAGACGAGCACCGCCGGTGCCGTGCCCCGTACCCTCGCCACGACGATCGGCGTGGTCGCGACCGACGCGACGCTGACCAAGGCGCAGTGCGCCCGGCTGGCCAGCTCCGGTCATGACGGCATGGCCCGTGGGATCAGCCCGATCCACACCATGTTTGACGGGGACACCCTTTTCGGCCTGTCCACGGCGAGCGGCCCTGCGCCGGACCCGGCCACCTTCCACCAGGTGCTGCACGCCGCCGGCGAGGTCGTCACCCGGGCGATCGTGCGGGCCCTGCTCGCCGCCGAGAGCGTTACGACACCGGCCGGCACCTGGCGCTCCTACCGCGACGCCTTCCCCGGCGCCGCCCGGTGAAGGGAGGGCGCCGCTCCCCTCACCGGCCGCCGCCGCTCCCCTCACCGGCCGCCGGACCGGGCCGCATCGCCCGCGCCCACCGGGCTGCCACGACCCCACCAGGCGCGAGGCATCGCCGCTGGTGAGAATGGCGTGATGCAGGCACGCGCGTACTGGACCCTCGCCCCCGGCACCGGGCAGATCCGCGCCCAGCAGATCAGCCCGCCCGGCCCCGGTGAGGCCTTGGTACGCGCCGTCGTCTCCGGGGTCAGCCGTGGCACCGAGCTCCTCGCGCACCGCGGCGAGGTGCCGCCGGAGGTCGCCGCCCAGGTCGCCGGGCCGTTCGAGGAAGGCAAGCTGCCCGGCCCGGTCAAGCACGGCTACCTCTCCGTCGGCGTCGTCGAGGACGGCGAGCCGGAGTGGGTCGGCCGTCGCGTCTTCTGCCTGCACCCCCACCAGGACCGGTATGTCGTGCCCGTCACCGCACTCACCCCGTTGCCCGACGACGTCCCCGACGAGCGGGCGGTGCTGGTCGGCACGCTGGAGACCGCGGTGAACGCGCTCTGGGACGGCCGGCCGCTCTACGGCGACCGGGTCGCCGTCGTCGGCGCGGGCATGGTCGGGGCGAGCGTCACCGCCCTGCTCGCACAGCTCCCGCTGAGCCGGCTCGAGCTGGTCGAGACCGACCCGGCCCGCAGACCCCTGGCCGAGGAGCTCGGCGCCACGGGCGTCGCGCCGCAGGACGCCAGCGGCGACTGCGACCTCGTCTTCCACGCCTCCGCGACCCAGGCCGGCCTGCAGACCGCACTGGAGCTGCTCGGACGGGAGGGGGAGGTCATCGAGCTGTCGTGGTACGGCACCACCCCCGTCACCGTCGAGCTCGGCACCACCTTCCACACCCGGCGGCTCGCCGTTCGCGCCAGCCAGGTGAGCAGGGTCAGCCCGCACCGGCCGGCCCGGGACTACGCCGACCGCATGCAGGTCGCGCTCCGCGCCGCCCGCAACCCCGCGCTTGACCACCTGCTCGCCGGCCCCACTCCCTTCGAGGAGCTTCCCGAGCTCATGCAGCGTCTCGCGGCAGGAGAGCCGGGGCTGTGCCACCTCGTCCGCTACCCCGACTGACCGCCCCGACTGACGTGCCCGACTGACCCGCCCGCACCGCTCGACGACACCACATACCGACAGGAGACCCATGTTCACCCTCACCGTCCGCGACCATGTCATGGTGGCCCACTCCCTGCCTGACCCCTTCTTCGGGCCCGCGCAGGGGCTGCACGGCGCGACCTACGTCGTCGAGACGACCTGGGAGCGCCCCGAGCTCGACGAGCACAACGTCGTCCTCGACATCGGCGCGGCCACCGAGTCCCTCGGTGAGATCCTGGGCCGGTTGCGGTACCGCAACCTCGACGAGGTCCCCGAGCTCGCCGACCAGGTGACCACCACCGAGTTCCTCTGCCGCTGGATCGCCGACGAGCTCACCGAGTCGGTCGACACCAGCGGGCTCACCGGGCTCACCGTCACCCTGCGCGAGCACCCCGACGCCTGGGCCTCCTACCGGCGGGAGCTCGGCGCACCCGCGTGAGAGCCACCCTCGTCGTCCCGGACCGCGACCCCGCCGCCCCGAGTGGCGGGGACGTCTACGACGCGCGGCTGGCCGCCCACTGGCCGGACGACGTGCAGGTATGCCGGGCCCCCGGCGCCTGGCCCCACCCCACCGACGCCGACCGGGTCGTCCTCGGTCGCCTGCTGTCGGGGCTGGGGGAGGACCCGGTGCTCATCGATGGTCTGGTCGCAAGCACCGTCCCGGAGCTCGTCGAGGCGAGCGCCCGCATCCGGGCCACCGTGGTCCTGGTGCACTCCACATTGTCGGCCGGCTCGGGCGCGCAGGGTGCAGCGGCGGAGGAGCTGGACGCCCTGGAGCTGCGCGCCCTGCGGGCTGCCGACCTGGTCGCGACGACCAGCGCGTGGTCCGCGGCCGATCTGGGCCGGCGTTACGGGATCGATGGGGTCATCCTCGCCCGGCCCGGCGTCGACCCTGCCCCCCTCTCGCCGGGCTCCGGGGCGGCCGGCGGGCCCGGCGGGGCGGATAGCTCCGGCAGGAAGGACCTACCCGGACACAGCGGGTCTGTTGCCTCTGCCCCGCAGCTGCTGACCCTCGGCGCCCTTACCCCGGTTAAGAACCACGCCGCCCTCCTGGTCGCGCTCGCAGGCCTGCGGGACCTCGACTGGGGGCTGACCGTCGCCGGGCCCGTGCCCGACCGAGAGTTCGCGGACCACCTCATCGGCGTCGCCCGCGACCTCGGTTTGGCGGACCGGGTCACCTGGCCCGGACCCCTCGACGGCGTCGCGCTCGAGCAGACCTGGGCCCAGACCGACCTGCTGGCACACCCCTCCCGCAGCGAGACCTGGGGGATGGTCGTGACCGAGGCCCACGCCCGCGGCATACCCACCGTGGTGAGCCGGGGGACCGGCGCGGAGGAAGCGCTGGGCTGGGACCCCGTGGACACGCGCGGCGCGCGGGGATGGCGAGCCCCCGTCGAGAACGGGCTGATCGACGAGACGACCCTCGGCGTGGCGATCGCGGGCGCGGCCGTCGACACCGACGCTCCCGACCAGCTCACCCACGTCCTGCGCCGGTGGCTCACGGGCCAGGCGACCCGAGCTGCCTGGCGCTCGGCCGCCCTGGAGCGGCGGGACCGTCTTCCCGGGTGGCGAGAGACCGCGCAGGTGCTGCACGACGCCGTGGCGCAGTCCGTGGGCGGATCGGCCGGACCATCAGCCTGAGGGTCGTCGTGTCGTTCCGGACGGACGGTACGCCGAGGTCTGCGGTACATCGGTGCCGCTAGGACGACACCGATCTACCGCACTCCCGCCGGGCTTCGGCATGGAGCGCGCCGGTGGCACTAACCCGGGGTCCTGACGCGTAGGGAGCGCAGCTGGTTCAGGACCGGCTCGGGGAGGGTCGTCCTGCCGCCGACAGCATCGATCAAGGCGAGCGAGCCGGCGCGCACCGCCTGCTGGGTGGCGCCGGGCACGCCGTTCGACCGCACCAGGAGCAGCTTGTCCCCGACCAGGCCGGCATAGGCGCTGCCGGACAGAGCGTCCGGCCAGTTCTGGCCACTGGCGATCGTGGCTCCGAAGCGGGTGGGGTCCAGGCCTGCAGCGTTCGCGGCCACTGCATACCGGTCTGCGCCCCCCACGCGCACGACCGGCGCCACCGTCCCCAGCTGCATGACCACCGTGTCGTTCACCGCGGCGGGGCCGCCGAGGAGGACGATCTCCTCCGGCCGGGCTCGGGCCAGTGTCTGCATCACCACCCCAGGCACACCGTCCTTCCTGGTGAGCAGCAGCGGCGCCCAGTCCGAGCCAGCGGTGGCAGCGCCGGCCAGACCGTCTGGCCAGTTGGTGCCGAGCGCGACATACGCTCGCTGACCGAAGCCACCGCCAAAGATGTCCCGCGCCATGGTCGCTGACACTTCATACCGGTCCTTTCCCCCGTAGCGCACCACCCGTCGCGACCCCGCGACATACTGCGCCAGCTCCCGCACCACGGCGTCGCTCACGGCGTTCGTCCCGCCGAGCACCGCGATGTAGTCGGGATCAAGGGCCGCGAGCGCAGTCCTGGTTGCGCCGGGCAGGCTGTCCTTGCGGGTGAGCAGCATCGGTCCGCCGTAGTAGGCGGCCAGGGCGCCCCCGGACAAGGCGTCCGGGAAGTCCTGCCCGCTCGCGATGAGGATCACCCTGTCGTGAGGATAGGGAACTCCGTCGACATCCGCCCAGATGACGTCCCGCCACCGGGCGATGGCCAGCGCCGCGGCCGTGGCGTACCGGTCAGAGCCGGAGTGTCGGGTCACCACCGGGTGCACGAAACCCGAAGAACTCTGGGAGTGGGAGTCGAGGTATGCCGTCCGGGACGGCTGGGCCGCCAGCGCGCGAGCGGCGTGGAGCCGGATTGCCTCGGCGTCCTCGCGGGTCAAGGCCGGGAGCCGGCCCTCCTCGGCCACGACCACTGACTCCCCGGCGGACGGGGCGCTGTCACCTCTGGTGGTCGGGGCCGAACCAGTTGCCACCAGAAGGATGACGGCCAAGGAGGTGGTGAGGCTGCGCATCACTGACATCAAAGAGGGCCTTGTCCAAAGGAGAGGTCGAGCCGGGACCGCCGGGGCGACATCGAGCCGATGCCCGGCGCAGGGCAGACATTAACCGGACCGTGCAGAGTAGGGGAGAGCCAGGGTAGGCAATCGCGCCCCCACCCTCGACGCACTCCTTGGCCCACGTCGCTCGTCTCGGCCTGGCCGCGGCTCCCGACAGTCGACAGGTCAGTCCACGACGAGATGCTGGTGGCCGTCGATCGCCTCCCGGGCCATGTCCAGGTGGCCGGCATGGGTGGCGGTCTCGAGCAGAAGCCGGAAGACGCAGTGCCGAGCTTGCGCAAAGGGCGGGAACGGGAAGATGGACTCTGGGGGCCACCAGCGCGGTGGCGCGTCGAGGTCTGCCTCGGCGAGCACCACGTCCACCCGGCTGGACCAGTACTGGTACCGCTCCACGGCCTGCGCCCCGGAGGTCACGGGGACCTTCCAGCCCTCTCGAAGAAGGGCAACCGCCTCCTCGTCACCGCCGACGATGGCGCATCCCCAGAAGATCTCGTCGTCATACGTGAGGTGGTTCAGCAGCTGGGCGATGGACCACCCAGAGGGCGCGGCGACCCTGGTCATGTCCTCCTCGACCAGCCCGTCCACCGCGGCCAGGATGTGCTGCCGCTCGGTGTGCAGGTGCTCCAGGAGCACAGTCAGCTCACCCGTCATACCGGCATCACCCGCGAGGCGGTCCGGGTCGCCGCGAGGTCCAGCTCGGTGACGATGTCCTCACCCGCCTGCCACCGGCGCACGACCGGGGGCCGCAGGGCGTCGGCGAGCCGGTCGGTGCCTGCCAGTCGCAGGCCTGGCACGCCGTCACCGATGAGCACCGGCGCGACCGTCAGGTAGAGACGGTCCACCATTCCCGCCTCGACGAACGCGGTGACCAGCCGCCCGCCACCCTCGACGAGCACCCGCTCCAGGCCGCGCTCACGTAGCAGGGACAGCACCCCGGCGGGGTCCATCGGGCCCTCGCTGTGCCAGGCGACGACCTCGACGTGGTCGCCGGCAGGCACGGGCTCCACGCCCTGACCGACGATCCACAGGGTCGGAGCAGTGGCGTCGGTGAGCAGCCGGGAGTCGCCCGGCAGGGTGCCGCGGGGGTCGAGCACGACCCGGGTCGGGTGTGGACCTGGCACCGCGCGCACCGTCAGCTGTGGGTCGTCCGCCGCCGCGGTCGCCGACCCCACCACGACTGCGTCGACGAGCGCGCGCAGCCGGTGCAGGTGCTCCCGGTCCTCCTCGCCGGTGACGAACACCGCGTCCCCCGTGCGGCTGGCGATGAAGCCGTCCATGCTCTGCCCGAGCTGGGCGATCACCTTCGGCCCGTCGGGGTGCACCAGATCGGCATACCGCTCGGTCAGGACACCGGTCGTCAGCACCCCGCCGCCGTGCAGCAGCGCCTGCCACTCGTCCACGCTCTCCGGGTCGTGGCCCATGCGCTCACGCTTGGTGCGCAGGTATGCGGCGTTCTCCGGGCGGCGGGGCACGATCAGCGACTGCCGGGACACGACGCGCACACCCAGCTCGGTGAGGGCCTCCTGCTTGGCGGGGTTGCAGGAGAGCAGGCGGACCACGCGGATCCCGAGGTCCTTCAGCATCGCGGCGGTCTGGCCGTAGGTGCGCTGGTCGGCGTCGTGCCCGAGGCGCAGGTTGGCATCGACGGTGTCGACGCCGGTGTCCTGCAGCTCGTAGGCCCGCAGCTTCTCGACCAGCCCGATGCCCCGGCCCTCGTGACCCCCGACGTAGACCAGCGCGCCATACCCGTCCTGCATGATCAGGTGCAGCGCCCGCTGCAGCTGCTCGCCGCAGTCGCACCGCCGCGAGCCGAGCGCGTCGCCGGTGAGGCACTCGGAGTGCACGCGCACCAGGGGCGCCCGGCCGATGTGGTGGCCCGGCGCGCTCTCGTCGGTGATGCCGACGCTGAGGACGACGTGCTCCAGGCCGACGTCGTCGCGGTAGGCGGTCATCCGGAAGGTCCCGTGCCGGGTGGGTAGCACCGTGTCGGCGAGCCGCTCGACCGAGCTCGGATCGGGAAGGGGGATCGCAAGGCTGGAAGTCACGCCCCCGAGTATGGTCCGCCCCATCTCCTCCCTCACCTCAAACCGGCTGCAGCCACGGCCCGCAGATTCGCCGCTGTCAGGTCGGTGAGCAGCACTTTCACCTGTAATATGCCGTGCGCTCACCTTTTCAAGCGGGGGCTGCGTCAGTCAGCGGGGCCGGAGCAGGTGACCCACGCCGGGGACGGCTGCCAGGGCGCCGGCCGCGAGCAGCTCGGCCCGACGCTCAGCCTCCTCGGCCACCCCCACCACCGGGACCCCGGCAGCCCGACCCGCCTCGACGTCGGTGACGGAGTCTCCGAGGAAGACCGCGTCCTGTGCCTGTGCGCCGGTCAGCTTCAGGGCGTCGAGCAGCATGGCCGGGCTGGGCTTGAGCGCGTCCAGCCGGTCAGGGTCTCGACCGAGGATCGCGGTCAGCCGCGCACTGAGCCTCGGCCGGTGGGGGTCGAGCACCCGCGCCACGACGTGAGGGTCGTTGTTGGTGACCACCACCACGGCCGAGCCCCGGTCGAGGCACTGCTCGATGAACTCGACGGCGTAGTCCGCCGGGTCGACCTGCGCCGCAGCCGCCAGCTCCAGCCGGGTCACCTCCTCGACGAGGGGCGGGACGATGCCGGGCGCGAGCTCGTGCACCCGGCGCAGGCACTGCACGTGATCGGGCGCACCGTCCAGAGCTGTCTCCAGCTCCGGCCCACCCAGCTCACCGGCCCGGGCCCGGACCTGGGCCGCCACCTCCCGCCAGCGGTCCCCGGGCAGCAACCGCGCCAGCGGGCCGTCGAAGTCCACCAGCACCAGCGCCGCCGACGTCACCTGCTGTCGGGCCCGCTCCCGCTGGGCATCCGACCACGCTTCCTGCTCCTCGGCCACGTCGCAACAGTGGCACAGCGCTCGACGCCTGACCCCACCGACCGGCGACACGCTCTGTCTCGTCCGGCGACACGGTCTGTCTCGTCCGGCGACACGGTCTGTCTCGTCCGGCGACACGCTCGGTCCGAGCAAGCGTCGGTCGTCAAGAACCCCGAGTGACCAGGTCTCGGGTGATCTCCAGGTGACCGAGGTGCTGGCAGAGCTCCTCCAGCACGTGCAGCAGAATGCCCTCGACGTCGTGGCTCCAGAAGGTGTCGACACCGGGCCGACCTGGCACCTGCATCCCTGGCTCCATCCGGGACAGGTCGACCGCCAGCTGATCTCTGGTCGCCCGGGCCCGCGCGACCAGTTCCGCCACGTCGCCCCTCGCCCCGAACTCGGCGGCCCGGTCCCGGCCCGTGGGCTCGCCGAGGATGTGTTCAGCGGTCCACTGTCGGGCCATCCCGAGGCAGTGAGACAGGATCTGGTAGGCCGAGTTGGCCCCGGTTAATCCCGGCGCCGCATTGGCGGTCTCGTCATCCAACCCCCTGACGACGTCGATCATCTCGTCCAGTTTGGCCAGGCAGTAGCGGCCGGTCATCGAATCCTCCACCCGCTCATCCTGTGCCACCAGTCCACCCCGACGAGGGACCTAGCCGGTAGCCCGCATCACCGCGCCCCTTCACCCGGGGGCAGACCGTGTTCCCGGTGGGGGGCAGACCGTGTTCCCGGTGGGGGGCAGACCGTGTTGCCGGTGGGGGGCAGAGCGTGTCGCCGGTGGGGGCAGACCGTGTTGCCGGTGGGGGGCAGACCGTGTTCCCGGTGGGGGGGGGGTCGGTCAGCCCTCGCCCTCGAGCGACTGCTCGCCGGCCTCGCGCAGCTCGACCTTGCGGATCTTGCCGGTGACGGTCATCGGGTACTCCTCGATGACCCGGACGTAGCGGGGGATCTTGTAGTGCGCGAGCTTGCCGGCGCAGAACTCTCGCACCGACTCCGCGGTCAGCAGCTCGGCCCCGTCCTTGAGTCGCAGCCAGGCCATGAGCTCCTCGCCATACTTCGGGTCCGCCACGCCCACGACCTGCGCGTCCAGCACGTCGGGGTGGCCCATGAGGAACTCCTCGACCTCACGCGGGTAGATGTTCTCCCCGCCCCGGATCACCAGGTCCTTGATGCGCCCGGTGATCTCGACATACCCCTCCTCGTCCATCACCCCGATGTCGCCGGTGGCCATCCACCCGTCCTGCACCACCTCGGCAGTCCTCTCCGGCTCATCCCAGTAGCCGAGCATGACCGAGTAGCCCTTCGTGCAGAACTCGCCCGGCGTCCCGCGGGGCACGACGTCACGCGTGGCGGGGTCGACGATCTTGATCTCCAGGTGCGGCATGACCCGCCCGACCGTGCCCGTCAGCTTCTCGAAGGGGTCACTGGGGGTGGTCTGTGTGGACACCGGGGACGTTTCGGTCATTCCGTAGCAGATGGTCATTTCGGTGATCCCGGCCTCGATGAGCCGGCGCATCACCGACGCCGGGCACAACGAGCCGGCCATGATCCCGGTCCGCACGGAGGCCAGGTCCTCCACCGAGAAGCCCTCACCCTTGTCGATCAGCGCGAACTCGGCGATGAACATCGTCGGCACGCCGTACAGCGACGTGCACTGCTCCTCCCGCACGGCGCGCAGCGTCGCAGAGGCGTCGAACCCTGGCGCGGGGATGACCATGGCGGCGCCGTGGCTGACGGCTGCCAGGTTGCCCATCACCATCCCGAAGCAGTGGTAGAAGGGAACGGGGATGCAGATCACGTCGCGCTCGGTGTAGCCGCAGCCCGCACCGACGAAGAAGGCGTTGTTGAGGATGTTGCGGTGCGAGAGGGTCGCGCCTTTGGGGAAGCCGGTGGTGCCGGAGGTGTACTGGATGTTGATCGGGTCCTGCGGCGTGAGCTGGGCCTGCAGCTCGACCAGGCGGTCCCGGGTCACCTGGTGCGCTCCGTCGAGGAAGGCGCTCCAGCCCGGGCTGCCGATGACCAGCACCTGGACCAGGTCGGGACACTCGTCGCGCACCTCCTCCACCATCGAGGGGTAGCTGCTGCCCTTGAACGACTCGGCGACGACGATCGTGGAGACCCCCGACTGGCGGAGCACGTAGGCCAGCTCGTGGGTGCGGTAGGCCGGGTTGATGTTGACCAGGATCGCCCCGATCTTGGCGGTGGCTAGCTGCACGATCGTCCACTCCGCGCAGTTCGGCGCCCAGATTCCGACCCGGTCCCCGCGGCGCACGCCCGAGGCGAGGAAGCCCCGGGCGACGCGGTTCACGTCGGTCAGCAGCTCGCCGTACGTCCACCGGCGCCCGGTCGCCATCTCCACCAGGGCCTCGCGCTCGGCGTGGGCCCGGGCGTTGCTGTCCAGGTTGTCCCCGATGGTCTGCTCCAGCAGCGGGACGTCCGTGCTCCCCACCGCATGGGACCGGGCCGGGTGCGCCGTGGCGTTCGCTGTGTCTGCCATGGAGCCATCCTGTCCTGTTCCAGGGGGGCGTGCCAGCACACTGGCCGCGGCTCCCGGACCTGCCCTAGGGTGCGGGCATGACGAACGAGAATGGCTCTGGCGCGGCCGGCGGGACGACCTGGCCATCGGCGCACATCTCTGCCGCCCCGGCCCTGCTGGAGGTGCGGGCGGCGGTGCCGGACACCGAGACGGGTCTGGCTCTGGCGCACAGCCTGGTCGCGCAGCAGCTGGCGGCGTGCGTGCAGGTCATCGGCCCGATCACCTCGGTCTACAGCTGGCAGGGGGAGGCCCAGCAGGGCGATGAGTGGCTGCTGCTGATGAAGACCACCGAGGACGCTTTCGAGGCCGTGTCCGCGGTGATCCTCGCCGAGCACCCCTATGAGGTGCCGGAGATCCTGGGGGTGCGGGTCACGCACGCGCTGCCGGCGTATGCCGAGTGGGTGCGCAAGCATTCGGACGGGATCTCGGATGCGCAGCTGCTCCACCCGCACGAGTGACCGAACGCCTGCAGCGTCCGGCGGCTGCGGAGGAAGAGGATACGAGGGCGAGGCAGCCCTGCAAGAGCGCGCGGAACGCAGGTGAGGCCGGAGCGAGAGCGGGCGACGAGAATCGAACTCGCGTATTCAGCTTGGGAAGCTGATGTTCTACCATTGAACTACGCCCGCGTGACCCCGTTCAGGGGTCGAAGCGACATACTAACCGGCCTCCTGCCAGGGTCAAAGCCGCACCCCGGATAGGCTGCCAACGTGCTGCTCTCCGACCGTGACATCCGTGCCCAGATCGACTCCGGTCGGGTCCTCCTCGACCCGTTCGAGCCGGGGATGATCCAGCCCTCGAGCATCGACGTCCGGCTGGACCGCTACTTCCGGCTGTTCGACAACCACAAGTACCCGATGATCGACCCCTCCCAGGAGCAGCCCGAGCTGACCCGCCTCATCGAGACCGGGCCGGAGGAGACCTTTGTGCTGCACCCAGGGGAGTTCGTGCTGGCCTCCACCTTCGAGCAGGTGACCCTCCCGGACGACGTCGCCGCGCGGGTGGAGGGCAAGAGCTCCCTGGGTCGGCTGGGCCTGCTGACCCACGCGACGGCCGGCTTCGTCGACCCCGGCTTCACCGGCCACGTCACCCTCGAGCTGTCCAACGTGGCCACGCTGCCGATCCTGCTCCACCCCGGGATGAAGATTGGCCAGCTGTGCTTCTTCCAGCTCAGCTCCCCGGCCGAGCACCCCTACGGCTCCGCCCCTCGCGGCAGTCACTACCAGGGCCAGCGCGGACCGACCGCCAGCCGTTCCTTCCAGTCCTTCCACCGCACTCCGATCCGCGACTGAGGAGGCGGCTCCTGCGATGAGCGTACCGGCCCCCGCGCCGCACACCGAGGACGTCCAGCCGGGTCGCCGCCCGCCGCGGCCGCTTCGTCTCGACCGTCGTCGACGGAGGCTGGTGTTACAGCCCAGGCGGGCCTCCGCGCTCAGCCTGGTTGCGGTGGTGGCCGTCTCCGGCATCTTCGTGACCCGTGGCGGTATGCCGTTCAGCGGTGCGGGGTCCGCCGAGGACCAGGTCGAGGTCCAGGGCGCGGGGGTTGCTGTCCAGGGGGAGCCCTGCCGCGCCGAGCCCAGCGGTGCCGAGATTGCGTCCGGGCCGGTGGGCGGGGCGGCGTTCGGCGCGAGCGGGCTGGGATGCGCCATCCCCGTCTGGCAAGCGCTGCCGCTGATCACCCTGGAGGCGACTGATGCGCAGATGCTGTTCTCGCAGGTCACTCGCGAGCAGGCGGTGGACCCGATCGACTACCGTCCGGACGACCTGGTCTCGATGGGCGGTGGGCCCTACCAGGCCCGGGCCGAGGTGGCCGAGCAGCTGGACGCCCTGGTAGCGACCGCTGCCGAGGCCGGGCACCCGTCCCTGACCGTGACCTCCGGGTTCCGCTCCTACGAGACGCAGGCGGGCACCTTCGCGGACTGGGCGGGCCGTTTGGGGGAGGAGCGCGCCGACATTCTCTCGGCCCGGCCCGGGCACAGCGAGCATCAGCTTGGCCTGGCCGTCGACCTCGGGGGACCTGTAACTATCAGTGCTTCGGCGACTCCCCGGAGGGACAGTGGGTCGCCGAGAACGCCCACCGCTGGGGTTTCATCATCCGCTACCCGCAGGGCGGCCAGGCCGTGACCGGTTATGCCTGGGAGCCCTGGCACCTGCGCTACGTCGGGCCCCGCGCGGCGTGGGGCATGCACCTGGCTGACGAGGCCTATTGGGAGCACTTCCAGCCGGTCGCGGCCCGCGCCGCCGGCCTGGACTGACCAGGCCCCGGCCGGTCAGGCCTTCTCGGGGTCGGGGCCGTCAGCGTCGGCGGTGGGTGCAGCGTCCGCGGGCTGGTCCAGCTCCTGCTGGGGGCCGGGGGTCGCCTCGACCGCCTCGGCGCTCGTCGGCGCGACGCCCTCCTCGACCAGGTCACCCTCGATCTGCTCGACCTGGGCCTGGTCCGCGACCTCGCCGGGGTCAGCGTCCTGCGGTGCCGGTGCGCCCGAGTCCCGAGACTCCTCGGCCACGCCCTCAACCGCGACCGTGGCCTCGGCCTCCTCCTCCTGCCCGCGCCGGACCGCCGCGAGCAGCATCTGGGAGACATCGACGACCTCGACCTCCTCGCGGGCGCCCTCGGACTGCTTCTGGGTCAGGCCGTCGGAGAGCATGACCCGGCAGAACGGGCAGCCGATCGCGATCCGGTCCGCCCCGGTGGCCAGGGCCTCCTCGGTGCGGTTGAGGTTGATCCGGGTGCCGATCTTCTCCTCCATCCACATCCGGGCACCGCCGGCGCCGCAGCAGAAGGACTTCTCCCCGTGGCGGGGCATCTCGCGCATCTCCACGCCGGGCAACGCGCCGAGCAGCTCGCGCGGCGGGGCGTAGACCTGGTTGTGGCGGCCCAGGTAGCACGGGTCGTGGTAGGTCACGGTGGCCGCGGTCGAGGCCGCGCCCTGGGTGTCGGCCTGGTCGGGCCGGGCGACGGGGACGAGACGCTTCTCGCGCACCAGCTTGTTCAGCAGCTGGGTGTGGTGGACGACCTCGAACTTGCCACCGGCCTGTGGGTACTCGTTCTTGATGGTGTTGAAGCAGTGCGCGCAGGTCACGACGATCTTGGTGGCGCCGACCTCGCTCAGCACCTCGACGTTCTGCATCGCCAGCATCTGGTAGAGGAACTCGTTGCCCGCGCGTCGCGCCGGGTCGCCGGTGCAGGTCTCACCGTCGCCGAGCACCGCGAAGGAGACCCCTGCGGTGTGCAGCAGCTCGGCCACCGCCCGCGTGGTCTTCTTTGCCCGGTCCTCGAAGGCACCGGCGCAGCCGACCCAGAAGAGGTAGTCCAGGTCCGCGACGTTCTCGACGTCGGCCCCGGCCATCGGGATCTCGAAGTCGAGGTCCTTGGCCCAGTCCATCCGCAGCCGGGCGTTCATCCCCCACGGGTTGCCCTTGTTCTCTAGGTTCTTGAACAGCCCGCCCAGCTCGGTCGGGAAGGCCGACTCGATGAGCGACTGGTAGCGGCGCATGTCCACGATCGTGTCCACATGCTCGATGTCGACCGGGCACTGCTCCACGCACGCGCCGCAGGTCGTGCAGGACCACAGCACCTCGGGGTCGATCACGGCGCCGCCGCTGGGGATCGTCGGGTCGCCCTCGGTCTCGCCGACGAGGGGCCGCTGGGCCTCCAGCACGGCCGTGGTGGGTATGCCGTGCAGCTGGTCGGGCAGGCCCGCCGCACCGGCCCCGCCGGCCGCCTCCAGCGCGGCCGCGGCGCCCTCCCGCGCCTCTGGGGTGGCCAGCAGCCAGGGGGCCGCGGCGTGGTGGTGGTTGCGCAGCTGGGTCACCAGCATCTTCGGCGACAGCGGCTTGTCGGTGTGCCAGGCGGGGCACTGCTCCTGGCAGCGGCCGCACTCGGTGCAGGTGGAGAAGTCCAGCAGGCCCTTCCAGGTGAAGTCCTGGACCTTGCCCACGCCCAGAGCGGCGTCCTCGTCGAGGTCCTCGATGTTCTCGAAGTCGACCGGCTCACCCGCGACCTGGATCGGCTGCAGCTCACCCAGCGAGGTGCGGCCGTCGGCGTGCCGCTTGAACCAGATGTTGGGGAAGGACAGGAACCGGTGCCAGGCCACGCCCATGGTGGGGGTGAGCGCCACGGTGACCATCCAGCCCATCGAGATGAGGATCTTGATCAGCGCCACCGCGACGATGGTGGTCTCCAGCGCCCCGACGGACAGGCCGTCGAAGAGGCTGCCCAGCCAGCCGGTCGTGGGGAAGTGCAGGGAGTCGGCCCAGTCGGCCCCGGTGGCCCGGCCCAGCGCATACTCCAGGGCGCGCAGCGCCACGATGCACAGGCCGACGCTGAGGATGACGAACTCCACGACATACGCCTGCCAGAAGCTGGACCCCCAGAACCGGCTGCGCCGGTCCAGCGACCGGGGGTGCATCCGCTGACGGACGACGGTCAGCACGACGATGCCGATGATCGTGAACCAGCCGAAGAGCTCGGCCAGCCAGATGTAGGGCGGGAAGTGCCCGATGAGCGGCAGGGTGAAGTAAGGGTCGAAGAGCTGGCCGTAGGCGGTCAGCAGCGTCGTGGACAGCAGGATGAAGCCCAGCATCACGCCCCAGTGCGCGATCGCGACCACGGGTTTGCGAGCCATCCGGGTGTGCCCGAGGAACTCGCGGATCAGCGTGATGGTGCGGGTGCCGGGCTGGTCCGCCCGCGCGGCGGCCGGCTGGCCGAGGCGGAACTTGGCCACGAAGCCCACGATCGTGCGCACGAAGAGCGCGACCGCAGTCAAGGTGACCAGGGCCGCGACGACGATGGCGAGGACCTGCAGGACCGTGAGTGACATAAACGCAGGGTAGTCGCCCCGTCCGACACCGGCGGCGCAGACCTGCCGCAGGCGGTCCAGCGGCCTGCGGGGGCCCTGGAATAACGCGGTGTTGAGCGTTGTATAACGGACGCGAGAGTCATATCCACCGCCCCCCTGACGAAAGGTCCCCCACATGGCCGTCTACGACGACATCACCCAGACCATCGGCCGCACCCCGCTGGTGCGCCTCAACCGCCTCACCGAGGGCATCGCCGAGGGTGCCCAGGTGCTGGTGAAGCTGGAGTCCGCCAACCCCGCCAACTCGGTCAAGGACCGGATCGGCGCCGCGATCATCGACGCCGCGGTCGAGAGCGGAGAGCTCGAGCCGGGCGGCACCATTGTCGAAGGCACCTCGGGCAACACGGGGATCGCGCTGGCCATGGTGGGCGCCGCACGCGGCTACAAGGTCGTGCTGGCGATGCCGGAGACCATGAGCGTGGAGCGCCGGGCCCTGCTGCGCGCCTACGGCGCCGAGCTCGTGCTCACCCCGGGCGCGGAGGGCATGAAGGGCGCGGTCGCCAAGGCGGACGAGATCGCCGAGAAGGAGGGTGCGGTGCGTGCCCGCCAGTTCGCCAACCCGGCCAACATCGCCGTGCACCGGGCCACCACCGGACCGGAGATCTGGGCCGACACCGACGGCAAGATCGACATCTTCGTCTCCGGCGTCGGCACCGGCGGCACCATCACCGGTGGCGGTGGCTACCTCAAGGAGCAGAACCCCGACCTGCACCTGGTCGTGGTCGAGCCGGCGGACTCCCCGATCCTGTCCGGCGGCCAGCCCGGCCCGCACAAGATCCAGGGCCTGGGCGCCAACTTCATCCCCGACATCCTCGACACCGACCTCTACGACGAGGTCGCCGACGTCACCCTTGACGACTCCGTACGGGTCGCCCGCGACCTGGCCACCCAGGAGGGCATCCTCGCCGGGATCTCCAGCGGGGCGATCGTGCACGCGGCCCTGGAGGTCGCCCGCCGCCCCGAGAGCGCTGGCAAGACCATCGTGGCCATCGTGTGCGACTTCGGCGAGCGTTACCTGTCCACCGTCCTCTTCGAGGGGTTGACTGACTGATGCTGGCGGCCCTCGTCAGGACGCCCGGCCGGGCCGCCGGGCTGCTCAGGCGCGCCGCGGCCGGCGTCCGCGAGGACCTCGACGCGGCCATCGCGCGAGACCCCGCCACCGACAGCCGGCTGGAGATGGCGCTGGCCTCACCCGGCCTGCACGCCATCTGGACCCACCGGGTCAGCCACGAGCTGTGGGACCGGGGCGCCACGCTGCCGGCACGGGTGATCTCGCACGTGGCCCGGGCGGCCACCGGGGTGGAGATCCACCCCGGCGCGACCATCGGGCGGCGGTTCTTCATCGACCACGGCATGGGCGTGGTGATCGGCGAGACGGCCGAGGTCGGAGACGACGTCATGCTCTACCACGGAGTCACCCTGGGTGGTCGCTCGCTGGAGCCGGTCAAGCGCCACCCCACCCTCGGCGACGGCGTCACCATCGGCGCCGGCGCCAAGGTGCTGGGCAACATCACCCTGGGCCACGGCGCCCAGGTCGGGGCCAACGCCGTGGTCACCAAGGACGTCCCGTCCATGTGCGTGGCCACCGGCATCCCGGCGAAGGTGCGACCCTGCGAGCCGGGCACCGACCCGGAGGCCACCCTCTACGACGAGCCGGCGCTCTGGATCTGAGCCCGGGTAGGCCGTGCCGCTGACCCCTCCGGGCAGATGAACCGGCCAGATAACCCGGCCAGGACCAGGTATGACGCAAGCGGCCCCTCTCCCGCGGGAGAGGGGCCGCTCGCGTCATACCCTCAGGGGTCGGCGTGAGCCGGGAGGGCGGAGCAGGTCAGCTCAGGGGAGCCTGTCGCCCCCTGGGCCAAAACCGGAGTCGTCGACCTTGATCTCGCCGTCTCCGGTGACCTCGCCGGTGGCGTTACCGTAGCCACCGCCCGAGCTGTCCGAGGCTCCACCAGAGCCACCGCCCATGTCGTTGGACCCGTTGCCGCCCGCCTTGGACCTGAGGTCATCGGCCTTGCTCTTGGCCTGGTCGCCCACCTTCTGAGCGACCTCCGGAGCCTTGGCCTTGACCTCCTCGACCTTCTCCTGCACGCGCGGGTCGGTCCACAGCTTGTTGGCCCGGTCGGCGATCTCGTCGTAACGCTCACGGCCCGCACGGGCGCCCAGGACGTATCCGGCGCCGCCGGCGATCAGCAGCATCAGCTTGTTTCTCATGATGACTCCTCCTTGTTGGGGTCATGTACCGGTCTTGACCATACAACCCACACGGTGCGGGGGCATGTCGAAGACGTCACGAAGACGTCGGGCCGGTCGACGGCGCCGAGCTGCGGGCACCTGGACCGGGCCAGGACGGCGGAGGGTGTGGGATTCGAACCCACGGAGGTCTCCCTCGGGCGCTTTCAAGGCGCCTGCACTCGGCCACTATGCGAACCCTCCAAGGCCTTCATCATCGCATGTCACAGGGTCGCCCAAGGGCGCCGGTGCTGCTACCGTTTGTCGCGGTTGACGTTGCATTCCCTTGCGAGAGACAGCCCGGACCACGCGTCCCCGCCTGAGGGTGCATGCGACGAGGTGACGCCGGGGGTTGTGGCGAAGACGGGCCGCACGCAGGTGCGTGGGGTCGCACCTGCACAGCACAGCAGAAAGAAGATCGCCCATGGCACAGGGAACCGTGAAGTGGTTCAACTCGGAAAAGGGCTTCGGCTTCATCGCCCAGGATGGCGGTGGCCCCGACGTGTTCGTCCACTACTCGGCCATCCAGACCAACGGCTACAAGGCTCTCGACGAGGCCCAGCGGGTCGAGTTTGAGGTCACGCAGGGCCCCAAGGGTCCTCAGGCCGACGCCGTCCGTCCGCTCTGAGGTCACCCTCCCCGAGCACCGCAGAAGGCCCCCGTCACCAACAGGTGGCGGGGGCCTTCCGCCATTCCCGGTCGGGTATGCCGTGCGCGCGGCGGGGTTCGGCGGGGCCGGTCAATCGCAGACGGCGCCGATGTCGGTGAGCTCGTCGACGGGGGTGGTGGTCATCTCCGCCTCGTCGGTGTCCGGGGCGTCGGTCTCCGGCGCGGTGGTGACGGCCGCGTCGTCCGTGGCGTCCTCGGTGGCCTGCGCGGGCTCCGGCGGGTCCACGGCATACAGGGCGTCCCACACCCACATGCGGATCTGGGAGAAGTTGGGGTTGGCCGTGTCGATGTTGGAGGAGGTCAGCGGCAGGCTCTGCATCTGCCCGCCCTGGACCTCGAGCATCAGCTCGGCCCACTCGTCCAGGTCGGAGACCGGGATGTCGGTGACCATGTTGTCGCCCACCGCGCCGATGATCTGCGGGTAGCGCTGCAGCATCGTCATCGGGTTGGCCTGGTCGATCACGGCCGCCACCATGCACCGCTGCCGGCGCATCCGGCTGAAGTCGTCGGAGGTGACCCGGGAGCGGGAGTAGCCCAGCGCCTGGTCGCCGTCGAGCCGCTGGGGGCCGGGCTCGAGCCACTCCAGGCGGGGGAGTTGGGGTCCAGCTGCAGGTGGCCCTGGGCGTCGGTGTAGGTGCGTCCGTTGATCGGGATCTGCTCCTGCACGTTGATGACCACCCCGCCCATGGCGTCGATGAGGTCCTCGAAGCCCTGCAGGTTGACGATCACCGTCTGGTGGATCGGCAGGCCCAGCACCTGGGCGAGCACCCGCTGGGTCGCGGTGAGCCCGGGGTGGGACTCCCCGGTGTACAGCTCGGGGTGCTCCTCGGCGTGGATCTCGGCCGCGGTCCAGATGCCGTTCATCAGGCACTCGGGTCCGCAGTTGTAACCATCGGGGTAGAACTCGTACAGCGGCAGGTCGCGGGGGATCGGCACGTTCTGCAGGTTGCGTGGGATGGAGAACAGGACGCTGTCGCCGGTTGTGGTGTCGATGCTGGCGACCATCATGGTGTCGGTCCGGGTGCCCTCGCGGGCCTCCGCGGCGTCCGAGCCGAGCAGCAGCACGTTCACCCGGGGCAGGTCGGCCCACGGGTTCTGCGGGTCGCCGCTGACCAGCGACGTCGGCTGCGGGCCGTCCGGGCCGCCGCCACCCATCGATCCGGAGTTGAAGACCCGGTCCACCGCGTCGACGTGGGCGCTGATGTAGCGCACCCCGATCGCGGCGGGGGCGGAGACGGCCACGCACAGCAGGGCGGTGAAGGCGGCCAGCGAGACCTTCTGCCCCGTGCTCGGCCGGCGCGGTCGGGTCACCATCGCGGTCAGCGCGATCACCCCGATCCACAGCACGGTCCCGGCGATCACCACCCCGAGGATCAGCCGCAACCGGTCGGTGTCCGCGGCCGTCTGGAAGGCGGTCGTGGTCAGCCCGTTGACCATGGCGTAGACGGCGATGCCGGCCAGCAGACCGACGGCCAGCGCCACCACGCCCAGCCCCAGCTTCCACTTCCGCGTGCGCAGCAGACCGGCACCCGGCAGGATGGCGCTCAGCGTGGTCAGCCCCAGCGCCCGCCCCAGCCCGCCCGGGTCGCGATGCCGCGCCAGGTGTTCGTCCCCGCGCGTCAAAGTGGCTCCGCCCGGCTGGCGCTCGCCGCGCTGGCTATCGCGCGGGGCACCTTCGCCGCGCTGACCTTCGCCACGACCATCACCGTGCTGACCGTCGTCGGCGCTCATCGGCGTGCTGGTCCCTCTCGCATAGGTGGTGGTGGCAGCCCGATTTCTACCATCCGCGGCTGAGCACGGACTGAGAGCCCCTGTTTGGCCTCGGTGCCGATAGGAGGTTACCCTGATCCTCGATCTGGAGGCGTCGCCTAGTCTGGTCTATGGCGCCCGCCTGCTAAGCGGGTTTGGGGTTTATAGCCCCATCGAGGGTTCAAATCCCTCCGCCTCCGCCGATCCACGCACGAACCCCCGGCCCTCGCGGGACGGGGGTTCGTGCGTTCTCCGGGTCAGGGCGGCTCCTCGACGGATGGCGCAGGGCTCAGCCCTGCTGGGCCTCCGGGTCCTCGGGGTCGGCGCCCTCGTCCGACGTCGGGTCCGCATCGGAGTCCGCGTCGGACCCCTGACCGGAATCCGCGTCGCGAGACTCCGCGTCGTCCGCGTCACCCTCAACCGCATCCGCCGCCTCGTCGGCCTCCTGGACCTCATCGGGGCCCTCGGAGCGGATCCGCTCGTCGATGGCCTCCACCTTCTCGGCGAGGTGGGCCGCGCCCGGGGGCAGCGGCTCCTCCGCCAGCAGCGGCTCCTCCTCGACTGGGCCGGGCTCGACTCCTGGAGTGATGCCCATCAGGCCTGCACCTCCTCGGTCAAGCGCTGCTCCAGGGTCGCCAGCTCGTCCTCCAGGGCGCCAGGCAGGTCCGCGCCGAACTTGTCGAACCAGTCCCGGATGAGGGGGAGCTCAGCCCTCCACTCCTCAGGGTCGAAGGCCAGCGCCTTGGTGACGTCCTCGGTGGAGGTGTCCAGACCGTCGGTGTCGATGTCCTGCGGCATCGGTAGGAGACCGATGGGGCTCTCCTGGGCGTCCACGCGACCCTCGATGCGGTCGACCATCCACTTCAGCACCCGGGAGTTCTCGCCGAAACCGGGCCAGAGGAAGCCGCCGTCCTCGTCGCGGCGGAACCAGTTGACCAGGAACACCTTGGGCAGCTTGGCGGCGTCGGCCTGCTTGCCGATCTGCAGCCAGTGGGCGAAGTAGTCGCTGGCGTTGTAGCCCATGAACGGCAGCATCGCCATCGGGTCACGTCGGACGACGCCGACCGCACCGGTTGCCGCCGCCGTGGTCTCCGAGGAGAGCGTGGAGGCGATGAAGGTGGCGTGCTGCCAGTCGCGCGACTCGGTCACCAGCGGCACGGTCGTCTTGCGGCGGCCGCCGAACATGATCGCCGAGATCGGCACGCCCCGCGGATCCTCGTACTCAGCCGCGATATTGGGCACCTGGTTGATCGGGGTGCAGAACCGGCTGTTGGGGTGTGAGGAGAGCTGGTCAGAGTCGGGGGTCCACTTCTGGCCGTGCCAGTCGATGAGCTCGGCCGGCTTCTCCTGGGTCATCCCCTCCCACCAGACGTCGCCATCGGGAGTGCGGGCGACGTTGGTGAAGATCGAGTTGCCCTGCTCGATGGTCTCGATCGCCACCGGGTTGGTGTCCCGCCCGGTGCCCGGCGCGACGCCGAACAGGCCGAACTCGGGGTTCACCGCATACAGGCGCCCGTCTGGACCAAAACGCATCCAGGAGATGTCGTCGCCGACCAGCTCGGCCTTCCACCCCGGGATGGTCGGCTCGATCATCGCCAGGTTGGTCTTGCCGCAGGCCGAGGGGAAGGCGCCGGCGATGTAGTGGACCTCGCCCTCGGGGCTGGTCAGCTTCAGGATGAGCATGTGCTCGGCCATCCAGCCCTCGTCGCGGGCCATCACCGAGGCGATGCGCAGCGCGTAGCACTTCTTGCCCAGCAGCGCATTGCCGCCGTAGCCAGAGCCGTAGGACCAGATCGCCAGCTCCTCGGGGAAATGGACGATGTACTTGGTCTCGTTGCACGGCCAGGGCACATCACGGACGTCCTGGCCGTCCTCAGCCACGAGCGGGGCACCCACGGAGTGCAGACCCTTGACGTAGACGGCGTCGGTCTCCTCCATCCTGCTCAGGATCTTTCGGCCGATGCGGGCCATGATCCGCATCGAGGCGACGACGTAGGCGGAGTCGGTGATCTCGACACCGAACTTCGGGTCCTCGGCCTCCAGGTGGCCCATGACGAAGGGGATCACGTACATCGTCCGGCCCTGCATGGAGCCCTCGAACAGGGGCCAGAGCTTGGCCTTCATCTGCTCGGGGTCCATCCAGTTGTTGGTCGGGCCGGCGTCCTTCTCCTCTGTGGAGCAGATGTAGGTCTGGTCCTCGACGCGCGCGACGTCCTGGGGGTCGGAGAGGGCGTGGTAGCTGTTGGGCTTCTTGTCCTCGGCGAGCTTGGTGAAGGTGCCGGCTTCCACGAGCAGGTTGTTGATGCGTTCGTTCTCCTCATCGGAGCCATCGATCCAGACGACCTCGTCGGGCCGGACGTGGGCAGCCACCTCCTTCACCCAGGCGTCGAGCTCCTTGTGGGTGGTTCCACCCGTGGTCTTGATCTCCTGCATCAGAAGGGTCCCTTCCCGGTCGCGCCGGCGTCGTGGGCGTCAGGCTGCACTGCCTCTAGCCTCCACGTTAGCGGCCGCAGGTGCGGCGGCCCACTCGGGGTGGGAGTGGCCGGTCCGACACCTCCACGGACCAGTCCGGCGGCCGATTTAGCTCACCCAGCCTTCGCGGTGTAAAGTAGACCCCTGTTGCGCCCGTAGCTCAACGGATAGAGCATCTGACTACGGATCAGAAGGTTAGGGGTTCGAATCCCTTCGGGCGCGCTCTGTGTTGAGACAGATGGACTGGCCCCCACCGGATGCGGTGGGGGCCTTCGCCATCCGGGGGGGCCTGCACAGGCTGGCTCTGCGCCATGCTCTCTCGTCTTCGCGCCCTCGGGTATGACGTTTCTCACCTGGGGTGGACGTCTGCGGCGGCTGGGCGCACCCTCAACCGATCGGCGTAGGCGGGTCCTCGCCGGCCAGAACCGAGACAGCGTTGTCGGCCGCCAGGGTGGCCATCGCGGTGCGGGTCTCGATGGTGGCTGAGCCCAGGTGCGGCAGGAGCACGGCGTTCTCGCAGTCCAGCAGCCCCGGGTGCACCTGCGGCTCGTCCTCGAAGACGTCGAGTCCCGCCCCGGCGATCTGCCCGCCCTTGAGTGCCTCCACCAGCGCCGCCTCGTCGACCACCGGCCCGCGCGCGGTGTTGATGAGATAGGCGCTCGACTTCATCGCGGCGAACTCGGACGCCGAGAGCAGGTGGTGGGTGGCGGGGGAGTAGGGGCAGTGCAGGGAGACCACGTCGCTCTCGGCCAGCAGGGTGTCCAGGTCGACCCGGTGTGCACCCAGCTCGGATGTCAGCTCGCGCGGGGCGGCGGAGCGTGAAGAGTAGATGATGTTCATCCCGAAGGCCCGAGCCCGGCGGGCGGTGGCCGCGCCGATCGAGCCGAGCCCCACCACGCCGAGGGTCTTGCGCTGCAGCCCGGAACCGAGCAGGTAGAACATCCCCCACTGCCACGGGGTCTGTGAGCGGATCACCCGCTCGCCCTCGCCGAGCCGGCGTGTGGTCATCAGGATGAGCGCCATCGCCAGGTCGGCCGTGGCGTCGGTGAGCACGCCCGGGGTGTTGGTCGCCACGACGCCGCGGGACCGACAGGCCTCGACATCGACGTTGTTGTAGCCGACGGCCACGTTGGCGACCACCTTGAGCTGCTCGCCTGCGGCGTCGAGCAACTCGGCGTCCACCTGCTCGGTGAGCAGGGTGACCAGCGCGTCGGCACCCGATACCTGCTCCAACAGCTGGGCCCGGGACTGCTGCTCCTCGCGCTCCCAGGCGACCACCTCGTGACCCGCCCGCCGCAGGATGTCCAGCGCGGGCTTGGGGACCTTGCCGGTGACGACGACGCGGCCCATCAGAACGAGCCCACCCAGTCGCGGAGCTTGGTCAGCCCCTCACGGATGCGGTCCTCGGGTAGGCCTGAGTAGGCGAACCGGATGTAGCGGCGGTCCTCACCGGGCTGCGGGCGGCCGAAGTGGTTGCGGGTGCAGAAGCTGACGCCGGTGTGGTGCAGCGCCTGCTCGGCGAAGTCAGCCAACCCGTCCGCCTGGACGATCTGGATCGCCTCGGTGACGTCGGGGAAGAGGTAGAAGGTCGAGCGGGGCGTCTGCACCGACATGCCGGAAGTCTGGTTGACGAGCTCGACGGCGGCGTCGCGACGGCCTTGCAGCGTGCGAAGTGTCTCCTGCCCCGACTCCTGCGGGCCCCGCAGCGCGGCGATGCCGGCCCACTGGACGTAGTGCGTGGTGCACGACTCGTCGTTGGTGTTCATCGTGCCAAAGACCTTGCTGAGGTCGGGCGGCGCGACGGCACAGCCCAGCCGCGAGCCGGTCATCGCGAACTTCTTGGAGAAGGTGTAGAGGATCACCGTGCGCTCGCGCATCCCCGGCAGGGAGGCGATCGAGCGGGACTCGCCCTCGTAGCGCATCTCGAAGTAGGCCTCGTCGGAGAGCACCCACAGGTCGTGCTCCTGCGCCAGTTGCGCGATCGCCTCGCGCTCCTGGTCGGTGGACTCGGCGGAGATCGGGTTCTGCAGGTCGTTGTAGATGATCGCCACGGTCTTGTCGGTGATCAGCTCGCGCACCTGGTCCAGGTCGATGCGGAAGCCGTCCTGCGTGGGTAGGTAACGGTAGGACCGGGCCACGCCGCCGTGGTACTCGATCTGGCTCTCGTAGATCGGGAAGCCCGGGTTGGGGTAGAGCACCTCGTCGCCGGGGTTCATCACGGCCTGGATGAACTTGGTGATCACCGGCTTGCCCCCGGTCATCACGGTGATCTCCGCAGGGTCCAGCTGCAGGTCGCGGCGGCCGCCGATGTCGTCGGCCAGGGCCTCGCGCAGCTCGGGGATGCCCGGGCCGGGGCAGTAGCCGGTGCGGCCGTCGGCGATGGCTTTGTTCATCGCCTCGACGATGTGGCCGGCGAGGGGAAAGTCCAGGTCGCCGAGGTGGAAGGGGTACACCTCGTTGCCCCGCGCCTTCCAGTCGGCGGCCGCCGCCGCGACGGCAAACGCCGTCTCCGTACCCAGGTTGTCCAGTCTGCTCGCGAGCCGCACGCTCACCACTCCTTCGTGTGTGCCGGGTATGCCGGGCCAGGGCCAGGGCCCGCCACGACAATCGCCCCCAGGCTAGTCGGCCGGGGCTGATGGCGCCGGTCCGATTGTATGGCCGGCAGTGTCGACCCAGCATCCCTCGCTACTCACCGGCCCTTTGAGTGCTCAACCCCCTGAAGGATCCGTCGTGAAGCAGACAAAGGGCCGGTGAGTGGCCTAGGGCTTGCCTGAGTTCGCCCACATCCTTGGCTGGCGGCCGGCACTGTCCACAGGTGTGCGTCTGAGGGCTGGAGGGGCCCAAACCTCTGGGTCACGGTGTGCACATGGCTACCGACCAGCCCGCTCATCCTGCCGGCTCTAGGGACCCCCGCGGCGCTGATCCCGCGTGGGAGCGCATCCGGGCCTTCCTCCAGGACCACGGCTCTGTCATCACCACAGCGGAGGCGAGACGCCTGGGGCTGACCAGCAACGATCTTCGGGGTTTGGTCCGGCGCGGCCGGCTGGAACGGATCGCTCACGGTGCCTACATCGATGTTGCGGCAGCCAGCACACCGACGAACCGTCACCTCTGCGCGAGCCGTGCCTTGGTGCGGTCCCGGCCGAGGGTTGCAGTCAGCCACACCAGTGCCGCGCTGCTCCACGGCCTGCCGGTGCTGCACCGCGATCTCGGCGTGGTGCATCTGACTCACCGCCGGCAGACCGATGAGACGCGGCGCCGCCACGCCTATGTCGTGCACCGCTGTCCCGGCGCTGATGCCTTCACCGAGGCCGCAGGGCTCAGCGTCGTCGTCCCGGTGCTCGCAGTGCTGGGGACGGTGCTCATCGCCGGCATGCGCTCCGGCATCGCGGCGGCCGACGCCGCGCTACGCCTGGGCCTGACGTCGAAAGAGGAGCTCGAAGGATGGCTGGAGCGGATGCGGCACACCCCCGGCTTAGGCGCTGCTCGGCACGTCGTCGCCCAGGCGTCGCCGACCGCGGAGTCAGCCGCCGAGTCACTGGCCCGCCTGCTGCTGATCGATCTGGGGTACGTGGTGATCCCGCAGTTCCGGATCGTGGATGAGGACGGCACGTTCGTGGCGCGCGTCGACTTCTACCTCCCGGAGCTCGGCGTGGTGATCGAGTTCGACGGGAGGATCAAGTACGAAGGTCTTGAGGGGGCCTCCGCGCTCGCCGCCGAGAAGCGTCGTGAGGACCGCATCCGGGCCCTGGGCTACGGCATGGCCCGACTGGTCTGGGCCGACCTGTTCCACCCCGCCCGGGTCCGCGCCGCGGTCGAGCAGGCCGCCCGCACTGCAGGCTCCGGTCGACGCGGTGAGCCGGGGCGACTTGCCGGCTCTGTGAGTACTTCCCGTGTGATCCTTCCACCCTCATAGCACTCAAAAAGCCTGCGAGATGGTCGCTCAGACGTCCTCGGCCTTGGCTGTCGAGGGGTCCCACTTGAGGATGCCGTCGGCGGCCCAGCCGCGGTCCTTGACCGCCTCGCGGGCCTCGGCCTTGATCGGGCCGGTGAGCCGGTCGACGTAGAGGTAGCCGTCCAGGTGGTCGGTCTCGTGCTGCAGGCAGCGTGCGAGCAGACCCTCGCCCTCGACGACGACCTCGTTGCCGTCGAGGTCGGTGCCGGTCACGCGGGCCCGCGGGTGCCGCGCCAGCGGGAACCACTCGCCCGGCACGGACAGGCAGCCCTCGCCGTCCTCGTCCTCGTCCAGGGGCGCAGGTGCGCCGAGCCGCTCCAGCACCGGGTTGACGACCAGGCCGCGCACGCGCTCGTCCTTGCTCACCGGGCAGTCGTAGACGAAGATCCGCAGCCGCGAGCCCACCTGGTTCGCGGCCAGGCCGACGCCCTCGGCTGCTTCCATGGTGTCGAACATGTCGGCCACCAGGGTGCGGATCTCGTCGGTGACCTCCTTGACCTTCTTGGTGGGGGAGTGCAGGGCGCGGTGGCCGATGATCGTGATGGGACGGACTGCCATGGCGGCATTCTAGGTATACGGTGCCGCGCATCCGACGCCGCCGCCGAAGCCAGGGTCTGCGCAAGGTCCGCACCCCGGGGGTCGGTGGAGCGCATACCCTCCCTTGTCATGAACTGGATCGAGGTGGTCGGGTGGACCGGGTCGACGATCCTGGTGATCAGCCTGCTGCAGGCGCGGGTGCTGCGGCTGCGGCTGATCAACCTCATCGGCTCGCTGGTGCTGCTCACCTACAACGCGATCATCGAGGTCTGGCCGATGGTCGGGCTGAACGCGGTGCTGTCGCTGATCAACATCGTCTACCTGTGGAGGATGCTGCGGGCCAGGCATGATGCCGCCGCCTACACGGTGCTTGAGGTGAAGCCGGACGACCGCTACCTGCAGCACGTGCTGCGGGTGCACGGGCAGGACATCGCGCGCTACAACCCGCAGTTCCCGGGGGAGGTGGCGCCGGAGGAGGACGCCTATCTCGTCGTGCTCGGGGATGAGACCGTCGGCGTGGTGCTGACTCGGGACGCGGGGGAGGGCATCGCCGAGGTCGTGCTCGACTACGTCACGCAGCGGCACCGCGACTTCTCGCCGGGGGAGTTCGTCTTCCGTGAGTCGGGGCTGTTCGCACGGCGCGGCTATCGCCGGGTGCTCTCACCGGCGGGGATGAAGAACCCCTACTACCAGCGGATCGGCTTCCGACCCGAGGGCGGGCGCTGGGTGCTGGACGTGTGAGAGCTCGCTCGGTCATCGGCGCCCGTGTCAGCCACCCGGCAAGCAGTCGCGGCTGGCGCGGCCCAGCCGCAGGCTTCAGCCCAGGGCGGCGCGCAGCTGGTCGACGTGCTCACCCAGGCTGTGCCAGCCGGCGCGGATGAGGTCCCACCCGGCCCGCCCGATCTCGGCGGCCTGGTCAGGGTTGGTGATGACCGCGTAGAGGAAGAAGGCCAGCACGAGCAGCAGCAGTATCCGGCGGATCGTAGACAGCATCTTGGCTCCTAGCCCTTGAGCAGCGGTGAGGCGGCCATCCGGTCCAGCGCCTCGGCCACCTCCTCGGTGGCCCCGGCAAAGCTCAGTCGCACCTTGCGGTGCCCCTCGACGGTGTCGAAGTCGACGCCGGGCGTCAGCGCGACGCCGCAGTCCTCCAGCAGCGCGGTGCACCAGGCCACCGAGTCCTGGGTCAGGTGACTCACGTCGCACCAGGCGTAGAAGGCGCCGTCCGGCGGGGCGAAGTCGCCCAGGCCCACGTCGGGCAGGCGCCGGATGAGCAGGTCACGGTTGGCGGCATACCGCTCCCGGTGAGCGTCGAGCTCGGCATGGCCCGAGGTGAGGGCACCGATCGCGGCGACCTGGCCGATGGCCGGGGCGCAGATGTTGAGGTTGCCGGTCAGCACCTCGAGCGGGCGCTGCAGGGCAGGCGGCGCCAGGAGCCAGCCGATCCGCCAGCCGGTCATCGAGAAGTACTTGCTCATCGAGCCGACGACGACGCCGGACCGGGAGGTGGCCCAGGCGCTCGCGGCCTCGCGGCCGTAGGTCAGCCCGTGGTAGATCTCGTCGCTGATCAGCAGCGTCCCGTGCTCCTCGCACCACCGGGCGAGCTTGGCAAGCTCACGAGTGTCGATCACCGTGCCGGTCGGGTTGGCCGGGGAGGCGACGATCAGACCGGCGGGCGGCTCGGCAAGCGTCTCCAGCATCGCCACCGTGGGCTGGTAGCGGGTCTCGGCGCCGCAGTCCAGCTCCAGCACGCTGCACCCCAGCGCAGACAGGGAGTTGCGGTATGCCGGATATCCCGGCCTGGTCATCGCCACGGTGTCGCCCGGGTCGAAAGCCGCCAGGAAGAGCGCGGTGAAGGCGCCGGAGGACCCGGGGAAGACCACGACGTCGTCGGAGTGCACCTCGATGCCGGCGGTCTCCCGGTGATGGGCGGCGATGGCCTGGCGCAGCGGCAGCATGCCCGTGGACTCGGTGTAGCCCATGACCTGGCCGTCCTGCAGGGCTGCGACCGCCGCCTCCCGCGCCGCTGCCGGCGCCGGGGTCGAGGGCTGGCCGGCGCACAGGAAGAGGACGTCGCCGTGGGTCCGCTGGCGCTCGGTGGCGGCCTTGAGCACCTCCATGACATAGAACGGCTCGACCTCGGAACGCTCCGAGACCCGCTGCAGCTGCCGCGGCATACTCAGACCACGCCGTAGAGCCGGTCCCCGGCGTCGCCCAGCCCTGGCACGATGTAGCCCTTGTCGTTGAGCCGCTCGTCGATGGCGCCGGTGACCAGCGTGATGGGGGCGCCGATGTCGGCCACCTCGCGCTGCACCCGCTCGATGCCCTCGGGGGCGGCCAGCAGCACGACCGCGGTGATGTCGTCGGCACCCAGGTCGACGAGGAAGCGGATGGCGGCGGACAGGGTGCCGCCGGTGGCCAGCATCGGGTCCAGGACGTAGCACTGCCGCTTGTCCAGGTCCTCCGGGAGCCGGTTGGCGTAGGTGCGCGCCTCCAGCGTCTCCTCGTTGCGCTCCAGCCCGAGGAAGCCGACCTCGGCGGTGGGCAGCATCTTCATCATCCCGTCGAGCATGCCCAGCCCGGCGCGCAGGATCGGCACCACGAGCGGCTTGGGTGAGGACAGGTGGATGCCCTGGGTCGGGGCGACCGGGGTCTCGATGTTGAAGGGGGTGACCCGCACCTCGCGGGTCGCCTCGTAGGCGAGCAGCGTGACCAGCTCGTCGGCCAGCCGACGGAAGGTGGGCGTGTCGGTCCGCTTGTCCCGCAGGTAGGTCAGCTTGTGGGCGATGAGCGGGTGGTCGGCAACGTGGACGCGCATGGGACAGACTCTAGGTCGTGAGCGCGAAGCCCGGCACCCCGCCCAGTGTTCGTCCCACCGGTGCCCTTGCCCGGTATGAGGCGTGGGTCCGCCTCGCGCTCGCCGCGGCCGCCCGCGTGGAGGAGGACGGGGCAGGTGACGTGCCGATCGGGGCCGTGGTCGTGGGACCGGACGGGTCGGTGCTGGGCCGGGGACACAACGTGCGGGAGGCTGAGCATGACCCGACTGGCCACGCCGAGATGCGGGCCCTGCGCGCGGCCGGGGAGGTGCTCGGGTCGTGGCGGCTGGCGGGCTGCACGCTGGTGGTGACGCTGGAGCCGTGCGCGATGTGCGCGGGGGCCACGGTCCTGTCCCGCGTGGACCGGGTCGTCTTCGGCGCCTGGGACCCCAAGGCCGGGGCCTGCGGGTCGGTCTGGGACCTGCCTCGCGACCGCCGGGCCCTGCACCGGGTCGAGGTGGTGGGCGGGGTGCTGGAGCAGGAGTGCGCCGCTCTGCTGCTGGACTTCTTCGGGGAGCGCCGCTGACCGGGCGGCTGCTCGCCCCCAGCCGGGTACCCCTATGTCCCGGCCCTCTCCTGGTAGGCGGTTACCAGAAAGCAGTTCTCGTCGTCGACCGCCTGAAGCGTTCCGAGCCGCGCATCAGGAAAGGGCCGGACCCACTCGAGGCAGGTCCGGCCCGTCCCGATGTCTTGCGACATCGCACTGGCGGTGGCGGTGGGATTTGAACCCACGGAGGACTTGCGCCCTCACGCGCTTTCGAGGCGCGCTCCTTAGGCCGCTCGGACACGCCACCGCCGGACAGGTTACCCGAGCGTGGAGGGAGCCCGAAATCTGCGGCTCAACCGGTCCAGACCTCGCCCGCGCAGGTTGTGTCCTGTGAAAATTGCCATCGGGAGCCAGGTCCAGGGACACCTTTTAGGTTGCGGCGGTGCCCGTCTCCAGCATCACGACCGCGAGGACCGCCATCGTGACCACAGCGACCGTCCCGATCAGGATGTAGGTGCCCCAGCGGCCCAGCCTGGTCCCGGTCTCCAGCACCGAGCGGTTGGCGGTCGGGAACGGAGCTGCGTCCGCCTGGGCCAGCGCCCGGCGTCCCATGGCCCAGGCGAACGGGCCGAGGAAGGCGAACCCGACGATGCTCAGGACGCCGAGCACGATGACCGTCGTCCCCTGCGGGTGCTCGACGGGTGGGGGAGGGGGTGGCCGCCATGGCGGCATCGGCTCCGGAGGCGCAGCGCCGGACCGCGGCGGGGGAGGAGGCGCTGACGGGTAGGTGTCCATCTCCCCGACCGTAGGGAGATTCGCCCCGGCGAGAAGGCCGCTGTCCACAGGGGGCATCAGGCGGAGCGCCCTGCGCCGCGCCACGACCGGGCGCTGGCCACCGCTCAGCCGTCGGTGGTCGCCTCGGCGTCCGAGGTGAGGTCGGTCCAGTCGGGGCCGAGGACCAGGTCGACCGTCGTGCCCTCCCGCTCGACGAGCTCCAGCACCACGCCCTGCCCGACGGACTCGGCGAGCAGCTCGGCCTGCTCCTGGGCCTCCGAGCCATAGCGGATCAGGCCCGGGCCCTCGACCGCGTTGGTGTTGTCGACCCCTTGGACGTCGAACCCGCGCTCGCGCAGCGAGTCGGCGGTCCGGCCCGCCAGGCCGCCGCGGCTGGTGGCGTTGAAGACGTTGACGCTGACCTCGCTGGGCAGCATCGAGGGGGCAGGCACCTCCGCTGCGGTCGTCTGGCTGGCGTCGTCGGCGCCGCCCTCCCCGAGGCTGAACCAGCCCTGCACGATGGCCAGCGCCACGACCAGGGCCAGGAGCAGCGCCGCGAGGAGCCCGGCGATGACCAGCCCGGCCCGGCGGCGCGCCCGCCGGGCTGCCGTCGACATCCCGGCCGTGCGCACATATCCCACGTCGCTGTCTCCTCTCCGGCGCACGAGGCTATCGAGCGCGGGGGTCGTCGAGGTCGAGGACACGCCCGTGCACGGCAGGTCGGCCCTGCAGCGCCGCCCGTAGCGCCCGGTGCAACCCGTCCTCGAGGTAGAGCTCGCCCTGCCACCGGACGACGTGGCAGAAGATGTCACCGTAGAACGTGGAGTCCTCGGAGAGCAACGCCCGCAGGTCCAACTCCGAGCGGGTGGTGATCAGCTCGTTGAGCCGCACCATGCTCGGCGGCAGGTGCCCCCAGTCGCCCGTGTCGTCGAGGCGGTGGGGCGGGTAGGGGCGGCCGTCGCCGACGCCCTTGAAGATCATGCCTGGGAGTCTATTGTCAGGGCGGTGAGCGGGAGAGCGTCAACGGGTGCCGCGCTCAACGAGACCCAGGGTCGAGCCTGGCGCCGGAGGACAGCTGGCCGCCACCCACACCCCCGACAGTCGACAGTCATGGCGAGAGGCCCCGGACCATGGCGCGATCCGGGGCCTCTCGTCGTGGCGGAGGATGGGGGATTTGAACCCCCGAGGGTTTTATCCCAACACGATTTCCAATCGTGCGCACTAGGCCACTATGCGAATCCTCCGCCGAGAAGGATACCCGACCGGCGCCGTGCCCCTGAAATCCGCGAGGGAGGTCGCCGGCCCGAGGGGCCGGTGTTGGGCCGAAGGGCCGCTTCGTGCCAAGATCACTCTTGCTAGCCATACCCATAATCAGCACTGATCGGATGCATCATGGCCACCTGGAAGCCCGACCCCACCTTCTACCCTTCGCCCGGACTGGCCGCCGAGGCCCCGAGTGAGAAGCACGCGTTCGTCGCCACTTTCTGGCGGGGCGAGGGTGAGCCGAACAAGGACGCGCTGGCGGTGGTCAGTGTCGACCCGGACGCCCATGACTACGGCGAGGTGGTCGGCTGGTGTGAGATGCCGAACTACGGCGACGAGCTGCACCACCACGGGTGGAACGCCTGCTCCTCGGCGCTGTGCCCCAACAACCCGCATCCCCACATCGAGCGGCGCTACCTGCTGATGATGGGTCTACGCTCCAGCCGCATCCACTTCGTCGACGTCAAGGACGACCCGCGCAACCCCCGGATCGCCAAGATCATCGAGCCGGAGGAGTACAAGGCCAAGTCCGGCTACTCCCGCCCGCACACCGCCCACTGCGGCCCGGAGGGCATCTACATCACCAACCTGGGCAGCGCCGAGGGCGACGAAGGCCCGGGGGGCATCGCCCTGCTCGACCACGACACCTTCGAGGTCAAGGGGACCTGGGAGAAGGATCGCGGGCCGCAGTACCTCGCCTACGACTTCTGGTGGCACATCAACCACGACCGGCTCATCGCCAGCGAGTGGGGAACCCCGCGGCAGATCGAGAACGGCGTGCACGTCGAGGACCTGCTGGCCGGGAAGTACGGCAACAAGGTCCACGTCTTCGACCTGGTCACCCGCAAGCACCTGCAGGCGCTCGAGCTCGGCCCGCAGTACCAGATGGCACTGGAGCTGCGTCCCTCGCACGACCCGGACCAGCAGTACGGCTTCATCGGTGTCGTGCTCTCCCTGGAGGACCTGTCGGCCTCCATCTGGTGCTGGAAGCGGGAGGGCCAGGACGGTGACTTCACCATCCACAAGGTCTTCGACATCCCCGCTGAGCCGGTCGCCGAGGAGGACGTGGATCGTCTGCCCGACCTGCTCAAGCCGTTCAAGGCCGTCCCCCGCTGGTGACCGACATCGACCTCTCGGTCGACGACCGTTTCCTCTACGTCTCCTGCTTCGGCACCGGCCGGGCGATCCAGCTCGACGTCAGCGACCCCATGAACCCCGTCAAAGTCGGCGAGATCCAGCTCGGCGGGATCATGTCCCGCGCGTCCCACCCGGCCGCCCCGGACCTGCCCCTCGCGGGGGCGCCGCAGATGGTCGAGGTCAGCCGGGACGGCACGCGGGTCTACTGGACCAACTCGCTCTACGGCGCCTGGGACGACGACTTCTACCCCGACGGGGTGGGCGCCTGGATGGCGCTGGCGCACATCGACACCGAGCACGGGGGTATGCGGCTGGACGAGCGGTTCTTCCCGCACGGCGAGGACTTCCGCGGCAACCGCGTGCACCAGACCCACCTGGAGGGCGGCGACGCCTCCAGCGACTCCTACTGCTACAGCTAAGGAGCGGCCCCGAGACGACCCTGACCCTGATGCTGCTCACCCATGCCGGTCACGGCGCCGGTGCCTCCGGCGTCGACGCCGCCGCCCTGCTCGCGTCCATTGGCCTGGGCCTCTTCCACGGGATCAACCCCGCGATGGGCTGGCTCTTCGCGCTGTCCTACGGGCTGCAGGAGAAGAGCCGCCGCTCGATCGTACGCTCCCTGGCCTGGATCGTCCTGGGCCATGAGGCCGCCGTACTGCCGTCGGCTCTGATCATCACGCTCTTCGCCAGCCAGGTCTCCCGCAACCTGGCGATGGGGGTGGTCACGGCGGCCCTGCTGGTCTTCGGGCTGGTGCTCCTGCTGCGTCCCCGCCACTTCCGGTGGGTCGGGATGCGGCTGCGGCCCTGGCAGCTGGCCTGGTGGTCCTTCCTGATGTCCACCGTGACCGGAGCCGGGCTCATGCTGGCCCCGGTGCTGCTGCACACCACCGGTAACTCTGGCCACGCCCACGCCGCCGGGTCGCTGACTGACGACCTGGGCGCGGCGGTCCAGGTCGCGCTCGTCCACGCCGCCGGCATGGCCTTCGCCGCCGGAGTCGTGGCGCTGCTGGTCTACCAGACGGTCGGGCTGCGGATCCTGCGCACCCACTGGGTCAACCTGGACCGGGTCTGGGCGATCGCCTTCGTCGTGGCTGCTCTGGGCGTCGCCGCCGCCTGGTTCGGGCTGGGCAGCTGAGCGGTCGGGCGATGGGCGCAGCACTCGCGGCGGCTCTGCATGGGGCGTTCGGCAGCGGCGGCCGGCGCAGGCTTGGCCTCCCGGCGACGGCCGCGTAGACTGGGCCCCGGACCCCTCGTGCGGTGGTACCTCGGTGAACTCCCCCAGGGCAGGAATGCAGCAAGGGCAACCGAGCTCTTCCAGGTGCGCGAGGGGTTCTTCGCGTCCCGGGGCGGTCCGGCCTGCGCCGGCATACCCGAGGTCGGGCATGCCGGACCTCGGACGTGCCGGAGGTCGGGCGTGCTGGAGGTCGGGCGTGCGAGGATAAGTCGGCCCTACGGCATACCCACCGGACGAGAGGACCACCATGACGCTGCACGTCGGCAACGAGGTCGGAACGCTGCGCCGGGTCATCGTGCACAGGCCCGGGCTGGAGATGCACCGGCTCACCCCGGAGAACCGGGAGCAGTACCTCTTCGACGAGATCCTCTGGGTCGAGCGCGCGCAGCAGGAGCACGACCACTTCGTGCAGGTGATGCAGCAGCGCGGGGTCGAGGTGCTGCACCTAGCCGACCTGCTGCGCGAGACGATCGCCGTGCCCGAGGCGCGAGCGCACGTGCTCGACCACAGCCTGGACGAGCGGCACTTCGGCCCCCTGGCGGCCGGTGCGGTCCGCGAGATGTTCGAGGGGATGGACGACGCGGAGCTGACCACCTACCTCATCGGCGGGATCACCAAGGCTGAGGTGCTGGAGCGGATCTCCTCCCCGCAGTCACTGGTGGTCGAGCAGTTGACGGCGCACGAGGCGCTGATGTCGCCGCTGCCCAACCACCTCTTCGCCCGCGACACCTCGGCGTGGATCTACGGCGGGGTCGCGGTCAACTCGATGCACAAGAAGGCCCGGCGGCGCGAGACCGTCCACTACGACGCCATCTACCGCTACCACCCGATGTTCGCCCAGGCCGGTATGCAGTGGTGGAGCCACGGCATCGACTCCGGCCCGGCGACGGCCGAGGGCGGCGACATCCTCGTCCTGGGCAACGGGGTGGTCGTCGTCGGCCTCTCCGAGCGCACCACGGCCCAGGGCGTGGAGCGGCTGGCGCGGCGGCTGCTGGCCAGCGGCGAGGTGACCGCGATCATCGCCCTGGACATGCCCAAGGCCCGCGCCGTGATGCACCTGGACACCGTCCTGACGATGGTCGATGAGGAGTCCTTCACCCGCTACGTCGGCCTTCCGGACCTGCCCTCGTGGACGCTCACCGCCGGTGACGAGGTCGACGGCGAGCTGCAGCTGGTCGTCACCCGGCATGCGCCGGAGGACATGGACAAGGTCATCGCCCGAGCCCTCGGGCTGGAGCGGCTGCGCATCCTCGCGGCCGACCAGGACCCCCGTGCCGCCGCCCGCGAGCAGTGGGACGACGGGTGCAACCTGCTGGCGCTCGAGCCTGGCGTCGTCCTCGCCTACGCCCGCAACACCGTCACCAACGACTACCTGCGCGGCCTGGGCATCGAGGTGCTGGAGATCGACGGGGGCGAGCTCGGCCGTGGCCGCGGAGGCCCCCGGTGCATGTCCTGCCCCATCGAGCGCGCCCCCCTCTGAGGCGGTCCGGTATGCCGCCCCGTCGCCGTACCGACCCCGCCGACGGCGAGCAGGCCGTCGCCGCGTGGCTGGCCGCGCAGACCGGGGTGCCCCGCACGGTGCTGGCCACCGCGGTCCGGTACACCCTGGAGGAGCTGGCCAGCGTGGCCCCCGGACGGTCGGTCGAGGTCCGGGTGCCGCCCTTCGCGGCCGTGCAGTGCGTGGAGGGGCCACGGCACACGCGCGGCACCCCGACCAACGTCGTCGAGACCGACCCGCAGACCTGGCTCGGGCTGGCCACCGGCCAGCTGGCCTGGGCCGACGCGGAGGCGAGCGGTGCCCTGCGTGCGTCGGGTCAGCGGGCCGACCTCACGGCATACCTCCCGGTCCTCCCCGAAGCCATGATCTGAGCCGTCCCGGGTGATACTGGAGGACGTGAGTGACCAGGACCAGGACGAGACCCCCGCCCCGCAGCAGGTGACCTATCGTCGTCGGCCGCAGATGTGGAGCTTCCTCGTCGTGGGAGCGATCATCGGACTGGTCGCCGGTGGCGCCCTGGGCTACTTCGGCCCGGAGACCGCGAGCAGGTCGCTGATGCAGGACGTGGTGCTCCTCAGCGCCGTCGGTGCGTTCTTCGGCGCCCTCATCGCCGCGATCATCTACCTGGTGGCGGACCGCGCCAGCATGCGCCGCGCCGGCTGAGACCCTCCCCGCTGAGACCCTCCTGGGGTCGACGCCGGTGAGGGGCGAGGCCGGTCAGGGCCGCTGCGGGACCTCGCAGCCGTCCGGGCCGCACGCCTCGGCGTCCGCGCCACCGGCGATGGTGGTCAGCTGCGGGTGGGACTCCGCCCAGGCCTGCTGCAGCGCGCCGGCGAAGACCTCGATCGGCTGCGCGCCGGAGATGCCGTAGCGGCCGTCGACCACGAAGAACGGCACCCCGTTGGCGCCGTAGGCCCGCGCCTGCTCGATGTCGGCCGACACCTCGCGGTGGTAGGCCTGCGTCGTCAGCACGCGGTCCACCTCTGCTTCCGCCAGCCCCACCTCGGTCGCGGCCGCCCGCAGGACGGCGTGGTCGCTGACGTCCAGCGCCCTGACGAAATAGTCCTCCAACAGCCGCTCCTTCAGGGCGCCCTGCTGCGCGGCGCCCCCGCTCTCCAGCGCCAGGTGCAGGAGACGGTGGGCGTCCCGGGTGGCGACGTGCATCGTGTCGTCGAGCCGGTAGTCCAGGCCCTGCGCCTGCGCCGTCTCGGCCACCCGCCGGGTCATCTCGGCGATCTGCCCGGGCCCGCCGCCGTACTTCCTGGCCAGGTGCACCGAGGTCTTCTCCGTCGGCGGCACCGGCGCGCCGGGGTCGAGCTCGAAGCTGTGCCAGACGACCTCCACGTCGTCCCGGTGCGCAAAACCCTCGACTGCGCTCTCCAGGCGGCGCTTGCCGATATAGCACCAGGGGCAGGCGATGTCGGACCAGATGTCGATGCGCATACCCCGGCAACCCGGGGTCGCAGAAGAGCATTCCCTGGTGGCCCTCCTGGTGGCCTTCGCGCGTGCTCTTCGCGCGACATCCCGCCCCAGTGCACCGTGCGGGCAGGCATGTCGTCCGGCCCTGCGTCCGCAGAGGTTCGGCGGGGGCGGGGTGCTGTGGAAGGATGGCACCGTGGCACGACCTGACGGACGGCTCTCGCACGACCTCCTGCCCGGTGAGCGTCTGCCCCAGGACGCCTGCGGGGTCTTCGGGGTATGGGCCCCCGGCGAGGAGGTCGCCAAGCTCACCTACTTCGGCCTCTACGCGCTGCAGCACCGCGGCCAGGAGGCGGCCGGCATCGCCACCAGCGACGGCCAGCGGCTCGTGGTCTACAAGGACGTGGGCCTGGTCAGCCAGGTCTTCGACGAGTCCGCACTGGCCTCCCTGCCCGGCCACCTGGCCGTCGGCCACTGCCGCTACTCCACGACCGGGCGCAACTCGTGGGAGAACGCCCAGCCCACCCTGGGCGGCACCGCGGACCACACGGTCGCGCTGACCCACAACGGCAACCTCATCAACACCGCCGAGCTGCGTGACCGGCTCGCCGAGGCGCTCGGCGGCGATCTGAGCCGCTCTCGCGGAGAGGTTGGCCGCGGCAACACCACCGACACCGCGCTCGTCACCGGTCTGCTCACCTGCGACCCGGACATTCCCCTGGAGACCGCCGCGCTGCGGGTGCTGCCGCTGCTGCGTGGCGCCTTCAGCCTGGTCTTTTGCAACGAGACGACCCTGTATGCCGCCCGCGACCCTCAGGGAGTGCGCCCCTTGGTCCTGGGCCGGCTGGAGCGTGGCTGGGTGGTCGCCTCCGAGACCGCCGCGCTGGACATCGTCGGGGCCTCGGTCGTGCGCGAGATCGAGCCCGGAGAGCTCATCGCCATCGACGAGAACGGCCTGCGCAGCCAGCGGTTCGCCGAGCCGGCGCCCAAACGTTGCGTCTTCGAGTGGGTCTACCTGGCCCGCCCGGACACCACGATCGCCGGCCGGGAGGTCTATGACAGCCGGGTCGAGATGGGCCGCCGGCTGGCGGCCGAGCACCCGGTCGAGGCCGACATGGTCATGCCCACCCCCGAGTCCGGCACCCCCGCGGCCATCGGCTACGCCGAGGCCTCCGGGATCCCCTTCGGTCACGGCCTGGTGAAGAACGCCTACGTCGGCCGCACCTTCATCGCCCCCTCGCAGACGATCCGGCAGCTGGGGATCCGGCTCAAGCTCAACCCGCTGCGTGACGTCATCAAGGGCAAGCGGCTGGTGGTGGTCGACGACTCGATCGTGCGCGGCAACACCCAGCGGGCGCTGGTGCGGATGCTGCGGGAGGCCGGGGCGGCGGAGGTGCACGTCCGGATCTCCTCCCCGCCGGTGCGCTGGCCGTGTTTCTACGGCATCGACTTCGCCACCCGGGCCGAGCTCATCGCCACCGGCCTGGCGGTCGAGGACATCCGCGCCTCGATCGGGGCCGACTCGCTGGGCTACATCTCCGAGGAGGGGATGGTCGCGGCCACGGAGCAGGACAGGTCGGCGCTGTGCACGGCCTGCTTCAGCGGCGACTATCCGATCACGCTGCCCAGTCGCGACCAGCTCGGCAAGGATGTGCTGGAGCTGCAGTTCGCGGCGGTGCACGACGAGGTGGACGTCACCGACGTGGGCACCCTGGACCAGCAGGCGACATCCGGACGGTGACCACGACCGAGCCCACGGGGGCCGCCGCTGCCCGCCCGACGTGGCTGCGTCTGGAGGCCACCATCGCCTGGCGGATGCTGCTGATCGCTGCGGCGGCGCTGCTGGTCATCTGGCTCGGTCTGCAGGTCACGGTCATCGCGATCGCGGCCTTCGTCGCCTTCACCCAGGCAGCGCTGCTGTGGCCGGTCGTCGGCCGGCTCGAGCGGCACCTGCCACGGGCGCCGGCCACGCTGCTCGTCGTCGCGGTCTACGCCGCCGGCATCGCCGCCCTGGCCTGGTTCACCCTCATCCAGATGCTCGACGCCGGGCCGCGGATCTTCGACGCCGTCGCGGGCAGCCTCACCGAGGCCAACGACTGGTTCCTGGAGCGGGGCTGGGAGCTGCCGCCGGAGTTCGTGGACAACGTGCAGGGGCAGCTGCAGAGCCGGCTGGGCGACATCGCCGCCGGGCTGGGCGGGTATGCCCGCACCACGCTGGCCGGGCTGGGTTCGACCCTCACCGTCGTGGTGGTCGCGCTCTTCGCCACCATCTTCGCGCTCATCGGCGGCAAGACCATGACGCAGGGCATCGTCGGCGCGGTCCCCGGCAGCCGGCAGCTGCCGGCCTTCGCGGCGATCCGGGACGCGGTCACCACCGCCCGCTGGTGGATGTTCGCCTCGACCGTCACCGGCGCGGTCGACGGGATCTTCATCGGGATGGGCCTGTACCTGCTCGGCGTGCCCCTGGCCGTCCCCATCGGGCTGCTCACCTTCATCCTCGGCTTCATCCCGATGATCGGCGCGACGGTGGCCGGCGCCGTCGCGGTGGCCGTCGCCCTCTTCTTCAACGGCGTGACGACCGCGATCTGGGTCCTGCTCATCGTCCTGGCCGTCCAGCAGATCGAGGGCAACGTCCTCTCCCCGCTGCTGATGAGCCGGGCCATGGAGTTCCCGCCCTTGCTGACCCTGCTGCTTTCCACCGCCGGCGGCATCGCCCTGGGCCTGCCCGGGCTCTTCCTTGCCGTGCCCATCGCAGGCATCCTCACCGCGGCCGTCCGGGGCTGGCGCCGCGAGCTGCCGCCGGAGCTGCGGGCCGCCAAGGGGATCGGCGCCCACCCCTCGCCACCGTTCGAGGAGCTGGCCGCCCGGGCCGCACCCCGGCCGCGCCCGGGTGGGGCCGAGCAGCAGACCGGACAGCACGCCGAACCGGGGCCCGAGCAGCCCGACCCGCCATCCGGCGCCAGCGCTGACGCCGATCGTGCGCCGGAGAGCCCCGGCGCCCAGCCGTCGAGCGAGCGGCGCAGCCACCAGGATGGAGGCGGATCGGCACGGCATACCCTGGAGCCGCCCGACCGCCCGAAGACCGAGGGGACTCCATGACCGACCAGCCGATCACCTACGCCAGCGCCGGCGTGGACGTCCACGCCGGTGACCGCGCGGTCGAGTTGATGAAGGAGTCGGTGCGCCGGGCGAGCCGGCCCGAGGTGCTGGGCGGGCTGGGCGGGTTCGCGGGGATGTTCGACGCGTCAGCGCTGAAGGGCATGCGGCACCCGGTGCTGGCCTCCTCGACCGACGGGGTGGGAACCAAGGTGGCGATCGCCCAGGCGATGGACGTGCACGACACGATCGGCCAGGACCTGGTGGGGATGGTGGTGGACGACATCGTGGTCAGCGGGGCTGAGCCGCTGTTCATGACCGACTACATCGCCTGTGGCAAGGTCGTGCCGGAGCGGATCGCCGCGATCGTCTCCGGCATCGCCCGCGGCTGCGAGCTGGCCGGCGTCGCGCTCGTGGGCGGGGAGACTGCCGAGCACCCAGGGCTGCTCGACCCGGACGAGTATGACGTGGCCGGCGCCGCGACCGGTGTCGTGGAGCGGGATGAGGTGCTCGGCCCCCATCGGGTGCAGGAGGGCGACGTGGTGCTGGCCCTGGCCTCCTCCGGGCTGCACTCCAACGGCTACTCACTGGTGCGGCGGGTCTTCGCTGCGGCCGGTTGGGGGTGGGACCGGCACGTCGAGGAGCTGGGCCGGACCCTGGGGGAGGAGTGCCTGGAGCCGACGCGGATCTACAGCCGCCCGTTGCTGGAGCTGGCCAGGGCGGATCTCGGCCTGCACGCGCTCTCGCACGTCACCGGCGGCGGCCTGGCCGCGAACCTGGCCCGCGTGCTGCCGGCGGGCGTGCTGGCGACCGTAGAGCGCTGCTGGACACCGCCGGCGATCTTTGGCCTGGTGCAGGAGCAGGGCCGGGTGGAGCTGGGCGACCTCGAGCAGACCCTCAACATGGGGGTCGGGTTCGTCGCCGTCCTCGCCCCCGAGGGGGTAGAACGGGCGGTGCAGATGCTGGCCGGGCACGGGATCGAGGCGTGGGCCGTGGGGGCAGTCACGGGGCCTGACGCCGCCCGGCACGATGCGCCCGTGGTCCAGGGTGCGAAAGGCGTCGACGGCGGCGCGGTGCAGATGGTCGGGTCCTACCCGACGTCCTGAGCCGCGTCAGGGGGTGACGAGGACCCAGTAGTGCAGGGGGCCGCGAGAGCCGATGTTGGCGCTCCAGGAGGTGCCGGCGCTGTCGGCGTTCATCTGGCGCCGGATCTGCTGGTTCTCCGGCTCGGCGATGACGATGGACTGCGCCGGGCGGCCGAGCTCGACGCGCAGGCCCGGGGCGGTGGAGTGGATCGGGATCATCTCGAAGCTGAACGTCGATCCCTCGACCGTGGCCGGCTCGATCTGCTCACCCTCGTTGGTGACCCACAGCCTCGTCTGCCCGGGCTCGGCCGGGTCGCACGCGGCGGCCTGGATCTGCTCCCAGGTGGACTCCTCCGTCAGCGGCTGCGCGCACTCGCGCAGCTCGTAGCTGACGGTCTGCAGGTTCCAGAACCGGGAGTAGCCCAGGCTGGCCAGGCCCACGATGAGCGCCACACACAGGATCAGCACCCACGGCCGGTTGCGGTGGGTGCTGCCCTTGACCGTGGCCTCGGCGTCAGTCCATGAGGCTTCGTGGCGAGCTCGCGCCATGGTTCTCCGTCCAGAGGTCCAGGTCCTCGTCACGCAGCACGGCCCGACCGTCCACGGGCCTCAGCGGTGGCCGTTGCCGGTCCAGGACCCGTAGTCGTCCTGGTCGTCGTCCGCGTCGTAGGACGCGTGGGTGTCGTTGTCCTCGCCAGCGTCGTCCTCGACCGGGGAGTAGCCCTCGCTGGGCTCTCCTCGTGATGCTCGAAGCTCGCGTTCGAGTGCTGTGAGGTCGGTCTCCGGAGTCGAGTACTTCAACTTCCGGGCAACCTTGATCTGCTTTGCCTTGGCTCGGCCGCGCCCCATGGCGAGACCCCCTTGCGTCGTCTGCGGGTTCGGCATCACTGGCTGAGTGCTCAGGTCGCGGAGCCGTCCCGGGGTGTGTGATCTACGTGCGCCCTAGGTTACATGAGACGTGGCTCTCATCCGGAATCGGCCCGGACCGGATGCGGGGCGGGGACCCAGGTTTCCGTGGTGCGGCGCGACCCGGTCGGTCGCGCACGTG